>CAIYMF010000152.1 GCA_903927265.1 uncultured bacterium | reverse complement strand
CGCGACAGCCCTGCGGACTGGGTGATGATCGATCCGAGGGTGCCCTGCTGGCCGCCAAAGTACTCGGCCACGATGGCCGCAATGACCGCCAGTGAGGAGGCAACCTTCAGCGAGGTGAAGAAGAATGGCAGCGCATTGGGCAGGCGCACCTCGCGCAAGATGGTCCAGTCGCCCACACCATAGGTGTGCATGAGCTCGATTTGCACGTTTTGTACCTCAAGTAACCCGCGCGCGGTGTTGATGAACACGGGGAAGATCACGACGGACACCACCACCATCTGCTTGGCCGTGGGATCGGTGGCACCAAACCACTTGAAGTAGATGGGCGCCAACGCAACGATCGGCGTCGCTGCGAGTGCGGCTGCCATGGGGGTGAGGGCGTCGGCCATGAAGCGAAAGCGAGTGCAGAGCAAGGCCAGCGCAACGGCGATGATGACGCCGACGATCAACCCGGATACCGCGACGTAGCCGGTGCGCTTCGTTCCTTCCAGAATGTCAGCTCCCGAATCAATGAGTGCCGCGATGATCGACGAGGGGCGTGGGATGAGGAACTTCTGAATGTTGAAGACCCGTACCAAGATTTCCCAGGCAAGAACCGCGACCACTCCGACAACCAATGGAGGCAGGAGCGAGCGGCCTCGGCCAGAAGCGGCCGTCGGAGCCTTCGGCTTTGGCACCTCAGTCTGGGGTGCTTGAACGGTGCTCACGAAATGTCCACCGAGTCTGAGCTGGTCACGGCTGGTGCGGGTGCGCCGCGCAGGGCTTCGCGCACTGCGGTGATGGAAGCGAAGAACGTGGGGTCTTCGCGGGTGTCGTCATTGCGCTCGCCGAGTGATACAGGGATGACGTCGGTGATCTGACCGGGTCGCGCGGACATGACGACGACGCGGTCGCTGAGATACACCGCTTCGGGGATGGAGTGCGTGACGAAGATGACCGTTGCGCCGGTCTCGGCGCAGATGCGCACCAATTCGCTCTGCATGCGTTCTCGTGTCATCTCGTCCAATGCACCGAAAGGCTCATCCATGAGAAGCAAGCCCGGTGATGCCGCGAGGGCACGCGCGATCGCCACGCGCTGCTGCATGCCGCCTGAAAGCTCCCATGGACGCATCGTGCCAAAGTCCGACAGGTGAACGAGGTCGAGCAATTCACTGGAACGTGCATGCCTGCGGGCCTTGTCCCACTTCATTAATTCAAGCGGGAGTTCGATATTGGCCGACACGGTGCGCCAATCGAAGAGGCCAGCCTGCTGAAAGGCCATGCCGTAATCGTGATCACGTCGTGCCTGCCGGGGGTCTTTGCCGTTGACGCGCACGGTTCCCGAAGTAGGGGTCTCAAGATCTCCCACGATGCGCATCAGCGTTGACTTGCCGCAACCGGAGGGACCGATCAGTGAGATGAACTCTCCGGCTTGCACGGTGAGGTCGATATCGGTCAGCGCGGTGACCTCATTGGGTCGCCCGCCGTTGAACACCATCCCGACACCTTGAATCTCGATGGCGGGGGTACTGGTGTCGGCGGTGGTCATCGGGCCTCCCGGGGACGGTTACGCATGAGCAGTAGGTCAGTCACGTTAATGAGTGCAACGAAGAGAACGCCCAACAGTGCAGCACCTATCACGACGCAGTACAGCCGTGATGGATCGCTGAGGTACTGAGCGGAGTAGTCGATCAACAGGCGACCAAGGCCACCTCGAACGCCTGCAGAAATCTCACCAACGATCGCGCCGACTACCGAGGCAGTTGCAGCAAGTTTGAGTGCAGGGATCAGGTAGGGCACTGCCGCAGGCATGCGCAACTTCCACAACGTCGCATTACCTGAGGCGGCGTTAGTGCGCATGAAGTCAAGAGCGAGTGGAGTGGGTGACTTGAGTCCTCGCAATCCGTTGACCGCAACGGGAAAAAAGGTGAGGTAGGTCGCGATGAGGGCCACCGACATCCACTGTTGCCACGAGAACAGAGGAACCTTGATCTGGTTGCCGAACGCAACAACCACCGGGGCAAGAGCGATCAGCGGCACTGTCTGAGACACGATCACCCAGGGCATCACACCGCGCTCGAGCCAGCGAGTGCGCAGCATGATCAGCGCAATGGCCATTCCGATGATGATTCCGATAATGAATCCGACGAAGGCCTCGCGGAAGGTGAAGAGCATCGCCTCCAGAATCCACATCGTGAGGTTCTTCGGGTCACCAGTGCGTTGCGGTTGGGTAAAGCGCAGCACGATGTCCATGACGGGAGGCATCGTGACGTCGTCGGTTGAGAAGGGGAGCGGTAATGAGGTGAGGGGCCACGTTCCTCCGGTGGCGTGCCCCATGGCCTTCACTGCCGTGTAGATCAGTGCAACCCCCACGATGCCGCCGATGATGAACACCGCGCGACGGGCGAACCTACTCAGGGCCGACGGGCCAGAGCGTCCCGAGTGTGAGCGCGCCGGATCTGCAGGCTTCTCGAGAAATGTGGGGGCAGTGGTTGCCATCAGCTCTTGGCTGCCACGTGATCGCGGATGGCGGGGATGATCTTCTGTCCGTACGTTGCGAGGACCTCATCTTGCGCGTCGTGCTGGAGGTAGATCGCGAACTGATCGACTCCGAGTGCCTTGAGCTGTTCGAGTTTGGCCACGTGCTGTTCGACGGTGCCGATGATGCAGAAGCGATCGACAATCGTGTCGGGCACGAACTGTGTGTGCGTGTTTCCGGCGCGGCCGTGTTCGTTGTAGTCGTAGTCCTGACGGCCCTTGATGTATTCGGTGAGGTCCTCCGGAACGGCGGCACCCTGATCGCCGTAACGGGCAACGATCTCAGCGACGTGGTTTCCGACCATGCCACCAAACCACCGGCACTGGTCGTAAGCGTGCGCCTGCTGTTCGGCCGAACCATCGGTGATGTACGCCGGAGCGGCAACACAGATGGAAATGTCGTCGGGGTTGCGCCCTGCGTCAGCGGCGGCCTTTCGAACAGCAGCAATACTCCACTCAGCAATCGACAGATCGGCCAGCTGAAGAATGAAACCGTCAGCCACCTCGCCCGCGAGCGCGAGCACCTTAGGCCCGTAAGCGGCGACCCAGACTGGCGTGCGCGACTTGGGGTTCCAGGGGAAGCGCAGCATGCTGCCCTTGTATTCGACTTCGCGACCATTGGCCAGACCGCTGATGACCCCGACCGCCTCGCGCAATTCAGCGACCGTGACCGGCTTGCCGTTGGTGACTCGCACTGCGGAGTCACCGCGCCCAATGCCGCACACCGTGCGGTTGCCGTACATCTCATTGAGGGTCGCGTAGACCGACGCAGTGACGGTCCAGTCGCGCGTCGCGGGATTGGTAACCATTGGTCCCACCACGATGTTGCGAGTGGCGGCCAACATCGCGCTGTGCACGACGTACGGCTCCTCCCACAGAAGGTGCGAGTCGAATGTCCACGCGTGTGAGAAGCCCCATTGCTCGGCTTGACGTGTGAGTTCGACAACCCGTGCTGCGGGGGGATTGCACTGTAGAACGATGCCGATGTCCATGGATCCTCCGGTTAGCGGGTGCGTGGGAAGCCGAGATCAACTGACGATGTTGAGGGGTCGGGCCAACGGGAGGTGACCACCTTGGTGCGCGTGTAGAAGTCAACACCGGACGGTCCGTAGATCGCCGTGTCGCCAAAGATCGATGCTTTCCAACCACCGAAGCTGTAGTACGACACCGGAACAGGAATCGGCACGTTGATACCGACCATGCCCACACTCACATCGAACTGGAACTGACGGGCCGCGCCACCATCGCGCGTGAAGATGGCCGTGCCATTTCCGTACTTGTTCGAGTTGATCAGTGCCAGCCCTTCGTCGTAGGTGTCGACGCGAACAACGGTGAGAATCGGGCCGAAAATTTCGTCGTCGTACACCGACATGCCGGGGGCTGCATGGTCGACCAAAGAAACGCCCAGGAAGAACCCCTGCGCGGGAAGGTCACCTTCGCGCCCGTCGACGACGATGGTCGCACCTTGGCCGGGTGCTGACTGGAGATAGCCCGCGACCTTGTCGCGGTGCTCGCCGGTGATCAGCGGACCCATCTCGGCCGTGGGATCGGTGCCGGGACCCACGCGTACCTTGGGAAGTCGTGCGGCGATTGCCTCAACGAGTGGATCGGCGACGGAACCAACAGCAACGACAACGGAGACGGCCATGCACCGCTCGCCGGCCGAACCGTAGGCCGCACTGACCGCCGAGTCGGCGGCCAGATTGATGTCTGCATCGGGCAGCACCAGCATGTGGTTCTTGGCTCCACCGAGTGCCTGCACGCGCTTGCCATTGGCAGTTCCGGTGGAGTACACGTACTGCGCAATCGGCGTTGACCCCACGAAACTCACCGCGGCGATATCGGGGTGTTCGAGGATGCGGTCGACAGCCACCTTGTCACCCATGACGACGTTAAACACGCCGTCGGGAACGCCCGCTTCCTTGAGCATCTCGGCGATGAGCAGGGCAACCGACGGGTCTTTCTCGCTGGGCTTGAGAATGAACGTGTTGCCGCAGGCGATGGCATTGGCGAACATCCACATTGGAACCATGGCTGGGAAATTGAACGGCGTGATGCCGGCTACGACGCCGAGTGGCTGACGAATCGAGTAGACGTCAACTCCGCCCGACACCTGCTCGCTGTATCCACCCTTGAGTAGGGGTGCGATGCCGCAGGCGAACTCAATGTTCTCGATTCCGCGAGCCAACTCACCGGCGGCATCGGAGGGAACCTTGCCATGTTCAATGCTGACGAGTTCAGCAATCTCAGCCCGTCGCGAGTCGACGATCTGGCGGAACTTGAACATCACCTCGGTACGGCGTGACACCGATGCCGAGCGCCACGACTGGAAGGCCGCCAGAGCTGACGCGACTGCTGCGTCAACCTCGTCGACGCTGGCGAGTGCGACTTCGGCCTGCACCTCACCGGTTGCCGGGTTGTAGACGGGGGATGTGCGACCCGACTCAGAGGGGCTTGAGGCCCCGTCGATCCAGTGGGTGATGGTGCGCATTGAGTGTCTCCTCGACTTAGGTGCGGTGATACTAGATCAGGTACTGGGACAGGCCGCGCGGAATGTACTGGCCGTGGCCGGCGTGGCCACGGAACTCATCATCGGCAACCACGATCAAGCCACGGGAAATGACGGTGTCGACCTTGCCGTCGATCTCGTAACCCTCCCACGCGCTGTGATCCATGTTCATGTGGTGGGTCTTCTCGAGCCCGATGCTGGTGTGACCGTCGGGGTCGTAGATCACGATGTCGGCGTCAGCACCGGGTGCGATGACTCCCTTGCGACCGTAAAGGCCGAACATGCGTGCAGGCGTCGTCGAACACAACTCGACCCAACGCTCGAATGAGACGCGACCTTCGACAACACCTTGGTAGATCAGATCCATGCGGTGCTCAACTGAGCCGATGCCATTGGGAATCTTGGAGAAGTTGCCGACGCCCAGTTCTTTCTGCTCCTTGAAACAGAAGGGGCAGTGGTCGGTGCTGACAACCGACAGGTCGTTGGTGGCCAAGTACTTCCACAATTCGTCTTGGTGACCTTCGGCGCGTGAACGAAGCGGAGTCGAGCACACCCACTTGGCGCCTTCGAATCCTGGCGCCGCGAGGTTCTCCTCAAGAGAGAGGTAGAGGTACTGCGGGCAGGTTTCACCGAAGACGTTCCAGCCTTCGTTACGCGCAGCAGCGAGAGTTCCGACCGCCTGTTTGGCGCTCATGTGCACGATGTAGAGAGGTGCACCGGTGAGCCGTGCCAGCATGATGGCACGGTGCGTGGCTTCTTCCTCGGTTTCCCACGGGCGTGTGAGTCCGTGGTAGACGGGGTCGGTCTCGCCGCGTGCGAGTGCTTGCGCCACCAGTACGTCGATCGCGATGCCGTTTTCTGCGTGCATCATGATCATGGCGCCGTTGTCGGAAGCCTTCTGCATGGCCTTGAGGATCTGGCCGTCATCGGAGTAGAAGACTCCGGGGTAGGCCATGAAGAGTTTGAAACTCGTGATGCCCTCGGCGACAAGTTCATCCATCGCCTTGAGCGAATCGTCGTCGACGCCTCCGATGATCTGGTGGAACGCGTAGTCGATTGCACAATTGCCGCGGGCTTTCTCATGCCACGCCGCCAAACCGTCTTGAACTCTCGCCCCTTGAACTTGCACGGCGAAGTCGATGATCGTGGTGGTGCCACCCCACGCGGCGGCACGCGTTCCTGTTTCGAACGTGTCAGACGCGAAGGTGCCGCCAAAAGGCAACTCCATGTGCGTATGACAGTCGATGCCACCAGGAATGACGTACTTGCCGGCGGCATCGATCACCGTGTCTGCCGTGGCGGCGAGGTCAACCCCGAGCGACGTATCGCCCGGGGTGACCAGTGCCACGATCTTTTCGCCGTCAACCAGCACGTCTGCCTGCGTTCGCCCCGTGGGCGACACGACGGTTCCGTTCTTAATGAGGATGGTCACGTCAGCCTCCGTGTCAGGTAGTCAGGGACGAACAAGGTCGTCGTAGGCGTCGGGACGACGGTCGCGATAGAACGCCCAACGTTCGCGCACCTCAAAGAGCAGGTCAAGGTCTAGGTCGCGAATGATGAGCTCTTCCTTGTAGGGGTCGCCCTTTTCGCCGACGTAGGAACCCTCGGGGTCGACGAAGTACGACTGGCCGTAGAAGTCGTCGTCACCGAGGTCCTCGATGCCGACGCGGTTGATCGCGCCGACAAAGTACTCGTTCGCAACCGCGGCCGCGGGCTGCTCGATGCTCCAGAGATACTGCGACAGTCCGCGCGATGTTGCCGACGGGTTGAACACGATCTGGGCTCCGTTGAGGCCAAGGGCGCGCCACCCTTCGGGGAAGTGGCGGTCGTAACAAATGTAGACGCCGACTTTGCCGACCGCGGTGTCGAACACCGGGTACCCGCCGTTGCCGGGACGGAAGTAGAACTTCTCCCAGAAGCCATTCACGTGAGGAATGTGCTGCTTGCGGTACTTGCCGAGGTAGCTTCCATCGGCGTCGACCACCGCAGCGGTGTTGTAGAGGAAGCCGGGGCCGTCGAGCTCGTACATGGGAAGAACCATCACCATGTTGAGTTCCTTGGCCAGAGCCTGGAAGCGTTCGGTAGTAGGGCCGGGAATCGACTCGGCGTATTCGTAGTAGGCCTTGTCTTGCACCTGGCAGAAGTAGGGGCCGTAGAAGAGTTCCTGGAAACACATCACCTGAGCACCTTGAGCGGCGGCCTCTCTGGCCTTCTGCTCGTGTACCTGGATCATTGACTCCTTGTCCCCGGTCCATGGGGTCTGCAGGAGAGCTGCCCTGACAATCGGCATTGCCGTCCTCACTTCCGCTCAGGCCGGCCGAGTGTTCGGCAGGCTCGCAGTGAATTTCGTTCCTGGTGTCGATCGTGTATCTCGTGGTGGATCTTCTCACTTTGTGACCCACACCCTAGGCAACACGCGATACGTTACGCAGCGATTTGAACATTGTTTCGGGCAGGTCACAGCTTGGGGTAGTGGAGCTACGCGATGTGGGTGCGGTTGGGCTGTGTCCCGAGGGGAGGAGGAGCCGATGGAGCGCATTGCTGCATCCATTGGTGACCGTTCGCCGCAGGGAATCGCCGCCGCGATTGGACGGCTGATCGGTTCGGGGGACATTGCGGCCGGCGAACGCCTTCCAACGGTGAGAGATCTTGCACGTGAGTTAGGAGTCAGTCCAGGCACCGTCGCAGAGGCGTGGCGGATGCTCACGGTGGTGGGGGCCATTGAGGCCCGAGGGCGGGCCGGCACCTACGCACTACGCACGGCTGGCCCGGCTCAGCGGTATCGCAGCTTGGCGTCCGGCGGTGGTGCGTTCGCTCTGGATCTCTCCACTGGCATCCCCGACCCCGCCCTGCTTCCAGAACTGGGGCCACTTCTTCGCCGCGTAGGGGGCAAGGCATTGTCGGGAAGCTATCTGGATCGGCCGGTGCTGCCTCAGTTGGAGGAATTGCTGGTCGCCTCGTGGCCTTTCGCGCCGGGTGGTTTCACCGTTGTCGACGGCGCACTCGATGCACTGTCGCGGGTGGCTGACCTGATCGTCGGTTTCGGAGATCGGGTGCTTATCGAGAACCCCGCATTTCCTCCGCTCATCGACCTGCTCGAGCGTCAGGGTGCCGAACTGATCGCACTTCCACTCGACAGTGAAGGCATTGTTCCGAGCGCGCTGATCAACGCATTGCAACTGCGACCGTCAACTCTCTTCTTACAGCCGAGGGCGCATAACCCCACGGGAATCAGCATGAGTGAGCAGCGGGCCCGTGAACTTGCGATCCTGCTGCAGGATCATCAGGTGACCGTTGTTGAGGACGATCACTGTGGCGATATTTCCATGGCCGTCGATGTGAGTCTGGGTCGCTATCTCGACAACCGCGTGATTCACATCCGCAGCTTTTCGAAGTCCCACGGGCCCGACTTACGCATCGCTGCAGTGGGTGGGCCGGTCGAAGTCGTCGATCGACTGGTCGAGCGACGATTGCTCGGTCCTGGGTGGACGAGCCGGATGGTGCAGTCGCTTCTCGTGGAGTTGCTCACCGATCCTGACTCGATCGATGTCGTGGCGCAGGCACGCCGCACCTACGCGGGGCGGCAACGTGAACTCGCTGATGCGCTCGCATCGTGTGGGCTGTTGCTCTCTGCTGGCGACGGCATCAATCAGTGGGTGCCGGTGGTTGACGAGCGGTTGGCACTTGTTCGGGCAGCCGCGGCTGGCATTGGTGTTGCTCCGGGTTCCCCATTCGCCTTATCGGGACTCACGGGTGCTCACGTGCGCGTCACTGTCGGCCTGATCTCATCGGGGGCGGAGCATGTGGCCGAGTGCCTCGCGGCGGCGGCCCTTCCGGCTCGACCGTCTCACGCGGTGTAGCGCCGCCCGTCCTTGTTTGCCTTCCCGTCCCCATGACACCATCGCGACAACAGTGAGTTGACCGACAGGAGTAGACATGGCCGAGCGAATCGCCGCCCAGCGAATCGGTGGGGTCGCCGCCGACGGCACCTCGGGCGACGACTTTCATGTCGTCAACCCCGCCGACGGATCGGTGGTTGCCACCCTCGAGTTGGCCTCGCCTGTCGATGTTGACGCCGCCGTCGAAGCGGCCGTGCAGGCGCAGAAGGAGTGGGGAAGCGCCACTCCGGCCGAGCGCTCGGCAGCACTGCATCGACTCGCGGGCATTCTCGAAGCGAAGGCTGAGCAGTACGCGCAGACTGAGACCCTTCAAACGGGAAAGCCGATCAAGCTCAGCCGTGAGTTCGATGTACCCGGATCGATTGACAACGTGGCGTACTTTGCGGGAGCAGCCAGGCACCTGCAGGGTTCCGCCGCTGCTGAGTGGGATGGCGCGCACACGTCAATGATTCGTCGTGAGCCAGTGGGCGTGGTCGGTTCTATCGCGCCATGGAACTACCCGCTGCAGATGGCCATGTGGAAGATTCTGCCGGCTATTGCTGCAGGTAACGCCATCGTTCTCAAGCCATCGGAGATGACACCGCTCACCACATTGATGCTCGCGGATGATTGCCTTGCTGCAGGTATTCCGGCCGGTGTGGTCAACGTCATCACCGGTGCCGGACCCGTTGCGGGTGAGGCGCTGGTATCGCATCCGAAGGTTGGAATGGTGTCGTTCACGGGGTCGACACCCGTGGGCCGACGTGTTGCCAGTCTGGCGATCGACGGGCTCAAGAGAGTGCACATGGAACTGGGTGGAAAGGCACCCTTCGTGGTGTTTGACGACGCCGACCTCGAAGCGGCCGTGCACGGTGCGGTTGCTGCGAGTGTCATCAACGGCGGTCAGGACTGCACGGCTGCCACGCGGGCCTATGTGCAGCGTCCGCTCTACGATGCTTTCATCGCAGGGGTTGCCGAGTTGATGGCCTCGGTACGCCTTGGCGATCCGCTCAACGAGCACACCGATCTTGGACCCCTCATCAGTAAGCGTCAGCAGGAGCGAGTCAGGGACTTCATCGAACGCGCGGTTGCCGATGGCGCGCGGGTCGCAACCGGTGGCCGCATTCCTGCCACTACCCCCGAAGCCGGTGCCTACTTCGAGCCGACCTTGATCATTGATGCCCGGCAGAATTCCGAGATCGTTCAAAGCGAGGTCTTCGGGCCGGTATTGGTCGCCCTGCCCTTTGACAGCGATGACGAGGGGTTGAACCTCGCCAACGACACTCCCTACGGTCTGGCGGCTTCTGCGTGGACAACCGACGTGGTTCGGGCGCTACGGGCCAGTCGCGAGATCACGGCGGGGTGTGTGTGGATTAACGATCACATTCCAATTGTTTCGGAAATGCCCCATGGGGGAGTCAAAGCGTCAGGCTTTGGAAAGGACATGAGTCCCTACTCCTTTGAGGAGTACACGATCATCAAGCACGTCTCAATTGACACGGCCGGAGTGGCACGCAAGGACTGGCACCGGACTATTTTCGGCGACAGGTGACATTGAGTAGCGCACGATGCCACCCACGTGACTATTACGGGCGTAGGGTGACGCCATAGTCGAACACGTTCGCCTCCGCGAGCACGAATCAACAAGGAGAATCCTGTGGACCCGATGAATGACCCTCGACTGGAAATGCTCCGCCAAGCCATGTCGCGTCGAGGCTTCCTCGGAGCCACTGGGGCAGTAGGCGCCGCTGCAGCTCTTGCGGCGTGCGGTACGGGTAGTAAGGGGGGGTCGTCCTCGTCCTCGGGATCTGCTGCGGCCTCGAGTGGCAATGCGGCTCCAGTGGCGACACCGAGTGACAAGTCCGACTCGGACAAGTCACTGGTGTGGGCGAACTGGACTCTTTACCTTGACTACGACGAAGAGAAGAAGGTTTACCCCTCCCTCGTTGCGTTCGAGGAGAAGACCGGAATCAAGGTCGAGTACAAGGAAGACATCGAAGACAACGCGACCTTCTACGGCAAGGTCAGCGGACAGCTCGGCAATGGGCAGGACATCGGCTACGACCTCGTCACGCCCACCGACTGGATGGCCGGCCGCTGGATCCGGCAGGGCTTTGCCGCGCCGATTGATGAGGCGAACGTTCCTAACAAGGCCAACATCCTCGACACCTTGAACAACGTGGGTTTCGACCCCGGTCGTAAGTACTCACTGACGTGGCAGTCGGGTTTTTCTGGTCTGGTGTGGAACAAGGAGAAGCTTCCCAACGGTCTGAAGTCAGTCAACGACCTATGGGCTCCTGAACTCAAGGGCAAGGTTGTGGTGCTGTCGGAAATGCGCGACACCATCGGGCTGATCATGATGAGTCAAGGCGTACGCATTGATGGGCCCTTCACCAATGATCAGTTCAATGCGGCACTCGCCGTATTGCAGCAGCAGGTCGACAGTGGCCAAATCAAGCAGGTTAAGGGCAACTCCTACAAGGAAGACCTCATCAACGGCCAGGCTTACGCGGCCATTGGCTGGAGCGGTGACATCTTCCAGATCAACGCTGAGAACGGTGATAAGTGGGGGTTTGCGTTGCCTGACACCGACGGCGTCTTGTGGTCTGACAACCTGTTGATTCCGGCAACCTCAACGCACAAGAAGAACGCCGAAGAATTGATGAACTACTACTACCAGCCTGAGGTCGCTGCAATCGTCGCCGCGTACGTTAACTACATCTGTCCGGTTAAGGGAGCCAAGGAAGCGATGGCGAAGATTGACCCCAAGCTGGCCGCCAGCGAATTCATCTTCCCGACCGATGCGACTCTTGCAAAAACCCAGGTGTTCCGACCGCTCACTCCGAAGGAAGAACAGGAATACTCGGAGGCATTCGGCAAGGTAATCCAGGGCTGATCGGGGATGGCGCGCAGTTCTGACGTCACCCAGGTCGACGGTGACCTGACAATCACCCATCTCACCAAGCGCTTCGGTGATTTCACTGCGGTGGACGATCTTGACCTCAACGTGCCTCAGGGCTCGTTCTTCGCTCTGCTGGGTCCGAGCGGATGCGGCAAGACCACGACGCTACGCATGGTTGCAGGTCTTGAGGAACCAACTGCGGGTTCCATCGCCATTGGAGACGCCGACATTACCTTCAGCCGGCCCTACCAACGACCCGTCAACACCGTGTTTCAGAACTACGCCTTGTTCCCACACCTCGACATCTACGAAAACGTCGCGTTCGGACTGCGTCGACGCAAGGACGGCGATGTCGATCGCAAGGTGAAGGAAGCGCTCGAACTCGTTGAGTTGCAGCACGTCATGCGACGTAAGCCCGGTCAGTTATCGGGTGGGCAGCAGCAGCGCATCGCACTCGCGCGGGCCATCGTCAACCGTCCGGCAGTGCTGCTTCTTGATGAGCCGCTTGGCGCGCTTGACTTGAAATTGCGTCGCCAAATGCAACTCGAACTCAAGCGCATCCAAACCGAAGTCGGAATCACATTCATTCACGTGACTCACGACCAGGAAGAGGCCATGACCATGGCCGACACGGTCGCGGTGATGAATGCCGGTGTGATCGAGCAGATGGGTTCTCCCATCGACCTGTACGAATCTCCCAACACCGCGTTTGTGGCCAACTTCCTCGGTCAATCCAATCTGCTGCCTGCCACCGTGACCGGCGCCGACGGCGATGATGTGTTGCTGAGCGATGCCGATGGCGCATTCCGAGTACCGCGTGCGCGAGTGGCGCCGGGTGTTGATGTTGGCACCGGGCGCCGAGTTCTTGTCGGTGTGCGTCCCGAGAAGATCCATGCCGAACTGCTCACCGTCGCCGGAGACGCGCCATCGCATGGCAACTTTGTCGAGGGCACGGTCGCCAGCGCACTGTTCACAGGTGTCTCGACGCAGTATGAGGTGGCGACCCGAGGCGGAGACGTTATCGGCGTCTTCGTGCAGAACCTTCGCCCCGGAGCTGTTTTCGATCCGGGTACGGCAGTGCGGCTGAGCTGGGACGCAGGATTTGCGTTCATCCTCGACGGCAGTGAGGACCCCAACGCCGGAGCCCTCCTCGACGACGAGGCGGCTGACTAATGTCGATCGCTGCGGCTCTGGGCGATGTCCAGCGCGACAACCTGCAAGGCTCACCTCAGCCGCAGCGTCGTGGACACTTCGTGCCGTATCTGCTGATGCTGCCCGGCCTGCTGTGGCTCGGTGTCTTCTTCGTGGTTCCGCTAGTCACGCTGTTCATGATGTCGCTTCAGACAGCGGTGCCCGGCGGTGAGATCGGTGAGTACGAGCAAACCTTCCACTTCGCCAACTACGTTGATGTGCTCACTGACCCGTCGTATTACACGCCGCTGTTCCGATCATTCATCTACGCAGCATGTGCCACGGTGCTGGCATTGCTGATTGGTTACCCTCTGGCTTATTTCATTGCCTTCAAGTCGGGTCGGTTCCGCAACCTTTTTCTGATCATGGTGATCGCACCGTTCTTCGTGTCCTTCATCCTGCGCACCATTGCGTGGCGCCAGATTCTGGCCGATGAAGGCCCGGTCGTTGCGGCCATGAAGTGGGCGGGCTTCTTTAGTGACGGCATTGGCGGCATTTATCCGTCCGCGATTGCTGTAGTGCTGGGTCTCACGTACAACTTCCTGCCGTTCATGACGTTGCCAATTTATGCCAGCCTCGAACGCGTTGATCCCAAACTTGTTGAAGCCGCGGGCGACCTCTACGCGCCGGGCTTCACCGGTTTCCGCAAAGTGACCCTGCCGCTCTCGATGCCAGGAGTCGTGGCAGGAACCTTGCTGACGTTTATTCCGGCCACCGGTGACTATGTCAACGCAGCCCTACTCGGAAACTCCAAGAACACCATGATCGGTAACCGCATTGACTACGCATTCCTCAACACCAATGACTATCCGACTGCTGCTGTGCTGTCGTTCGTGCTGATGGCCTGCATTCTCGCTGTGGTGCTCGTCTACGTGCGCCGCGTGGGAACGGAGGACCTGCTGTGAGCGCGGTTGTTGAGAGTCCCACCCCCGCGCAGCGGACGTTGTCCGCGCCCACGCGCGTATGGCGTTGGTTCGGTTCCAATGTGCTGCGACTGTACGCAGTGATTGCCTTCGCCTACCTGCTGCTCCCGGTTGTGTACACGTTCGCGTTCTCGTTCAATGACGCTGGTAAGAGCAACCTGGTCTGGCGAGGATTCACGCTCGACAACTGGCTCAATCCATGTGGGGCTCCCGAAGTATGCGGGTCGCTCGTCAACTCGCTTGCGATCGGTCTCATCGCCACGGCGGTGGCGACAGCTCTCGGAACCCTCATCGCGCTGTCGTTGGTGCGCTATCGCTTCCGCGGCCGGGCAAGTACTAACCTGCTGATCTTCCTGCCGATGGCGACTCCCGAAGTTGTCCTCGGATCATCCCTCCTCGCGTTGTTCCTCAACCTGTTTGTGCCGCTCGGTTTCTGGACGATCGTGGTCGCCCACATCATGTTCTGCATCAGTTTCGTGGTCGTCACCGTGAAAGCTCGGTTGGCGAGTCTTGATCCGCGACTTGAACAGGCCGCGATGGACTTGTACGCCAACGAGCGTGAGGCATTCCGTCGCATCACGTTGCCCCTGTTGGCTCCGGGAATCGCGGCGGCCGCACTGTTGGCGTTCTCCTTGAGTTTCGATGACTTCATCATCACGAACTTCAACTCAGGGCAGGTCAACACCTTCCCGAAGTTCGTCTACGTTTCGGCAAACCGTGGAATTCCGCCGCAGGCCAATGTCATTGCCTCGGCGATGTTCATCATTTCCTTGGCCATCGTGCTGATTGCCCAGCTGGTTGGCCGGGCTCGACGTAAGGGCTGAGCAATGCCATTTGCACGTCACGGTCGACCACGCGATGCCAATTCGTTGGGCGATGCTGCTCTGACGCCTTTTTGGCTCGACGACCCCAGACGCCCTGAGCCGACGGTGGCGCTTGAGGGAGACGTCACGGCAGACCTGGTCGTGGTCGGGGGCGGCTTCACGGGTCTCTGGACGGCCCTGCTGGCCGCCGAGCGTGACTCACGACGAGATGTGCTGCTGGTTGAGGGTGATTGCGTGGCGCAGGGGGCCAGTGGCCGCAATGGCGGTTTCATGGCCGACTCGTTGACCCACGGACTTGGCAATGGAATATCGCGGTGGCCCGAGCAGATGCCGACCTTGCTGTCGATGGGGCAGGCCAATCTCGACGCCATTGAAAACACAATCAACGAGCACTCCATCGACTGCGACTTCCGCAGGTCAGGTGGCCTCGATGTGGCAGTTGACCGGCATCAAGTAGACGATCTGCGCGAGGCGGTCGAACTTGGAAATGGTCTCGGCCTCGGCCTGGAGTTTCTCGATCGCGATGCCGTGCGGTCGCTCGTCGATTCGCCGACGTACCTCGCGGGTGTGCTCGATCGTCGAGGAACGGCGCTGGTCAATCCCGCGCGGCTAGCGTGGGGACTGCGTCAGGCCTGCCTTGACCGTGGGGTGCGTATTCACGAAGGCACTGCCGTTACCGCTGTCGACGAGGATGGCACTGGCATGCGCCTGACCACGGCTGCCGGTTCAGTGCGTGCTGCACAGGTCGCACTCGCGACTAACGCGTTCCCGCCGTTGCTGCGACGTATTCGTCAATACGTGGTGCCCGTGTACGACTACGTGCTTGTCACCGAACCGCTGACCCGTGAGCAACGGGATGCCATCGGGTGGCACGGCGAGCAAGGCATCGGCGATGCCGGCAACCAGTTCCACTACTACCGCCTCACCGCAGACGGCCGGATTCTGTGGGGAGGATACGACGCCGAATACCACTGGAATAACGGGTTTGGGCCGCATCTCGAGAACGACCACGAGTCGTACTTGCGGTTAGCGACGCACTTCTTCGACACCTTCCCGCAGTTACGCGGCATTCGATTTACGCACGCGTGGGGCGGTGCCATCGATACCTGCTCGCGCTTCTGCGCCTACTGGGGGAGGGCATTCGGCGGCAGACTGTCGTACGTCGTCGGGTTCACCGGGCTCGGTGTCGCCGCGTCACGATTTGGTGCCGAGGTCATGCTCGATCACCTCGAATCACGCGATACCGAACGCACCCGCCTTGAGATGGTGCGCTCGAAGCCACTGCCATTCCCTCCCGAGCCCTTGCGTTCGGTCGGTATTTCGTGGACCCGGGCATCTCTTGACCGTGCCGATCGTTTCGATGGAAAGCGGAACCTTTGGCTGCGGTCGCTCGACCGGCTCGGGTTGGGTTTCGACTCGTAGGTTGACCGTGGCCGCAGGTCTGGATTGTCACTATGCGGGAATTGGCATGTGACGTGGGTCACAGATGAGGCCCTCAAACCCCCGAGGACGGTCACTATCCGGACAGTTGGGCCTGACACTGTCGCCGTAGTGGCCATTAGCGTCAAGCCATGCAGTCCGGACTTCCGCTTCGTCGCCTTGCGACCGCCTCTGTGGGGCTATCCATGGTGGCAGGTGCCCTCCTTGGGGCAGCAGCGACGGCGACAGCGTCTCCGGCGCCAACCTCCGTCTCCAGCATCGTGCGCACCTCCAACCCGCCATTCCCGGGCAATCTTGTCGTCGGATCGCGCGGGACGGCTGTGGCAGCAGTGCAACGAGGGCTGCTGAGCAAGGGTTACCGCATTCCCGGAATCTCACTGCGCAGTTCACGTGCGCGGTTCGGGTACCTCACGAGCGCCACCATGGCGACAATCATGCGTTTCAAGGCCTCACACAACCTTGGCCCGAGTCGCGCGGTGGGACCGAAGACTTATGCGGCCATCACAGGCTATGGGCTTTCCAAGCCGGCACCCACGACGTCTGCTCCCTCGAGTTCGCCTCACTACACCAGCGTTGACCAGTGCTCGAGCCTCTCCGATCCCACTGTGACGGCGAGTAGCCGCTCGGCGCGGGCAGCCGTGAGCCTGACTGCCTTCGTACATTCGCGCATGGGTTGCAAGGTCACTGTGCGCGAGTCCGGTGGCGACTGTTCGGTGTCGAATCCGTCCGGGAAGTACATGGGCAAGTGGCAACTGGACATGTGGGAGTGGCCGAATTACGGCGGGCTGGCGTTTGCTGCTCGCCCGAACCTCGCCACGTGCGCCCAGCAGGACGTGATCGCCTACCGCAACTGGCGAGACCGCGGCTGGGAACCCTGGACGACGGCGTACTAACCGATGCGCACTCGAACTCTGGGCGTCTCTCTGGTGGCGCTCATCATTGCGGCTAGCCCGCTCACTTCTGTGACGGCTGCCGGTGCCGCTCCTGCGGCGGGAGCCGTCGCTCGCGCGTCTGTTCCGGCATTCCCTGGCAATCTGATCGTTGGCTCAAAGGGCGCTGCCGTTGTCGCAGTGCAAAAGGGTCTGTTGAGCAAGGGCTACCGCATCTCGGGTCTGACGACCAGTAGTTCCGGATCGAGATTTGGTTTCCTTGGCGCTGCGACGATGGCGACGATCATGCGATTCAAGGCATCGCACGATCTCGGTCCCAGTCGTGCGGTGGGCCCCAAGACCTACGCCGCAATCACGGGTTGGCAGTCGGGATCAAGTGCGGGCGCCAGTTCGGGCTCAAAGTGGTCGAAGGTGCGAGCGGCTTCCCCCTATTCGTGGAGTTCTCCGTCGTATGCCAAGTGGTACGCAAGCCGCCGGATGAGTGCTTACGGCTGGAATGCTGCCCAACAGATGGCCTGTTTACGGCCCATGTGGATTGGCGAGTCGCACTGGCAGTACCGCGAGATCACCGGCAAGTACGTCGGGATTCCGCAGACCACCATCGGCGTGGCGAACGATTACGGCTACAGCGAGTCGGCCTACCGAAACGCTCCTGAAGTTCAGGTCGAGGTGGGGCTGCGCTACATCCGTGACCGCTACGGCAGTCCTTGCAAGGCATGGGCGTTCTGGAAGGCGCAGGGCGCGTGGCAGGACGGTCAAGACCCCACCCAATGGTGGGGTGGCTGGTACTGACCCCCGGTGCCCGAGCCTGAACCCGAGCCCGGGTTCGGACTCGACATGTTCGCGCGAGTTCATCACGCAGTGGTCTTAAAGGCGGCGAATATCCTCACTCACCGATGAATGCGCGGAGAAGTGGGGGCGGGGGAAGGGGAAGGTGGAGACGGGCGAGTGCGCGGCTGGCTAGTCTGACGGTCATGCCCCGTTATGGAACTCAGTTCGGCCCTGACATCACCTTTCTGGGAGTGCCACGATGCACTCTCGATGAGCCGGAGACGTGGGCCGATGCGCAGGTCGTGATTCTCGGGGCACCCTTTGATGGCGGAACCTCCTATCGCGCCGGAGCACGATTCGGCCCGAAGGCGATGCGCGAGACCGACAACAATTCGCACGATGGATCGCGGCCGTCGATGGCGATGCGCACAGACGGATTAGTTGACCTCGCGGTGATGGACGCCGGCGATGTGGAGATGTACTCGGGTGACGCTGCCCGATCGTGCGCCGATCTTGAGAAGGCTGTCGAGACGGTGGCTGCGGCCGGAAAGATTCCGCTCATCCTGGGAGGTGACCACACGATTACCTGGCCCGACGTCACCGGAGTAGCTCGCGGTTCAGACAAGTGGGGCCGCGTCGCTGTTCTGCATTTCGATGCCCACGCCGACACGGGCGACATCGAGTTCGGCTCGTTGATCGGGCACGGGCAGCCCATGCGTCGACTCATTGAGAGTGGAGCCGCCCGTGGTGATCGCTTCCTACAGATTGGTTTGCGTGGTTACTGGCCGCCGCCCGACATCCTTGAATGGATGGCGCAGCAGGGCATGCGTTCATACGAGATGACCGAGATCGTCGCCCGAGGCCTCGATGAGTGTCTGACGGAGGCATTCGCAATCGCCCTCGATGAGTGCGACGGCATCTTTCTGAGCGTTGACATCGACGTTGCCGATCCAGCGCATGCGCCTGGAACGGGAACTCCTGAGCCAGGTGGACTGTCGTCGCGTCAACTGCTCGACGCGGTACGACGCATTGCGTACGAGCTACCCATCCTCGGTATGGACGTCGTTGAAGTGTCGCCCCCCTACGACCACGCCGACATCACCGCCGTGCTGGGCAACCGCGTCGTACTGGAAGCCCTCTCGGCCATGTCGCGCCGCCAGCGCGATCTACGTGAAGGATCGACGTGGGATCCGAGCCAGCCCTTGCTGGACGGGCGCTAGTCGTCACCCTCGGGCTTTTCGCCTGCCGACTGGGGCGGAGCTTCGGCTTCCTCCTCGATTGCCTCAACTTCCTCTTCAGACAGAATGCGGTCGGCAACCGGGTCGTAGACCTGAGCACCCTCGGGCAAGTTCGACAGGTCGGGTGCGAGCACCGTGGGAACGAGTGCGGAGTCGGGCTGCGGCGACCCTTCAAAGAGGGGCTCGTTGCCGGCGGGAACGAGGATGAGGTCGTGACTCTTCATGGGTAGCGTTTCGCCCTTGAAGAATGCAGGTGTGGTGACGCGCTGCCACACCATCAGAATGACCCCCAGGATCAGGGCGCCAATACCGACGACGGCCACGGCTCCAATTCCGAAGATGGTGATGGGCTCATCGTTCTCGTCAGTGATCCACGCGGGGTCGGCATACACCTTGAGCGCGTAGACAAAGGCGACGAACAAGATGATGCCTCCGAGCAACGGTAGGAGGAAGCGCATCACGAAGTCGCGGCCGCTCTTCATGAAGGTCTTGCGATAGAACCATGCGCACGCAAATCCGGTAAGCCCGTAGTAGAACGCGATCATCAGGCCGACCGAACTGATCAAGGCCAGCAGCAGGTTCTGGCTGACCAGCGTGAAGAGTAGGTAGAAGGCCGCTGACACCACGCCCATGCCGATGGTGGCCCACGTGGGGGTGAGGTACTTGTCGTGAATGCGAGCAAACTTCTGAGGAATGGCCCGGTAGGCGGCCATCGACAATGCCGTACGTGCGGTGGGAAGAATCGTGGTCTGTGTCGATGCCGACGCGGAGGTCAGGATCGATGCTGACAAGAGCAGCAGTCCGATCTTGCCCAGGGTACTGTCGCCGAAGAGGTCAGGGCCAATAGCCCCGAAGACGTCAGCCGAGTTTTCCGGGTTGCCCAGTCCGACTCCTTCGGTGCCAATGCCGGCGAATGCAACTGCGGCAACAGTCACTAGCGCGTACGTCACGAGCAGCAGCACAGTGGAAATGACAGCGGCGCGACCTGGCGTGGTGCTGGGGTCTTCGGCTTCTTCGTTGCAGGCGACGGCAGTGTCCCAGCCCCAATAGATGAAGACCGCAGCAAGAAGTGCCGGCGCCACGACCGTGCCGATGTCGAGGCCTCCGGGCCAGAACCACGACAGTTCAGGAGTGAGTGAGTACGACTCGGCGTCGCCGGTGTAGACCTTGACGAGGGCCACGACCGCGAACAGAACCAGCACGATCACTTCGATGCCCAGCAGTGCGTATTGGACCCGCGCTGAGACTTCGATGCCGCGGAAACAGATCCAGGTCATGACAGCGATCCAGATCAGGCCAGCCACTGTTGACCAGAACACGCTGTCGCCAAGTTCAGCGATGTTGGTAAACCCAATTTCACCGAGGAAGTAAAAACTGTACGAACCGGCGACTTGGGCGAGGTTGGCCATGACGATGACGTCGGCGGCGATGATTCCCCAGCCACCCATCCAGCCCACCCACGGGCCGAAGGTGCGGGTTGCCCACGTGAAGGTGGTGCCGCAGTCTGGCTCTGCCTTGTTCATCTCTTGATACGCGACCGCAATGAAGTACATCGGGATGAAGGCGACCAGCATGATGGCCGGCGCTTTCATTCCATCGGGGCCGAGTGCCACCACCACGAGGCCGAGGCTGGCGGCCAGCGAGTACGCGGGCGCCGTCGACGCCATTCCAACGACGATGCTCGACACGAGGCCGAGTGAGCCGCCTTTGAGTCCTTTTTCGCCCGGTGCGCTTCCGTGTGTTGCCTCGTTCGATGTGGTCGACATGTCGACTTCCCCTCGCTGTGTCACCCGCCCCCGGGTAGAGGGCCCCGATAGTGGGACACTATCCCCAGAACCGAACTCAGGGAGACGGTATGCGAATCCTCATCGTGGGTGCAGGCGGAGTTGGCTCGTCGATGGCCCTCATTGCGGCGCGGCGCGACTTCTTCGAGCAGGTGGTGATTGCCGATTACGACCGCGCACGTGCTCAGACGCTGGTCGAGCGGCTCAACGATTCACGGTTTATCGCGGCTGAAATTGATGCCTCGGAGTCTGAATCAATCGTTGAACTGGCCAGAGCGTTTGGAATCACACATGTGGTCAATGCGGTCGATCCGAGATTTGTGCTGCCGATCTTCCGGGGCGCCCTGTTGGCCGGAGCCGACTACCTCGATACGGCGATGAGTTTGTCGAGCAAGCATGCCGAGCGGCCCTATGAAGACGTCGGAATCAAACTCGGTGATGCGCAGTTCGACGACGCCGTCGAGTGGGAAGTTGCTGGTCGACTGGCGCTCGTCGGCATGGGCGTTGAACCCGGACTTGCCGACGTGTTCGGCCGCTACGCGGCAGACCACCTGTTTAGCTCAATCGATGAACTTGGTGTGCGTGACGCTTCAAACCTCGTCGTCGAAGGCTACGAATTCGCGCCGTCGTTCTCGATCTGGACCACCATTGAGGAGTGCCTGAACCCGCCGGTGATTTGGGAGAAGGATCGCGGCTGGTTCACGACGCCCCCATTTAGTGAGCCCGAGGTGTTCGACTTCCCCGAAGGCATTGGCCCCGTTGAGTGCGTCAATGTCGAGCACGAAGAAGTGCTGCTGATGCCGCGCTGGATTGATGCCAAGCGCGTCACGTTCAAGTTCGGTCTCGGTGACGAATTCATCGAGGTACTCAAGACGCTCAACAAGTTGGGCCTTGACCGTGTTGAGTCCGTCAAGGTCAAGGGAGTCGACGTCAGTCCGCGTGACGTGGTCGCGGCGTGCCTTCCAGACCCACTCACTCTCGGCGACAAGATGAGCGGAAAGACTTGCGCAGGTCTGTGGGTGACTGGAACTGGTAAGGATGGATCTCCGCGTGAGGTGTACCTCTACCACGTTGCTGACAACGAGTGGACGATGCGCGAGTACGGAGCGCAGGCAGTCGTGTGGCAGACCGCGATGAACCCGGTGGTGGCCCTTGAGTTGCTTGCCACCGGTGCATGGTCGGGCTCTGGAGTTCTCGGTCCCGAGGCCTTCGATGCCGTGCCGTTCCTCGACCTACTGCGCGATGGTTATGGCCAGCAGTGGGTCGTTCAGGAACGCGACCCGGCAACACACCAGCCGTTGTGAAAGCCCGCCTCGCACGTGACTGACGAGGCGGGCGTTCACAGCAGTTACGACGAGACCGGGTCAGGAATGTCGGGCGTGGGCCGCTGACAGACGGCACCCTTGCAGTCCTTCATTCGATGCCATTCGGCGATCAACGCGAGCCTGGTTTTGAGGTACGCGGGATTCTGAACGACTGATTGCAATTCGTAGGGGTCGGCGCTGAGGTCGTACATCTCCTCGAAACCGTCCTCGTAGACCCACCACGCGTAGCCAGCGGTTCGCACTCCATCGAAGAGGGGGAGCGGAGTTCCGTTGGCCGACTGTTGAGGTCCGCTCGACAGCAAGATGGTTCGCGACGGAAGGGCCTTCTTCTTCGTCATGACACCCAGCAGTGAGATTCCATCGATCGGACGAGTGGCCTTCACCTTTGCGAGTTCGAGAATGGTGGGAGTGATGTCCATTTCCGACGTGATGCCATCGATGACGGTGTGGGCTGGGATGCCCGGTCCACGCATCATCATCGGAATACGGAGCGCTGGTTCGTACGGGAAGTATTTGCCGTAGGTGATGGCGTGCTGGCCCAAGATGTAACCGTTGTCGCCCGTGAAGACGATGTAGGTGTTGTCGAGTTGGCCGGTAGCCTTGAGTCGCGCGACGATGGCGCCCACACCCTCTGTGACGGCGAAGAGTGAGCGCTTCCGGGCAATGTTGTCCAGACGCAACTCCTCGATATCGTCCGAGGTCAGGGCCGGCAGGTTACGCACGAACGACTGCTTGTCAGAGCGGTCGGCCTCATTGAAGCTGGGGTCTTGCGGAAGGGCAATGCCGTCGAGATCCATCGCTTGGTGGCGCAGCGCCGCCCGCGGGGGAATCGATTGAATGTCAATGCCCGAACCGGCTGCGGGCTTGTCAACGTCGGCCCAGCTGTCCTTCCATGTGCCGTCGGTGAGAGGCAGGGTTTCGACGTGCGGAGCGAGGTAGGCGAGTTGGATGAGGAACGGCGCGCGCTGGCGCGCCTGTTGATCAATGACGCGCAGTGCCTTGGCCGTGTAAACGTCTGTGCCGTACTTCTGCGCATCCTCGGTGTAGAAATCGCCGTACACGGTGCTGCCGAATGGATTGAGACGACTTGGCTCGTTGAGGCGGTAGCCGTACATCTGATAGGTCGACGGGTCGGCTGATCCGTGCCATTCACTCCAACCCGAAGGAACGCGCACGGTGGGTCGGTTGTACATGCCATAACCATTGATGTACTTGCCAACGTGCACGGTGTGGTAGCCCGCGCTCTGCATCCAGTAGGCCCCGAAGCTGGTGCCGTTGTTCTTCTCCCACGGTACGTAACCACCCGATGGAGGGAAGTTCGACTGCACGCCGTTGTTGTGGGGGTAGCAACCGGTCATCATGGCCGCTCGCGAAGGACAGCACAGGGCGAAGGGCGTGAGTGCCTGTGTGAAGGTGGCACCTGCATCGCCGATCAACCTCTTGATCTCGGGAGTCGCCATCAGGTCATCAACGATCATGTCGTCGGTCTGGATGACGATGAAATTCGGGCGCGGATCCGTCGCCTTGAGAATGGATTGGTAGACCTTGTCGGTGACTACGGGTGCACTGCCGAGTCCTGTGTCTTTCTTATACTTCACAATCGCTGCCATCGTCGCCGCGTTGAGGTGACCGAACCGCGCCGGGCCGCCACGAATCGTCATGCCCTTGATTTCGTAGCCGCGTGAAAGCAGTGCTTGCTGAATGCGAGTGACGGCTGGTCCGTTGGCTCCGACGCGCAGTTCGCGGCTGAGCCCGGCGGGAGTGATCGCCTGTGGTGTGACGCGACTGGATGTCACCGGCTGGGGTTGTTCACCCGGGGTTCTCGCCGATGCGAATTGCGGGCTGAGGACAGTGGCGCTGAGTCCAACCGCGAGGGTTGCGATCAGAACTTTTCGGGAACCGCGCATGAGGAAACTCCTTGGATTCTCCACTTGCGGCGATGCGGGCGGAGTGCTGCTGAGGGTACCTCAACTACCGAGCGCAGCGGACCACGGTGGGTCGCTACAGCGCCGTCTCCGTTCGGAAAGCGGCCTCGAGCACGTCGAGGCCTTCGTTGAGGAGGTCGTCGCCAATCACAAGGGGCGGCAGGAAACGCAGCACGTTGCCGTAGGTGCCGGCCGTGAGCACCACGACGCCCTGAGCGTGGCATGCCTTGGCCACTCGACTGGTGAGATCGGGGTCGGCCGTTGAGGAGTTGGGTTTCACAATCTCAACGGCGATCATGGCTCCTCGTCCGCGGATATCTCCAATGACGCCAGTTTCGGCGGCAATCACCTCGAGTCGCGTGCGCATGATCGATTCAATCCGCCGAGCCGCCGCGTTGAGATCAAGTTCGGTCATGGTGGCAATGGCGCCGAGTGCTGCGGCGCAGGCAAGCGGGTTTCCGCCGTAGGTGCCGCCGAGGCCGCCCACGTGCACGCTGTCCATCATGTCAGCGCGGCCCGTCACGGCTGCGAGCGGAAGGCCGCCGGCAATTCCCTTGGCAGTGGTCATCATGTCGGGGACGATTCCCTCGTCATCGCAGGCGAACCAGTCGCCCGTGCGACAGAAGCCGGTCTGGATTTCGTCGGCGATGAACACGATGCCGTTGTCGGTGGCGAATTCGCGAAGGGCACCCAGGAAGCCGGGCGCGGGAACGATGAAGCCGCCTTCGCCCTGGATCGGTTCGATGACGATCGCGGCCACATTCTGCGAGCCGAGTTCCTTGTCGATGCGTGAGATCACATCAAGTGCCACTTCCGGGCCTTTGCGCCCGCCGTCGTGGAATGGGTACGACATCGGCATGCGGTAGACCTCGGGGGCAAACGGACCGAAAGAGTTTTTGTACGGCATGTTCTTGGCGGTCATTGCCATCGTGAGGTTGGTACGGCCGTGATAGCCGTGTTCGAAGACGACCACCATCTGACGGCCGGTGTGGGCCCGGGCGATCTTGATCGCGTTCTCGACGGCCTCGGCGCCTGAATTGAACAGCGCTGACTTCTTGGCGAAGTCGCCCGGGGTGAGTCGGTTGAGTTCCTCGCAGACAGCGACGTAACCCTCGTAGGGAGTCACCATGAAGCACGTGTGTGTGAACGCTGCCACCTGCTCGGTAACGGCATCAACAACGCGAGGCGCGGAGTTTCCAACGTTGACGACCGCGATTCCGGCCCCCAGATCGATGAGGTGGTTTCCATCGACATCGACCAGGATGCCGCCGCCTGCCGCGGTGATGAAGGCGGGAATGGTTCCACCAACGCCGGCGCTGACGGCCGCGATACGGCGGGCTTGAAGTTCAAGGCTGAGCGGGCCGGGAATCTCGGTGACGAGTCGGCGCTCTTGGGGGACGGTGGTGATCGCGTGATCGGTCATGGCGATCAGCATAGAACCCATGCAGCAAGTAGGTTGGGGGGATGCGTCGCGTGGTGATCCTTGGGTCAACTGGGAGCATTGGCACTCAGGCCCTCGACGTGATCTCGCGCAATCCTGAACTATTCACTGTGGTGGGCGTGGCGGCCGGCGGCAGCACCGATGCGAGTGTGCGGTTGTTGGCTGAGCAAGCGGTGCGGTGTCGGGCGGAGGTCGTCGCCGTTCACAGCGCTACGGCGTCTCAGGAGTTGCAACTCGCGCTCTTCGCGGCCGCTCGCGAACAGGGGTACGAAGCAGGTAACTTCCGGATGCCGGCAATTCTGGCCGGGCCCGACGCTGCCACGAAAGTCGCCGCGTGGGAGTGCGATGTTGTCCTCAATGGCATCACCGGATCGATCGGATTGGCCCCGACCTTGGCGGCACTTGAATCGGGCCGACTCTTGGCGCTCGCGAACAAGGAGTCACTCATCGTCGGTGGGCCTTTGGTGACCGCCATTGCGGCTCCGGGCCAAATCATTCCGGTCGACTCTGAGCACAGCGCACTTGCGCAGTGTCTGCGCGGCGGATCAGAGCGCGAAGTGCGTCGGCTGATTCTCACAGCGAGCGGTGGTCCCTTCCGCGGGCGAACACGTGACGACCTGGCAACAGTTACTCCCGAACAGGCACTCGCTCACCCGACGTGGGCGATGGGACCTGTGGTGACCACCAACTCCGCAACTCTGATGAACAAGGGTCTGGAACTCATCGAGGCGCATCTGCTCTTCGGAATTCCATTCGACCACATCGACGTGGTGGTGCATCCCCAGTCAGTGGTGCACTCGATGGTCGAGTTCACCGATGGCTCTGTGCTGGCTCAGGCCAGCCCGCCAGACATGCGCCTTCCGATCGCTTTGGGACTGGGGTGGCCCGACCGGGTCGCCGACGCGGTTCCAGCGTGCGATTGGACTACCGCCACCGCCTGGACCTTTGAGCCCGTCGACCATGAGGCCTTCCCAGCACTTGGTCTGGCGCGCACGGCCGGTGAAATCGGCGGAACGGCCCCAGCCGTTCTCAATGCGGCGAATGAGGTGTGTGTCGAGGCGTTTCTGGGCGGCCGACTGCCATTCCTGGCCATCGTCGACTCCGTGGCGCGTGTACTCACCGAGCACACCGAGAGCGGTACGGTCAGTCAGGGGAACGAACTGACGATTGACGACGTTCTTTCTGCTGATGATTGGGCCCGTACTCGGGCCCGCGAGATCGCTGGGACGTGACGAATGCTTTTTGTACTCGGAGTTCTGCTTCTGTTGGCCTTCATCGCCCTGTCGATTGGCCTGCACGAGGTGGGTCACCTGCTGCCCGCCAAGCGCTTCGGCGTCCAGGTCACCCAGTACATGGTCGGTTTCGGTCCGACGATCTGGTCGCGCCAGGGCGTTGAAACTGAGTACGGCGTCAAGGCGGTGCCCCTCGGTGGCTATATCCGCATGATCGGCATGTACCCGCCCGCAGCCGACGGAACCGTGCGAGCCAGCAGTACCGGTCGCCTGAGTGCACTCATTGACGAAGCACGCAAAGCCAACGCTGAGGAAATCAGCCTCCACGATGACGCGCGTACGTTCTACCGCCTCACTGTGCCGCGCAAACTGGCCGTGATGCTCGGCGGACCGTTCATGAATCTCATTCTCGCCACCATCTTCTTCACCTTGCTTGTTGTGGGCGTTGGTCTGCCGACGCTCACCGCGACGGCGAGCGCGGTCGTTCCGTGCACCCCGACTGCTAGCAACCTCACAGGTGGTGCCGACGCGGCCGGGTTGTGTGTCGGCTCACCGGCATCGCCGGCCGCGGCGGCTGGGCTCAAGGTAGGCGACACCATCACGTCAGTCGGCGGTGCTCCGATCTCAACGTGGGATGACGTCAGCGCGGCCATCGCGGCAACTGGCGCCGGCCCGACCACCATCGTGGTCGACCGTGACGGCGTCACCACGACCCTCAATGCCACGCTCATCACGGTTCCGCGGCCGGTCCTCAGCGACAGCGGTAAGCCGACGGGCGAAATTCAACAAAAACCCTTCTTGGGAGTTGGGCCCACCACCCAGTTCGTGCCGCAGTCGATCACCGCTGTTCCTGGTCAGATGTGGGACATCACCACGCGGTCGGTCAGTGCACTCGTTTCTCTTCCGGTGCGCATGTACGAACTCACGCGCACGTTGATTTCCGGCGGAGAGCGTGACCCCGAATCTCCGGTCAGTGTGGTGGGTGTGACGCGACTCGGCGGAGAAGCGCTCAGCATTGATGAGCCGTGGCGTACCAAGGCAGCTCTCATCCTGAGCTTGGTGGCCGGGTTGAACCTCTTCCTCTTCCTGTTCAACCTCCTTCCGATCCTGCCGCTCGATGGGGGCCACGTGGCGGGTGCCCTCTACGAGGGCGGTCGCCGTCGCATCGCCAAGATGCGTGGGCGACCCGATCCCGGTCCCGTCGACCTCACCAAGGCCCTTCCGCTCGCCTATGGAGTTTCGATAGCGCTGATCGCGGTGTCGGCCGTGGTTATCTACGCCGATATCTTCAATCCCATCACCTTCGGCGGTTAGGAGTTGGGGTTGTCCGACCCTTCCAGAGCAGTGCGACTGATCACAGGGGTCTGGGACAACGCCGACCTGCTGCCTCGCTGGCTTGAACACCACCGGTCGATGGGGGTCGCCGGCATTGTTGCGATGGATTTCGGATCGGCGGATGGCTCGCTGCAAATCCTTACCGATCCGCGATGGCGGGATTTCGTTGACGTGATCGAATTCAGTGGGCTGACCTCCGATACCAATCAGGCGATGCTCGAGCACGCCCGTGCTACATGGAGGCAAGGGTGGGTTCTCTACATCGATCCCGATGAGTTCCTCTTCACGCCGAGTGGCGGAGTCGACGAACTCGTTGATCAGGCCAGTGCGGCGCCGGCTGACGTGGTTGTCGTGCCGCGGTTTCACATGACCGGCGAGCGGTCATTGGCCGCCAGTGAGGTACCAGTCGACGTTCCCGATCTGACTTTGCGCTGGTGCGAGCAGGACATGACCAAGGTGATGGTCGATCTGGAGTCGACGGCGAGGGCCGACAATCCCGGGCACGAGGGAATCGGAGGCTCCCAGCTCGAGTTGACCGGCATCGAGTCCTGCCTCTTGCACTACCCGACCCGCTCGTATGCCAAGTTCGCCGAAAAGGTCGATCACGCGGACCTGACGATGAGCGTCAACGATTATCCAGAAGGCTTTGCCTTCCATTGGGTGCGATGGATTGAGATTCGTAATGCCGGCGGGCTCGGTGAGGAATACATCGATCAATTCCTCGCCGATGACGACGTACCTCAACTCATCACCGACGGTGAATACGCACGCGAGTACCGACTTGCGCGAGTCAAACCGACCGATCCCGTGGCGTGAGTCGCCGCGGTCACTATCAACGGGGATAATGGTGGGGTGACCGTCCCCCTTGGAATGCCAGCAGCCCCCGCGCCCGTTTTGGCTCCGCGTCGTGTTTCGCGGCCGATCGTGCTGCGTCACCCCACGCATCCGGTCACCGTGGGGGGCGACGCGCCCGTCAGTGTGCAGTCGATGGCCACCACGCTGACGGCTGATGTCAATGCCACCCTCCAGCAGATCGCCGAACTCACTGCGGCGGGTTGTCAGGTCGTGCGTGTGGCCGTGCCGAGTCAAGACGACGCCGATGCTCTTCCGCAGATCGCTCGCAAGAGCGGTATCCCCGTCATCGCCGATATTCACTTCCAGCCCAAGTACGTCTTCGCGGCGATTGAGGCCGGGTGCGCAGGTGTGCGGGTCAACCCGGGCAACATCAAGGCTTTTGACGACAAGGTCGGCGATATCGCCCGGGCGGCCCGCGACGCAGGTATTCCGATTCGCATTGGCGTGAATGCTGGTTCGCTCGACAAGCGTCTGCTCGAGAAGTACGGGAAGGCCACTCCTGAAGCGCTCGTCGAATCTGCCCTGTGGGAGTGCTCGCTGTTCGAAGAGCACGACTTTCGCGATATCAAGATTTCGGTCAAGCACCATGACCCGGTCGTGATGGTTGAGGCGTATCGCTTGTTGGCCGCTCAGTGCGATTACCCCTTGCACCTCGGTGTCACAGAGGCCGGTCCCGCATTCCAAGGAACGATTAAGTCGGCCGTTGCATTTGGCGCATTGCTCAGCCAAGGCATTGGCGACACCATTCGCGTATCCCTGTCTGCACCTCCCGTTGAAGAGGTCAAGGTCGGTATGGGGATTCTTGAGTCGCTTAACCTGCGCCAACGCGGTCTTGAAATCGTGTCGTGTCCCTCGTGTGGTCGGGCTCAGGTCGATGTATACAAACTGGCCGATGAGGTCACTGCCGGGCTTGAGGGACTTGAGGTACCGCTTCGCGTTGCTGTGATGGGGTGCGTCGTCAACGGCCCAGGCGAAGCGCGCGAGGCCGACCTCGGTGTCGCCAGTGGCAACGGCAAGGGCCAAATCTTCGTTCGTGGCGAAGTGATCAAGACTGTGCCCGAAGCCCAGATTGTTGAGACGTTGATCGAAGAAGCGATGAAACTCGCCGAGCAGATCACCGGTGAGTCCGGTTCGCCCTCTGTGACTGTGGGCTGAGCTGGCACATGACTGATCTGGAGGAACGCATGACGGACACGGCCGCTGAGGGCCGCGTCCGAGTGCTTGGTCCTCACGATCTGCCGCGTACGCGCGAGTTACTCGACCGTGATCCGGTCGCTAACTGCTTTGTGTCGTCACGTGTTGCCGCGTCGGGTATGGATACCTGGCGTATGGGGGGCGAGATGTGGGGCTACGAGGTCGACGGTCAGCTGGAGTCGCTGCTGCACGCGGGTGCCAACCTCGTACCAGTCCACACCACGGTCGAGGCTCGAGAGGCCTTTGCCGTCAGGGCTCGCGCCCTAGGTCGGCGCTGCTCATCGATCGTCGGCTCGCGTGAGGAGGTGTTGCACCTGTGGTCGCTTCTTGAGCACTCGTGGGGTCGCCCACGCGATACGCGGCTCAGCCAGCCGTTGATGCGCATCGACGGCGCACCACGTGTTGAGCCCGATCCACTGGTGCGTCGAGTGCGCGATGAAGAGATTGATCTGTTGCTACCTGCCGCTATCGAGATGTTCACCGAGGAAGTGGGTGTGTCGCCTGTTTCGGGTGGATCGTCCAGCGCTTATCGCGCGCGCATCGCCGAGATGATTCGGGCTGGGCGTGCTTTTGCGCGCATCGACAACGGCGCCGTAGTGTTCAAGGCAGAAATCGGTGCCGCGACGTCTGCCGCCTGTCAGGTACAGGGTGTGTGGGTGGCTAAGGATCGGCGTGGTGAAGGGTTATCGATTGCGGGAATGGCTGCCGTGGTGGTCGCGGCTCGCCGCGACATTGCGCCCACCGTGTCGCTCTACGTCAACGACTTCAACATGCCTGCTCGGCGCTCGTACGAGCGGGTTGGTTTCGTGCAGTCAGGCGAGTTTGCGACGATCTTCTTTTAGCAAGTGGCGCGGCGACACGCTGAGTCGCAGCGACTTTCACACAGTGAACTGACCGCGCAGCAGGCTGACTGCCGAGTGAGCGGGGTTGCCGTCGATCGGCTCGTCTGAGATGTCAACGTTCGAGTAGATCGCGAGCGGGAGGCCATCAGGGACCGGGAATGAGGCGCGAGTTTGGCCGCCCGACATCGTGCCCAGTGACACAAGGCCACTGTCGTCAGGGCTCATCAGCCACACTTCGTAGAAGCCTTGGGGGTCTGCAAGTCCCACGGTGTCGACCTCGATGGTGCGACTGCTTCCGCGCTGTTGCAGTGAGGCGCTTCCTGATGCGTTGTTGGGGGCGCCTGGCAGGGTAGTGAGAGTGGCGACAGCGACGGTAGTAGGCGTCGGGCCCTGGGCGAGAGTTCTGCCGATCGCGACGCTTCCAGCGATCACGAGCAACCCCGCTGCAACCGAGACCGCCGCGAGCCAGCGCGATCGCTTTCGATTCAGCGGTAGCGGGATCGGTAGCGGTGCAGGCTCAGACGCAAGCGTTGCTTGCACGCCCTGCCAGACCGTGTCTGGTGGGAGCACGAGATCGGCCTGGCCGGTGCGAGCTACTCGTACCGTGGTGGCAAGGCTCTCGAGTTCGTCACTGCACTCAACGCAACCGGCGAGATGACTTCTCTCTGCAGCGTCGGCGATCGGTTCGCCGAGGGCTGCGAGCGCAAGCACGTTGGGGTCACAGTGCGCCATGGGTCATCTCCAATCGGTCGCGCATCTTCAGCAATGAACGGCGGATATGGCTCTTGACCGTGCCCAGCGGTATTCCGAGCCGTTCGGAAATCTGCTGGTGGGTGAGATCTGAGTAGAAAGCAAGTCTCATGATGGCGCCGGCTGGCTCACCAAGGCAATTCAGTTCATCGGCTACCGTCAACTCATTGATGGCGTCAACGGTGGGGTCAGGGCTCGTTACGTCGTGGTTCTCCAGTGCGAATGCCAAGGTAGGTGGCTGTCTGGCCTTACCTCGGTGGAAGTCGGCTACACGTCGGCGGGTGATGCCCATCAGCCATGCGGGCGGGTTGCCCGCCTCGGGATCAAAACTAGTTCGCGAGTGCCACGCCGACACGAACACCGCTTGAGTCACATCTTCGGCGTCGGTGGGTGAGGGCAGCGAGCGCAATGCCACCGAATACACCAGGGGGCTCCAGCGTCGGTACATCTCCTCGAGCGCACCCTCATCACCAGCGACGAGTCGCTGTCCGAGAGCTCGGAGCTCGGAGTCGATCACGACAGCAGTGTCACATGGACGCCGGTGAGCCCGCGACTCCTGGTGGATCCCATCCATCGTGGGGAACCACACGGGAGGCGCGGACTCGACCAGCATTGCCAGCTACCTGTCAGCCTGCGATGGGCGAGGGAAGGTTCGCAGGCAGAAGCACGCGGCTAATTCCGTGCGCGATCTGCTTGTTGCCCTTGTTGATGTCTGCCTGCACCACCCACGGGTTGGTGTACGCCAGGCCCTTGTCGTACAGGTAGATGCGGCCGTCCATCACCTTGACGCGAACGGCTCCACCGTTGAGCATGCGTAGTACCACGTTGTTGGCCTTCGATGCAGCGCTTGAATCGATGGTGCCGCCGGTGCAGTGGTAGAGAACGATGGCCTCCAGGGTGTTGATTCCCCCGGGGGTCTTCGTTGCCAACGCAGTGAAGACAGCCTTCTCGTTGGGGTAACCGTGTGCCTTGGGGAACGCCTGGATGGCGAACTTGCGGAACGCACTGTCGGTAGGGATGAAGCACGTGGCGGCCACGTTGCCCTGCGCGAGAGTGCCCACCGGCGAAGTCGGCTTGGCCTTGAGAATTGCGTTCACGGTGTCGGTCAGAATGTTGTAGTTCGACCAGTTGTGATCGAACGTAGGCGCAGCGCTGGGGTTCACTCCGAGCACGGTTGCCAACGAGCCCGTGCCTAGGGGCGCGGCTTGCGTAGCAGGGGCGACCGCGGTAGCTGCGAGGGCAGCCAGAGCGAGCGAACCGGTAATCCCGGCGATGAGTCGTGAGCGACGCATGGGGGTCTCCTTCTGGTGTGCGGGATCACCCTGTCGCGATCCTCATTCCCCTTGTCGTCGGGGAGGCCACGGTTGGATGCACTCGGCTCGCACATTTCTCAACATCGTGTGACCTCGGCACACCGAGTCGGGCAGAGCCCAGTGCTGCGGACTATCCTCGGACCACCGACGACGAAGGGTTTCACCCGTGCTGCTTCGCATGTCAACGCTGTTCCTGCGCACACTGCGCGAGGATCCTGCCGACGCTGAGGTTCCAAGCCACCGCCTGCTTGTTCGCGCGGGGTTGGTGCGCCGGGTTGCTCCGGGTGTCTTTAGTTGGTTGCCGTTGGGATACATCGTCTACCGCAACGTTGAGCGCATCGTGCGTGAAGAGATGGACGCCGCAGGATTCCAGGAAGTGCACTTCCCGTCGCTGCTGCCGCGTGAACCGTACGAGACCACGGGACGGTGGACCGAATACGGCGACAACCTCTTCCGCCTCCACGACCGCAAACAGGGCGACTACCTGCTCGGTCCCACGCATGAGGAAATGTTCACGCTGATGGTGAAGGGCGAGTACTCGTCGTACAAGGACCTTCCCTTGGTGATCTACCAAATCCAAGCCAAGTTCCGCGATGAAGCGCGCCCGCGCGCGGGAATCTTGCGTGGACGCGAGTTCATGATGAAGGACTCATACTCGTTCGACCTTGACGATGCGGGATTGGCCGTGTCGTACCAGCGACACCGCGATGCCTACGTCAGTACGTTCAACCGATTGTCCCTGAATTACGTGATCGTGTCGGCAATGGCCGGCGCGATGGGCGGAAGTGCGAGCGAGGAATTTCTTGCGACCGCCGAACACGGCGAAGACACGTACGTGCGCTGCACGTCATGCGATTACGCCGCCAATGTTGAGGCAGTGACAACGCCAGTGCCCGAGGCGATCGCGCTCGAGGGTCTCCCGGTGGCCCATGTCGAAGACACCCCTGACACGCCGACCATCGACTCGCTGGTGGCGCACGCGAACGCGCACCAATCGCGCGACGATCGTGCGTGGATTGGTGCCGACACACTCAAGAATGTGGTGCTCACGGTCACTCGTCCCGATGGCACCACCTACCCGTTGGCGATCGGGCTCCCCGGTGACCGTGAGGTTGACCTCAAGCGCCTCGAAGCGGTGCTGCACCCCGACTCGCCCGCTCCCATGGACGAGGCCACGTTCGCCTCACATCCGGCGTTGGTCAAGGGATACATCGGTCCCGAGTCACTCGGTGAAGAGTCTGCGTCGGGCATTCGGTTCTTGATTGATCCGCGTGTTGTTGATGGCACCCGTTGGATCACTGGCGCAAACCAGCCCGGCCGTCACGTCTTTGATCTGGTGATGGGTCGCGACTTCACCGCCGACGGCACGATTGAGGCCGCCGAAGTTGTCGCTGGTGATGTGTGCCCTGTCTGCAGTTCCGAACTCGAGATGGCGCGTGGTATTGAGATCGGCCACATCTTCCAACTCGGTCGTAAGTTCGCTGAAGCTCTCGATCTCACGGTGCTTGACGAGAACGGCAAGTCACGCGTGGTCACGATGGGGTCGTACGGAATTGGCGTGTCGCGCGCCGTTGCCGCGATCGCAGAGCAACATCACGATGACAAGGGACTTGTGTGGCCGCGGGAGGTGGCACCGGCAGACATTCACCTTGTCGCCACCGGAAAGGATGACGCCGTATTCGAAGCGGCCGAATCGTTGGCAGCCTCGCTCGAAGCCGCCGGTGTGCGGGTGTTGTATGACGATCGCCGTGGCGTCTCGCCCGGCGTGAAGTTCAATGACTCCGAACTGCTCGGTGTGCCCACGATCGTGGTCGTAGGTAAGCGCCTCGTCGACGGTGTGGTTGAGGTGAAAGACCGAGCTACTGGAGAGCGCACTGACCTCGCTCTGGCTGACGCGGCGCCGGCTCTGATTGCCCTCTGCCGGGGATGAGCGACCAGAAGGCGATTGAGGTTGTCATCTTCGATTGGGGTGGCACCCTTACCCCGTGGGCTGACATCGATGTGGTCGATTCGTGGCGCGCCTACGCCCGTGTAGTCCGTCCCGACGATGCTGAACCGCTCGCGCAAGCACTGGCGAAGGCGGAAATTGCCCGGTGGGCAGAGCAGCGACGTACTGCGGGGCACGCTGGCACCGGGCCCCTCGACCAACTCGTGAGCGAGCACGGAATCGACACCGAGTCGGAGGTTCACCGCTACGCACTGGCCGCGTATGTCCACTGGTGGACTCCCTACACCCTGTCCGATCCGCAGGCGGCCCCGCTGATGCTGGCACTGCGCGAGCGTGGGTTGCGTATCGGTGTACTGAGCAACACTCAGTGGCCGGTGGGTGTTCACGACGACGTTCTGGTGCGTGACGGCCTACAACACTTGATCGACGGCGCTGTCTATACGTCGGAATTGCCCGTGGGTAAGCCGCATCCAGACGCATTCCGTGCCGCCCTTGACGCGGTGGGTGTCGAGAGCCCTGCCAGTGCGGTGTTTGTTGGTGACCGCCCCTACGACGATGTGCACGGCGCCCAGATGTTCGGAATGCGTGCGATCTTGCTCGCGCACGGAGGCATTGCTGAATCCGAGCTCGTCGCGGTTGAGACAGAGCCCGATGCCGTGGTGAGCGAATTGGCCGACGTGCTCGGTGTTATTGATAGCTGGCTGTGATGCTGACCGGTGATTTACCTCTGTGGTGGATCGCGATTCTGATCGTGGCCGCGTTTGCTGCCGGTTGGGTCGATGCCGTCAGCGGTGGAGGCGGGCTCATCCAGTTGCCCGTGATGTTGCTGGCGCTGCCGCCGTCGCTGGTCATCTCCGGGCTCGGAACCAACAAGCTCTCCTCCATGATCGGTACGAGTGCTGCCGCCGCGACCTACGCGCGCCGCTCTCCTCCTGATCCACGTACCGCACTTCCGATGGCGGGTGCCGCGTTCATCGGTTCAGCGATCGGTGCCGCTGCTGCTACTCGAGTACCGCCGGAAGTATTCCGTCCGGTGGTCGCCGCAGTACTGCTGATCGTGTGGGTGTGGACGCTGCTGCGCCCTGCGATGGGTGAGAGCGACAACCTGCGCTGGGGTGGTCGTCGTCGGCACTATGTCGTCGCGGTGACGCTGGGCTTTGTGATCGGCTGTTATGACGGATTGATCGGACCGGGTACCGGTGCATTCCTGGTCTTCGTGTTGGTGTGGCTGCTGGGGTATTCATTCCTGCGAGCTTCGGCGACGGCCAAGGTGGTCAACCTCGGCACGAACATTGCTGCCCTGATCGTGTTCGCTATCGCGGGCCATGTGCTCTGGGGATTGGGACTGCTGATGGGCGCGGGAAACCTTGCGGGCGGTGTGTTGGGAGCGCGCACGGCGGTGCGCCGGGGGAGTGGATTCGTGCGAACCGTCTTGCTGGCCGTGGTCGGCGTGCTGATTGTCGTGCTGCTGATTCAGTCGCTCGTTGCGCTGCGGTAATCGACGACTAACCCTTGGCCGACAGGAGGCCGGGAAACGCCTGTGTCTTTCCGTTCCAACGGCTGGAGCGCACGGCACACGTGGCGACTGCGGCGGCGGCTACCTTGGTGAGTTCGTCGTTCTGTGCCAGTCGTGCGCTGGCAACGAGGTCGGCCCACACCAGCGCGAGGCGATCTTCGATCAGCGCTGCGAGTCGTTGAGCTGCGGCCTTACCCGTGATCGGAAATGGTGGGTTGTAAGCGGCGGCCGCTGGCTCGGGTTGAACGGAGAGCCCAATCAGGCGCTGACGCACTCGATCGCGACTTGCGGTGTGTTCGGCGAGAAGCTGTCGTGCCAATGTTCGCCCGGCATCGCTCAATTGCGCTCCGATCAGTCCGTACGCGTACACGCAGGCATTCTCACCCGCGAGTACCGACTGAAGCGCTGCGGTGACACTGGGCAAGGCATCAAGGTTTCTTATGCTCATCCGAGCTCCCGTGTGATGAGCGATTGATGGGCGGATTCGCAGGCACCGATCAGTGACAGTTCGCGCGAGAACTGCCAGCGACTTGCACTGAGGCAGTCGCCAGCGCGCGCAGTCGCGGCCGCGCCTTCTGCCTTAGCAAGTTGTCGAAGGGCCGCATTCGATGACGAGGGGATGTCGGGTGCGGCCGGGGTGGGTACCGCGATCGCCTGGCCGATGTTCACAGCGGCGAGGTGGGCAGCGTGATGGGCGCGGAAGGGCGTGAGTTGATCGGCAAGGTCAGGAAACTCAGCGATGAATGCGTCGTAGGTGGCGATCAGTGTGGCTTCGGCTGTGACCACGGACGTGCGCAACTCAAGATCGGGATCGTCGCTGCCGGTGGGGTCGGGGGCGTTGGGATCAACCGCGGCCGGACCCGAACTGCACGCCGCCACGCCACCCACGATCACGACCCCACCGACCACAGCACTGGTGGTCATCAGATGCCGTCGGGTCAGCGTGATGCGTGAGGGTTCCTGCACTGGTCCATCGTCACACGGCGGACGGATAGGCTGAGGACCGGCTCGGCCGTGTCGCCGTGCTTGTCCGACGTCAGGAGCCCGCATGTCCGTCAGCGCCGATGCGATCAGTCGTGCCGTAGCGCCCCTCGTAACGGCCGCGGGACTCGATCTTGAGGATGTCGTGGTGCGGCCGGCCGGACGCCGTTCACTGGTGCGAGTCATCGTCGATTCCGATGACGGAGTTTCTCTGGACGCGGTCGCCTCAATCTCGGGGGCTATTTCCGAAGCTCTCGATGAAGCGGGAGTGATGGGCCAGACGCCCTACACGCTCGAAGTCAGTTCACCCGGTGTTGATCGACCCCTTACCGAGGCGCGTCACTGGCGTCGCGCTCGAGGTCGACTCGTTGAGGTCGAACTTGTCGAGCGAGCGCCCATCGTTGGTCGGGTGGTGTCTTCTGACGACACCTCGGTCACCCTCGACGTTGCCAGCAAGGAGCGCACGGTTGAATTCGCCGACATTGCGCGCGCTGTCGTTCAGGTCGAGTTCAACGCTGTCCGGACTAAGGAGGACTGAGCGATGGAACTAGACATGTCTGCTCTGCGTGCTGTGGTGATCGAGCGTGAATTATCGCTCGAGCGAGTGCTTGCCTCGATTGAGGAAGCGCTGCTCTCGGCGTACTACCGCTCGCTGGGTCACGAACCGGCACCCCCTCGTTCGGTGCATGCCGTCGACGCACCTGTGGTGCACGTTCAACTTCCGCCTGCCCGCATCGAACTAGATCGCCAGACCGGTCAGGTGCGGGTGCTCATTCCTGAACTCGATGACGACGGAAGCACCATCGGCGAAGTTGATGCCACACCCGACGATTTCGGACGAGTGGCCATGGCGGCTGCACGGTCAGTGCTGACCCAGCGATTGCGCGAGGCAGAAGATGACAACGCCTATGTTGAGTTCGCTGCCAAAGAGGGCGACCTCGTATCCGGAATCATTCAGCAAGGTCATGACCCGCGCACGGTGCTAGTCAATCTCGGTCGGGTGGAGGCCGTCCTGCCTGCACATGAGCAAGTTCCCGGTGAGGTCTACGAACACGGTTCGTGGCTCAAGGCACATGTTGTGAGTGTGCGTCGCGGAACCAAGGCACCTCAAGTGACCGTGTCACGCACCCACCCGGGTTTGGTCAAGGGTTTGTTTGCTCTGGAAGTCCCAGAAATCTCCGACGGCGTGGTCGAAATCGTCTCGATTGCCCGCGAAGCCGGTCATCGTTCGAAGATTGCCGTTCGGTCGCACAATCCCGGCGTGGCGGCCAAGGGCGCCTGTATCGGTCCGGTCGGAGCCCGCGTTCGCGCCGTCGTGACCGAACTGCACGGCGAAAAGATCGACATCATTGACTGGTCCGACGATCCGGCCGAGTACGTCGGAAATGCCCTGTCGCCCTCGCGGGTGGTGTCCGTTGAGGTCGTTGATCTCGAAGCGAAGTCGGCACGTGTAGTGGTTCCCGACTACCAGTTGTCGCTGGCGATTGGTAAAGAGGGACAAAATGCACGACTCGCCGCCCGCCTGACGGGCTGGCGCATCGATATTCGCTCCGATGAGGCGCCCTTGACCGAGCCCTTGATCGAGCCGGACGACGGTGAGGCGGGACAGGAGTGACCGACGGGGTAGACTTTGAACCGGTAGATCGTCCGGTTCCCACCGGCGCGCGCGGTTTAACGCCGGTGCGCACCTGTGTGGGCTGTCGGAAAAGGTCTGCTTCGTCCGAACTGCTGAGGGTGGTAGTGGCCGCGGATGGGGACCAAGTGGTTCTCGTACCCGACCTCCGTCACCGGGCACCGGGCCGTGGTGCGCATCTGCATCCGCGGTATGAGTGTCTCAATCTCGCTGAGCGCCGTCGGGCGTTCCCGCGGGCCTTACGGGTCGCGGGGCCGCTTGATCTGACTGCGCTGCACGCGCTGATTGGCTCGGAAGCCGGATAGACAGCACCATGGCACGACCGCACGGTACGACTACCGCACACTCCAAAGTCCCGACGACAAGGTTCGGAGCGCAGGGAAATGAACCTCCGATGAGCATGCACCGATGAAGCCGCCCCACGAGTAGGCCCGCCTGACAACAGGCTCGGGCCAGGAACGAGAGAGACGTGTCCAAGGTCCGGGTCTACGAGGTCGCCAAAGAGCTCGGTATTGAGAGCAAGGTGGCCGTAGCCAAGCTCCAGGAACTGGGGGAGTTCGTCCGTTCGGCGTCGTCCACCATCGAGGCTCCTGTTGTTCGCAAGCTACGTGATGCTTTCCCCGACGCCCCCGGCCCCAAGCCGGCCAAGAAGGCGCCAGCCAAGCCCAAGCCCGCTGAAGGCGACGATGCTTCTGTGTCGGTCGTTGAGCAGGTGCCGCTGACGGTCGTATCCGAAGCACCCCCTGTACCCGTCGTCGACGTGGCGGCACCGGTCGTCAGCGAAGTGACAACCGCCCCTGAGGCGCCCGCTGCCAGTGGCGAATCCCAGGCCCCGGCCATCGTTGAGCCTGAGCCTTCCGTCGCTGTCGCGGCGGCAGCGGCTGCAGCCGCTGCTGAGGCTGCTACGGCGACGCCCACTCCTGGCACGGTACCTCCGCGCCCCACCGGTCCGCGCCCGGGTAACAACCCCTTCAGCGGCGGTTCCGGAATGCGCAGCACGGCGCGCCCGGGCAACAACCCCTTTACCGATAAGTCAGCACCTCGTCCGGCTGCTCCGGGCGGAGTTCCCGGTGCACCTCGACCCAACCCCGGCATGATGCCGCCTCGGCCCCAGCGGCCGGCGGCGCCCGGTCGTCCTGGTGGTCCTGGTGGTCCCGGCGGCGGTGGTCGTCCTGGTGGTCCTGGTGGTCCTGGTGGTGGCGGTGGTGCTGGTCGTCCCGGTGGTGGCGGCGGTGGGTACGCCGGTCGTCCCGGTGGCGGCGCTCCCGGTGGTGGTCCTGGTGGCCCCGGTGGTCCTGGTGGCGGCGGTGGCGGTCGTCCTGGCGGTGGCCCCGGCCGCGGCGGTACGGCCGGTGCATTCGGTCGTCCTGGTGGTCGTCCTGCCCGTGGGCGCAAGAGCAAGCGTGCGAAGCGCCAAGAGTTCGACAACATGGCGGCACCGACCCTGGGTGGCATGAATGTGCCGGTGGGTCGCGGCGAGACCATTCGGTTGCCTCGTGGTGCGTCGCTCACCGACTTCGCCGACAAGATCGGTGCCAACCCGGCAGCGTTGGTTGCGGCGATGGTCAAGCTCGGCGAAATGCTCACAGCCACGCAGTCAGTTGACGACGACACACTGCGCTTGCTCGGCACCGAGTTGAACTACGACGTTCAGGTTGTCTCGGCTGAGGAAGAAGACCGCGAACTGCTCGGTCGATTCGATCTTGAGTTCGGTGAAGACGAAGGCGACGACGACGACCTCGAGGCTCGACCTCCGGTTGTCACCGTCATGGGTCACGTCGACCACGGAAAGACCAAACTGCTCGACGCGATTCGTGACACCAACGTCATGGGACGCGAAGCCGGTGGCATCACCCAGCACATCGGTGCCTACCAGGTCATCGCACCTCACGATGGCATCGAACGTGCCATCACCTTCATTGACACCCCGGGTCACGAGGCGTTCACCGCCATGCGTGCGCGTGGTGCTCAGGTCACCGACATCGCCATTCTTGTGGTGGCAGCAGACGACGGGGTGAAGCCGCAGACGGTGGAAGCGCTCAACCACGCGCAGGCCGCTGGCGTTCCGATCGTTGTTGCCGTCAACAAGGTCGACAAGGAAGGCGCCGACCCCACCAAGGTGCGTTCGCAACTCACCGAGTACGGATTGGTGGCTGAGGAGTTCGGTGGCGACACGATGTTCGTCGATGTGTCAGCCAAGGCCGGAACCGGTATCAAGGACTTGCTTGAAGCGGTGTTGTTGACCGCCGATGCTGCCCTCGACCTGCGTGCCAACCCGCATCAGGACGCACAGGGTGTGGCGATCGAAGCACACCTCGACCGGGGTCGTGGCCCGGTGGCCACGGTGCTGGTGCAGCGCGGAACTCTCCACCCCGGAGATTCCATTGTTGCCGGTGATGCCTTCGGTCGCGTTCGCGCCATGCTCGACGAAAACGGTGACGCACTTGAATCGGCCGGACCGTCGCGTGCGGTGCAGGTGCTGGGGCTGACAGCAGTTCCGGGTGCGGGCGACTCATTCCTTGTTGTTTCCGAGGACCGCGTCGCTCGGCAGATCGCCCAGTCGCGTCAGGCACGCGAGCGCAATGCTCAACTGGCGAAGATGCGACCCAAGCGCACCCTGGAAGAGTTTCTGTCATCGGTCGAAAAGGGCCAGGTTCAAGAACTCAAGCTCATCCTCAAGGGCGACGTGTCCGGTTCAGTCGAAGCACTCGAAGATGCCTTGCTCAAGATCGATGTGGGCGAGGAAGTCGACTTGCGCGTCATCGACCGTGGCGTGGGTGCCATTACCGAAACCAACGTCATGTTGGCGGCGGCCTCTGATGCGGTCATCATCGGCTTCAACGTGCGGGCCGAAGGGCGCGTACGCGAACTGGCCGACCGCGAGGGTATCGACATCCGTTACTACACGGTCATCTACCAGGCGCTCGATGAGATCGAGGCGGCACTCAAGGGCATGCTCAAGCCCGAGTTTGAAGAGGTGCAGCTCGGAACTGCCGAGGTTCGTGAAGTGTTCAAGTCGAGCAAGTTCGGCACCATCGCCGGATGTCTCGTGCGTGGCGGCGAGATCCGACGCAACTCGAAGGCCCGACTCATCCGAGACGGTGCGGTTGTTGTCGAGAGCGCAACGATCGAGTCACTGCGTCGGTTCAAGGACGATGTCACCGAGGTTCGCGACGGCTACGAGTGCGGTATCGGTCTCGGAAGTTACAACGACCTCAAGGTCGATGACGTAATCGAGACGTATGAATTGCGCGAGAAGCCGCGCGCCTGATCGAAGGGTTCGACCATGGGCGACAAACAGCGTGCGGCCAAGCTTGCAGATCGCATTCAGGTGATCGTGGCGGAGATGCTCGAGCGGCGGATCAAGGATCCGCGGCTCGGCTTCGTCACGATCACCGATGTGCGGATCACGCATGACCTGCACGACGCCACCATCTTCTACACGGTCTTCGGTGACGACCGTGAGAAGGCCGAGACGGCCGTCGCTCTGGAATCGGCGCGCGGCGTCATTCGAAGCGAGGTCGGAAAGCAAACCGGCGTGCGCTACACGCCCACCATCGCGTTCATTGCTGATGCGGTTCCTGAGACCGCCGCTCACATCGATGAATTGTTGAGAGTCGCGGCCGAGTCCGATGCTCGCGTGCATGAGCAAGCCGCTCGAGCGACACCGGCCGGGGAGGCCGACCCGTATCGGGTGCCTCGAGACGACGATGACGACGACGACGACGACGACGATGACGATGAGTCGCTTGACGAGTTCGACGACGAGAACTGAATCGCCCATGCCAACGGCCGAAGGGCTCGTGATCATCGACAAGCCCGTCGGGCTGACGTCGCATGATGTCGTAGCGCGTCTGCGCCGAGTTCTGTCTACTCGCCGGGTTGGTCACGCGGGCACCCTTGATCCGATGGCCACTGGGGTGTTGGTGTGTGGCGTGGGTCGGGCGACGCGACTGCTCGGAATGCTGGCGCTGACTGACAAGGAATACATCGCCACCATTCGGTTGGGCATCGCAACCCATTCCGATGATGCGACCGGCGATGTGGTGTCGGCCGTCGGAGCTTTCCTTGATGACGCGGCTGTCGAGTCGGCGCTGGCGCCCCAGCGAGGCACTATCTGGCAGCGACCTTCGTCCGTGAGCGCTATCAAGGTCGACGGGCGCCGGGCACACGAGCGGGTCAGGTCGGGGGAAGACGTTGAATTGGCGGCCCGAGAGGTTCACGTGTCGCTTCTTGAGGCCGGGCCCGTGCGCCATGGTCGTGTCGATGGGGTTGCGGTCACTGACGTCGATGTGCGCGTTGTGTGTTCCAGTGGAACGTACGTTCGGGCGATCGCGCGCGATGCTGGCATCGCGCTGGGAGTGGGCGGGCATCTGACGGCTCTGCGTCGTACTCGGGTGGGGCGATACACGATTGAGCAGGCGCAACCACTCGACGCACTGCTGGCGGACCCGCCCGAACCTGCGCGGGTGCTGGCGTTCGCTGATGTGGCGCGCACTGAATTCGCGGTTCTTGAGGTTGATGAGAATCAGGCCACGGCCGTGGCCAGCGGCGTACGCATCTCAGTCGATCCCCAACTCACGGGCATCGTTGCTGTCTTCGCGCCCGACGGACGACTGCTGGCAGTAAGTGACGCGGTTGAAGGCACGTTGGTGCACCGGATGGTGCTGCCCGACTAACGGGGTGGCTCTGGCAGGCTGTGCTTATGTCCACGGAACCGAGCAGCGGCGGCTCAGTCGTCAGCATCGGCGTTTTTGACGGCGTGCACCGAGGACATCGCGTGGTGCTGTCCGTGGCGCGTGCCGAAGCCGATGCGCGCGGGGTTCCGCTGATCGTGGTGACCTTCGATCCGCATCCGATGGCGGTTCTACGTCCGCAGTCCGCTCCGGTGTCCTTAGCGACGGTTGCCCAACGAGTGCACCTGTTGGAAGAAGCCGGGGCCGATCGGGTTGATGTGCTCACCTTCGACGAGACACTGTCGCACCTCACCCCTGAGGAGTTTGTCGACCACGTACTGGTCGATCGCGAACATGCCCAATGCATTGTGGTGGGCGAAAACTTCCGCTTCGGCCGCCGGGCAGCCGGTGGAGTCGCTGAACTCGCCGCGCTCGGAGTGGAGCGAGGGTTCACTGTGCGGCCTGTGACTCTCGCTGCCGATGCCACCGGAGCGGTGTCGTCAACGCGGGTGCGTTCGCTCCTCGCGCAGGGCAATGTCGACGAGGCGGCACAGACGCTCACTCGTCCCCATCGAGTTGAAGGAACCGTCGTGCACGGTGAGCACCGAGGTCGCGAATTGGGATATCCGACCGCGAACCTCGGATTGACGGGCAACCCGTCGATTCCCGCCGACGGCGTGTATGCCGCGTGGCTCATCGCCGATCCTTACGGCGCGAACTCTCAGCGTTGGCCGGCCGCGGTGTCGGTCGGAACCAATCCGACGTTCGATGAGGTACCTCGCCGAGTTGAGGCCTACGCAATTGATGCGGGAGGTGATCTTGACCTCTATGGCCACGACGTTGCCGTTGACTTCGTTGCGCGCCTTCGTTCGATGGAAGCCTTCGACTCGATCGATGCGCTGATAGAACAGATGGCGCTCGATGTCGCCCAAGCCCGCGCCCTGCTGACGAATTGAGACCTCCGAGCGCTGCTGAGAGCCGTCCTTCCGATGCTGTCTGCACGTCCTTTCTATGAGCAAAAAGGGCCCGAATCCGGTCGTTACTGCTCACAGAACGAGTCCCATGTGCGGGAGCGAAAGCCCGAGCAACGATCCGAGTCAGAGCCCGAGGAAACGTCAGCGGGACGCAGTGACGAGGGGTACTGGCTCCCATCATCGCAGCGGGACTCAGTGACGAGTGCTACTCGCTCTCTCCGCGCACCTGTTGGCTGCGATCCATCAGGTAGATTCACGGCATGACTCCGGAAGAGGCCGCGCAGTTTCAATCGCACTTTCGCACCGTAGCTACGAACATCGCCGGTTTCATTCAGGGCAAGGCCGAGGTCATCGATCTCTCACTGGTCTGTCTGCTGGCCGAGGGTCATCTGTTGATCGAAGATGTGCCGGGCGTAGGAAAGACGTCGCTCGCGCGCAGTATCGCGGCCACGCTGGGAATGTCGTGGCACCGCATTCAGTTCACGCCCGACCTGCTGCCCAGTGACGTCACCGGTGTCTCGGTATTCCGCCAGGATGCGGGCCGCTTTGAGTTTCACCCAGGCCCGATTTTTGCGCACGTGGTGTTGGCTGACGAGATCAACCGGGCGTCGCCGCGCACCCAAAGTGCGTTGTTAGAGGTGATGGAGGAACGCACCGTCACCGTCGATGGGGTGTCGTACACCGTGCCTTCGCCGTTCATGGTGATCGCGACACAGAACCCGGTCGAGATGGACGGTACGTTCCCGTTGCCCGAAGCGCAGGTCGATCGCTTCCTGATGATGGTGTCGGTCGGGTACCCCGATCTTGCCGCCGAAACCCAAGTGCTCGCCAACCTGCACGGTGGGGTTCGCCTCGATGCGCTCGCCGCAGTGGCGAGTGAGGCCGATGTGGCCGCGATGGTGGCCAACGCAGCGTCGGTGCACGTTGCCGTGTCGGTCATGGATTACATCGTCCGGCTCACGTCGGCGACCCGAACGGTTCCAGGGGTGCGCCTCGGTGCGAGTCCACGCGGCAGCGTCGGCCTCTTGCGGTCCTCGCGTGTGCTCGCTGCTTCCGAAGGGCGCCACTACGTCACCCCCGGTGATGTGCAGCGACTTGCCGTTCCCGTGTTGGCCCACCGACTGCTGCTGACCGATGTTGAGGCCGGTCTCGGAGCCAGTGCCGCGGTGATCAGCCGGGTGGTGGCGGCGACACCCGCACCCCAGGCCTGAGGCCATGCGACTGTCGTCGAGGGGCATCGGTATCGGTGGCCTTTGCCTGTTTGTCGTCGGTGCCGCCATCGGACTGCGACTTCCAGAACTCGTGGCCGTTGCCGGCGGATTACTGTTTCTCTTGTTGGTCTCGGTGTTGTCTGTCGCTTTCCGCACTCGGGTCGAAGTAACGCCACCTGAGGCGTTGCGAGTGCCTCGCGGCGTGCCCGCGACTCTCGATGTCGCGCTACTTGATCACGGAGCTCGCCCACTAAGCGGCATGCTTTTGAGGCGACATGGGGGAGTAGGTCCTGACGTCGTCGGCCTTCCGCGTTTGCGGCCGGGTCTACCCGCGGTGGCTGCGATTGCGATTCCTACCGGCAGCCGAGGTCCGCTGCTCATGGGGCCATGGGCGGTTGAGCGGGTCGATGCGTGGTTGCTTGCGCGCCGGGTGGTGACCCGCGTGCCTCCCGTGGAAGTGATCGTCATTCCGCGGGTGTATCCGGTGAGTGTGGCGTCACTGTTGGGAAGCGAAGGTGAGCAGCGCGCCAGTGTGATGTCCGGTGATACCGACGTATCGACTCTGCGCGAATACGTCGTAGGTGACGAGCCGCGACACATTCATTGGCGGTCGTCGGCCAAAGCCGGAAACTTGATGGTCAAGCAGCACGTCGAATCGCGACGCCCGGGTGTTCACGTGGCCCTCGACGTGTCGGCAGCGTCGTACGCGAGTGCAAGCGATTTCGAGGAAGCCGTCGATGTGGCCGCCTCAGTCGCCATCTCAGCGGCACTCACCGGAATCGCTGTTGACCTCACGACGACGGCGGGTGAATCCGCCCGTGCCGGTGGGGGACGGCATGCGGGTGTGCTCGATCTCTTGTCCCGCGTCGAGGTCGTGAGCGAGGTTGGTTCGACTCGTCGTTTCGATGAGGGAAGTGTCGTGCTGGTCACCGGAAGTCGAGGGCCCTCAGGCTCGGCCTGGGGCGCACGAACCACGGTTCGAGTGGGCGGATCACCGGGTGTGGCACGTCCGATGGGCGGCGTCATTGAGGTGGCGCACGCGAGGGCACTCGTTGACGTGGCGGCACCGTAATGGGCGGCCGTGCCAAGACAGGTGAACAGTGGGCAGTGCACCTTGTTGCGTTGATTCCCGTGGTGTTGGTGGCATTCGGCTGCCAGCAGTCGATCGGAATCGGCGCGACTGCTCTGCTGTTGGTGCCGGCCGCCATCATCACCGGACTCATCTGTGTCAGCGCTGGCGCATGGGTGGGCCTCATCGGAGTTCTCGGAGCGGGTGTGGCCGGTCAGGTGGTGACCTCGGTCGTGTCACCGGGAGTGCTCTCGGTGATCGCCGTATTCATTGCCGCGAGTGCGTGGGCGGGACAGTTTCTGGTTTCATCTCCGCGGCCGGCGTTGGCGGTGATTCCACCGATTCTGGCGCTGATGGTGGTGTTGCTTATTGGGCTTGCCGGATCGGATGGATCGTTGGTGCTCGCAGTGGGGGTTGCCGTTTCTCTTGCGCTCTTGCTGTTTGTAGTCGGCAGTTGGACAGGTGCTGGGCGAGGCGGATCTGCGGCCGTGCTGCCCTCGGCGGGTGCCGTGGTCTGGTCGGGAGTCGCGCTCGTGACCGTCGGGCTGGTGGCCTTCGCTGCCGGCCAAGTCGCGGATGCGCTGATGAACGAACCACCCCGTCTGGTGGATGTCAGTGCGCAACGACCGCTGCCGCTGCCGGTTCCCTTCGACGTGCGTGACCCGCTGACCGAAGCGACTCGCTGGCAGACCCTGCCCAATGAAGCCACGCGCGAACTCATGACTCTGTTGCCACCGGTCAGGGCCAGCCGACCCATCTGGATTTCGATGCACCAGTACAACGGCGAGGGGTGGGTCGTGCCGATCTATTACCGGGGTGCCGATGGAGGCGTTGCGCCCGACCCCGGTGGAACGCCGAGTCGTGTGTCGAAGGGTCGCATTCAACTGGAAGTGGGTGCCGGACTGCCGGGCCCCTGGGTTCCGGTGCCGCAGCGAGTGACGCAGGTGCTCGGTCCGAGTCCGGTGCGCGTCGAGCCGCTGTCGGGAGTGATCATTTCTGCGATTACGCCCATTGGTCAGCGCTTCGAAGTGCGCTACGCGGTGCCCGTCGTCACGGACAAGCAGCTGGCAACCGCAAAGCCATCACTCGTCCGCGGAGACCCGTCAACCCAACTTCCGGCTGCCCTGCCGCCAGCGATGGCGAAACTGGCGACGACGGTCGCCGCCGATGCAGGCACGTCGACGTGGTCGCGGCTGGTTGCCCTGTCCGAGGCAATGCGTGCGAAGAAGTACACCGCGGCCCCGCCGCGCGATATGGGTCTGGAAGGGCCGGGGCGCACGCTTGACGACTACGACCTAGTACTGGCTGACCGAACCGGCTTTCAGGAGCAGTACGCCGCCATCTTTGCGCTGACTGCGAGGTCGTGGGGAATTCCCACTCGCCTGTGCATCGGATTTCTGCCCGAGGTGAAGGTGTCGGGAACCGTGGTGCATGGGCCGGACACCAGTGTGTGGGCTGAGGCGCGCCTCGCGGGAATCGGCTGGGTGGCGTTCCAGCCCTCCCCACAGGATCGCGAGGCAGGGCGACCGGCTTACGTGCGACCGACGGCACCTCAAGCAGAGACTGCCTCACCGTCGTCCACAGCAACGGGCGGTTCGACGGCATCGTCATCGACGCCGAGTCCGACAGGGGAGGGGAATCAAGGGTCAGCCTCGTCCAGTTCTCTTCTGCGCACCCTGCTGATGGTGGTCACCCTCGCGGCGCTCGTCGGCCTGTGGCTCCTTCTGGTCGCGCTGCTCCGTCGGCGCGAGCGGGCACGGCTGGGTCGAGGCTCAGCGCAACGGCGTGTCATCGGAGCATGGAATTGGGCGATGCGGTGCCTGACAGAGGCTGGCATGAGACTGCCCCCGGATGCTTCGCCCGACCGCGTGGGTGATCCGCGCGATCCCATCAGTGATGATCTGCCGCCTCCGATCGCCGAGCCGGTCCGGGCTCTCGCAGCCGAAGTCAGCCCCGTGCTCTACGCACCGGAGACCGCCGAGCAGGTGCAAGGTGACCGTGCGTGGGCATTGGCAAGCGAGGTCGAGAACGCGTGTGTGACCGGTCTCACGCCAGGTCGTCGGCTCCGTCGCATGCTCGTGCCCGGTACGGCGTCCCGTGAGTGGGAGGCCGCCGAGGAGCCTGATACTCTGTCGGAGACGGTTGTGGGGCGGGCGCCCCGCAATTCGTGACTAACACACCCTGATGCGGCCACTGCCGCCTCAGGCCGATGCGCCCGAGAGGATTATCAACATGTCGCTCGACACCACGGCCAAGCAGGCCGTCATCACCGAATACGCCCGCACTGAGGGCGACACCGGTAGCCCCGAGGTTCAGGTGGCCGTTCTGACCGCCCGAATCAACCAGCTCACCGAGCACCTCAAGACCCACAAGCACGACCACCACAGCCGCCGCGGGCTGCTGCTTCTGGTGGGTCGTCGTCGTCGCCTGCTCAAGTACCTGCAGAAGACCGACATCACCCGCTACCGCGAGCTCATCGAGCGGCTCGGGCTTCGTCGCTAGTCACTTTCCTTCGTGCCAAGGTTGCGCCGCATGGTGCAGCCTGACGGGGGCGTTCCACCACAATTCAATAACTGACCACACAGACCGGGGGCGAGCGCGCCAGCGCGATCTCCAGTCGGTCCTCGGTAGTGGCTTCCGGGAATATCCCGTGGGCCTCGATCGAAGACCGGCAGATCGCCACCCGCGCTGCCCCCCTCATCACAAGGGAGGGCACCCGTGCAGGGTCCCGATTCCGTGTTCACCGCTACTGCCGTCATCGACAACGGGTCGTTCGGCACGCGCACCATTCGCTTTGAGACCGGGCGTCTTGCCCGTCAGGCTGCCGGTTCGGCCGTCGCCTACCTCGATGACCAGACCATGCTGCTGTCGGCAACCACTGCCGGTCGTAGCCCCAAAGATCAGTTCGACTTCTTCCCGCTGACCATCGACGTCGAAGAGCGTATGTACGCCGCCGGTCGCATCCCCGGTTCGTTCTTCCGTCGTGAAGGACGTCCCAGCGAAGACGCAATTCTCACCTGCCGTTTGATTGACCGCCCGCTGCGCCCCACCTTCGTCAAGGGTTTGCGCAACGAGGTTCAGGTCGTCATCACGGTGATGGCGCTCAACCCCAATGACCTCTACGACGTTGTTGCGATCAACGCGGCGTCGATGTCGACACAGTTGGCCGGCTTGCCGTTCAGCGGTCCTATCGGTGGCGTACGAGTCGCCTTGATCAAGGGCCAGTGGGTGGCGTTCCCGACTCACGAGCAGTTGGAAGGCGCCGTGTTCGACATGGTGGTTGCCGGTCGTGTGGTGGGCGACGATGTCGCGATCATGATGGTTGAGGCTGAAGCCACGACGAGCACGATCAACCTGATCAGCGAGGGTGCTCAGGCACCCACCGAAGAGGTTGTTGCCGAGGGTCTTGAAGCCTCGAAGGTTTTCATTCGTACCCTCTGCGAGGCGCAGTCCGAACTCGCGGCGAAGGCCGCGAAGGAAACCGCCGACTTCCCGGTGTTCCTTGAATACCAAGACGACGTGTACCAAGCAGTGGCCGGTGCCGTCACCGATGAACTCACTGCGGCACTGACGATTTTGAGCAAGGCCGAGCGCGAGGCCGAGACCGACCGCATCAAGGGCCTGGCTATCGAGCGCGTGGGTGGGCAGTTCGAGGGTCGCGAAAAGGAAATTGGTGGAGCGCTTCGCGCCCTGACCAAGAAGCTCGTGCGCCAGCGCGTTCTGCGCGACGAGGTGCGCATCGACGGCCGTGGACTCACCGACATTCGTACCTTGTCGGCCGAGGTTGATGTGGTGCCTCGTGTTCACGGTTCGGCGTTGTTCGAGCGAGGCGAGACTCAGATTCTGGGTATCACCACCCTCAATATGCTGCGCATGGAGCAGCAGCTCGACACGCTCGCACCTGAGACGCGCAAGCGTTACATGCACAACTACAACTTCCCGCCCTACAGCACCGGCGAGACCGGCCGCGTGGGCTCACCCAAGCGACGCGAGATCGGACACGGAGCGCTCGCCGAGCGTGCCCTGCTTCCGGTGCTGCCGACCAAGGAGGAGTTCCCCTACGCCATTCGTCAGGTGTCCGAGGCGCTCAGTTCGAACGGTTCGACCTCGATGGGTTCGGTCTGTGCCTCGACGATGTCACTGCTCAACGCCGGTGTGCCGTTGAAGGCGCCGGTTGCAGGTATCGCCATGGGTCTGGTCAGCGATGAGGTCGACGGGCAGACACGCTACGTCGCTCTCACCGACATCCTCGGTGCCGAAGATGCGTTCGGTGACATGGACTTCAAGGTCGCCGGTACTCGCGACTTCGTCACGGCCCTGCAGCTCGACACCAAGCTCGACGGCATTCCCGCGTCGGTGCTCGCTGGTGCGCTCACGCAGGCCCGCAATGCGCGCCTTGCGATTCTTGACGTGATGCTCGAAGCGATCGACGTACCCGACGAAATGTCGCCGTACGCGCCGCGCATCATCTCGATTCAGATTCCGGTCGACAAGATCGGCGAAGTGATCGGGCCGAAGGGCAAGATCATCAACCAGATCCAAGACGAGACCGGCGCTGATATCACCATTCAGGACGACGGCACGATTTATATCGGTGCAGTCGATGGTGAGAAGGCCGAAGCGGCACGTTTCGCGATCAACTCGATCGCCAACCCGCAGATGCCTGAGATCGGTGAGCGCTACCTGGGCACCGTGGTCAAGACCACGACGTTTGGTGCCTTCGTGTCGCTGCTTCCCGGCAAGGACGGCCTGATTCACATCTCGAAGATGCGGGCGATGGCGGGCGGCAAGCGAGTTGAAAACGTTGACGATGTCGTGAAAATTGGCGACAAGGTCCTCGTCGAAATCTCCGAGGTCGACAACCGCGGCAAGCTCTCGCTGACCCCCGTGGTCGAGGGCGAAGACACCGCTGCGGCTGACTCCGAGTAGAACGTGATGCAGCGGGGAGTGGGGCCGGTTCATCGACCGGCTAGTGGTCAGAAGGCCGGCTCCACTCGCACGCTCCTCACCGAGTCCGATGGTGGGCTTGTTCGTCGTACGGTTCTTCCGGGCGGGCTGCGCGTCATTACTGAGGCGATGCCGACCGTTCGATCCGTAGCGATCGGAATGTGGGTGGGCGCCGGCAGTCGCGATGAGACGCCGGCCGTCGCCGGTTCGGCTCACTTCCTTGAACACCTGCTGTTCAAAGGAACGCCCACACGTTCAGCGCTTGACATCTCCGGGGCTCTTGACGATGTCGGCGGCGAGATGAACGCCTTCACATCGAAGGAACACACCTGCTTCTATGCGCGCGTACTCGACACCGACCTCGGGGTGGCGGTTGATGTGCTTGCCGACATGCTCTCGTCGTCGCTGTTGCGTAGCGCTGATGTCGAGAGCGAACGAACCGTCATTCTCGAAGAGATTTCCATGCGCGATGACGATCCAGGCGATCTCGTGCATGACCTCTTCGCCGAATCGCTCTTTGGCGACACTGACCTTGGACGTTCGGTGATCGGAACGGTCGAAACCATCACCGACGTTCCGCGTAACTCGATTAATCGTTTCTACAAGAAGCGCTACACGCCAGACCAGATCGTCATCGCCGTTGCGGGCAACGTGCGTCATGCCGATGTGGTGGCGCGGGTGAAACGAGCTTTTGCGCATTCGGATTTCTTCGATGGCACCGGCGCGCCCGTCAGTGGGCGAGTACCGGTGGTGCGGCACCGCTCAGGCGAACCCGTGGCGGTCGTTGCCCGCGACACTGAACAGGCTCACGTGGTGTGGGGAGTGCCTGGTATCTCGCGCGACGACGATGACCGTTACGCACTCGGTGTACTCAACGCTGCTTTCGGTGGTGGTATGAGTAGTCGACTCTTTCAGGAAGTCCGCGAAAAGCGGGGTCTGGCCTACTCGGTGTTCTCGTTCGCACAGCACTTCACCGATGCGGGCATCGTCGGCATCTACGCCGGCTGCTCTCCACACAACTTGGCGACCGTTCTTGATTTGTGTCGCGCCGAAATCGCTTCCGTCGTCACCGGTGGCCTTACTGAGGCCGAGGTTCGACGGGGCAAGGCGCAGCTCAGCGGCGGTCTGGTTCTCGGGCTCGAAGACACCGGCTCGCGTCTGTCGCGCATTGCCAAGGGCGAGCTCTCTGATGATCTGATCTCCGTGAACGAGTCGCTCAGCCACATCGAATCGGTGACGGTGGCTGATGTGCAACGTGTGGCCGAGCGGTTGCTCACCGCTTCACCGAGCCTCGCGGTGATCGGTCCGTACAGCAATGCCGCTGATGTGGCCCATCTCGCGGGATGATGGACGCATGACGATCCGTGTTGCAGTTCTTGGTTCTGCTGGTCGCATGGGCTCGCAGGTGTGCGCGGCAGTTGAGGCGGCCGACGGACTTGAGTTGGTCAGCGCGCTTGACGTGGGCGATGATCTGGAAGCACTCGTTGAATCTGGTGCGCACGTAGTAGTCGATTTCACCCATCCCTCTGCGGTGATGGCGAATCTCGAGTTCGTCATCGGTCACCGCATGCACGCCGTCGTCGGAACGACTGGGTTCGACGACGAGCGCATTGCGACCGTCTCGTCGATGCTTTCCGCGCAACCTACGGTCGGCGTCGTGATTGCTCCCAACTTCAGTATCGGCGCGGTGCTGATGATGCGGTTCGCGGCTGAGGCCGCGAAATTCTTCCCGTCGGCTGAAGTCATCGAATATCACCACCCCGGCAAAGCCGATGCACCCAGCGGAACTGCCCGACGTACGGCTGAAATCATGGCCGCTGTCAGGTCCGACGAGGGTATGGCGTCGATGCCCGACGCGACGGTGACCTCCCTGGATGGTGCTCGAGGGGCGCAGGTTGGTGACGTGCGGGTTCACGCTGTTCGGCTCACCGGCCTTGTGGCGCATCAGGAAGTCATTCTTGGCGGACCGGGCGAGACCCTGACGATTCGCCACGATTCGCTCGACCGAGCCTCGTTCATGCCTGGTGTGGTGCTGGCCGTGCGTGAGGTGTCGTCGCATCCAGGCCTGACGGTGGGAATCGACCCACTGCTGGGTCTCTAGTTTCCTGACGAGGTCCAGCGCATGAGCGCCAAGTCGTTGGAGACTGAACCGGAGAAGTGCTCGATCACGGTGAATCCCCAGGGTTGGTAGTAACTCACTCGGTGCAGTTCGGCATCGAGCAGGGCTATATCCGTCCCCCGCGCGGCAAGGTGCTCAAGGGCTCCGGCGACTAACAGTCCGCCCACTCCGTTTCCGTGCAGCGAGGGTTCGACCGCTACTCGGCCCACCCACCCGTGCGCCTGTTCTTGGCGGGCATGAACCGCTGACACATTGCGTGCGTAGGTGCTGATGTTGCCCGTGATGAAGTCAGGCTGGTCGGCGGAATGGCATTGGTGGCAATGCCCTGCGCGGTCTACTCCAATCGCGCCGATGAGGAGGCCGTCGCTGAAGGCGCCCAAACTGTCGCCGTCGGGATTCCATTGCAGTGAGGCGTAACGGTCGCGGCATCGGGGATAGCGAGCGACAGGGTCGTCGCCCAACAGTCCGATAATGAACGGCTCGTAGAGAAATGCGCGCGCGGTGAGTTCCATCGCCGAAATCCATTCAGATTCGGCAAGCGGGCGGATGGTGATGGTCATGCCGCCAACCCCCAGTACCTCAGGCCAGCAGCGACGACTCCCGCAACGATGACCACGACAAGGAACGGTGCTCGCAGAATGAGCGCCACCGCACCGGCGGCGACACCGGCGACGCGTGCATCGAGAACGAGCGACTGCCCGGAGGCGAAGGTTTGCACGGCGACGAGCGCGGCCAGCAGCGACACAGGCAGAAGCGCCGCGATATGTCGCACCTTCGGGTTGTCGAGTAAGCGTTGCGGCACCGATTGCCCGGTGAGTTTGAGCAGGAAGCACCCCAGAGACGACACCAGAACAACGGGCCACATCAGGCAGGTCCTCCGCCCGGTGCGGCGCCATCTTCCTCACGCGCACCTGTTTGCGCATCACGCGGTGCGCTGGCAATCGGAGCGAGTGCAGGCCCGGCACGCAGGCCAGCGATCACGGCAACCAGTGCTGCGGCGAGCACCGGAAGTCCGGGGCGCAAGAACGGGGTGAGAGCCAGTGCGACGACCGCCGAGATGATGGCGATGGCCCACGGGTCGCGGCCTTTGAGCCGAGGCCACAGCAGCGCGAGGAAGGCTGCGGGAATCACGGCGTCGAGGCCGAACGCGCGCGGATCGCCGAGTGCGCCCGCGCCGAGTGCGCCGATGAGGGTTGCCAGATTCCAGAAGACATACACCGACAGGCCCGTTGCCCAAAACGCAAGTCGTGCCGAGCGTCCTTCGAACGCGTCTTCATCGCGTGCCAACGCCATCGCCGTGGTCTCGTCGATGGTGAGCTGCGCGGCGATCGCGCGTTTGAATCCGGTGACCTGAAGTACGGGTGCCATGCGCAGGCCATACAAGGTGTTGCGGACTCCGAGCAGCAACGCGGTGAGCCCCGCGGCGATACTTCCGCCGCCGGCGGAGATGACTCCGACCAATGCGAACTGGGACGCCCCGGTGAACATCAGCAGCGACAGCGCCATTGTCTGGGCAAACGTCAGACCCGATGCCACGCTGAGGGCGCCAAAGCCAATGCCGTAGGCACCCACAGCGATGCCGACTCCGGTGGCATCGCGTACTACCGACCGGCGTTCCTCGGTCCAGGTGGCTGCGGCGGTCACGCGCCGAGGCTACCGGGCGGGCTGACGTCGGTCAGCGCAGTGACGAGCCGCACTTGGCGCAGCACTTCGTGCCCGTCGCCGGTGATGTCGAGCGAACGACTGGCGCCGTCGGGGCCCCAGCCGGCGCCCACCAGGAAGGCGCGGGCGTTGTCGTCGGAGCCCGTGATCCACATCACGCCTCCGGTGGCGCCGGATTCACGTGAGAGGTCGGCCCAGGCCGCCATCAGTCGTGAACCGTGGCCCTGTCGGCGGTAGGCCGGATCGACGACCAATTCGAGTAATTCAACGTCGCGGTCGCCGCCAAAGTCAGCGGCCGGACTCGAGGCCAAAAAGCCGATGATGCGATCGCCAGCCAGAGCAGTGAGGGCACGGTGTCGCGTGCTCGGGGGAGCGGCAATAGCCTCTCGCCACGAGGTGGTGACCTCGTCTGAATCGAGGGCCGCGATGCGTTCGGTGACTGCCGCCGAAGGGCTCATGATCCAGTGAGCCAGGAGGAGTCGGGCCACCTCATCAGCGTCGGCCGGTACCGCCGGACGCACGGAAGCGTCAGCCACGGGGGAACTCGGCTCGGTGCGATGTGGTCATCCTCCGAGGGTAGTGCGGGCGGGAGGACGGCGGCTTGCCGGGGAAGTGTGAGCCAACAGCCTGCAATCGGGTGCGGCCACTAGGATTGGATCAGACCCGAAGGAGAGCCGTGACCGACGACACCCCCGAGATCCAGTTTCGTAGCGACGTGACCGTTGAACTGGTCAAGGCCTCGGCATCCGACGCTGACGTCGTGTTCGCAGCCCGCGTATCGACCCTCGGCGAGAGTTCGCTTGACGATGTCAGTGCCGACCCTGAGCGTTCGCGCGGGCTCATCAATTACTTGATGCGCGATCGTCACGGAAGTCCCTTCGAGCACAACTCACTGACCTTCTTCGTTCGTGCTCCCATCTTCGTGTGGCGCGAGCACATGCGTCACCGCATCACGTCGTACAACGAAGAGAGCGGTCGCTACCGTGAACTTGATCCGGTGTTCTATGTTCCTGGTCCCGAGCGCAATCTAATCCAAGAAGGCAAGCCGGGAGCCTACGACTTCGTGCCCGGAACGTCCGAGCAGTACCAGTTGGTCGATTCTGCGGTGCGCGCATCCTGCACGCAGTCGTACGCGGCCTACCGCAGCATGCTCGATGCCGGAATCGCGCGCGAGGTGGCGCGCGTCGTTCTTCCAGTCACCATTTACTCCTCTGCCTACGTCACGATGAACGCGCGCGCGCTGATGAACTTCCTGTCATTGCGTACCAAGCGCGAAGGCTCGCACTTCCCCTCGTTCCCGCAACGTGAGATCGAGATGGTGGCTGAGCGCTATGAGGAGGAGTGGACGCGACTCATGCCACTCACTCATGCAGCGTTCGAGGCCAACGGAAGGGTCGCCCCATGACCGCTGCGGCGACTCGCGAGGCGCCGTTTGGACGGGTTCTGACGGCGATGGTCACTCCGTTCACCCCCGAGGGTGACGTTGACTTTGAAGCGGCCGCGAGAGTCGCGAACGACTTGGTCGATTTGGGCTGCGATGGCATCGTCGTCAACGGAACGACGGGTGAGTCGCCTACCACGAGCGATGAAGAGAAATCCACGCTGCTCACGACCGTTCTTGACGCAGTGGGCGATCGTGCTCGGGTCATCGCGGGCGTGGGTACCAACGACACACGGCACACGCTGCATCTGGCGGCACACGCCCATCGTGCGGGCGTGCACGGTCTGCTCGTCGTAACCCCGTATTACAGCAAGCCATCCCAGGATGGTTTGCTCGCTCACTTCACGGCCGTTGCCGATGCCAGCGATCTTCCGGTGATGGTGTACGACATTCCAGCCAGATCAGGTGTACCGCTGACCACCGAGACGTTGTTGCGCCTTTCCGAGCACGCGCGCATCATCGCGAACAAGGACGCCAAGGGTGACCTGTGGGCGGCCCAGCAAGTGATGCACGGCAGCGACCTCGTCTACTACTCAGGTGATGACGCTCTCAACCTGCCGTTGCTTTCGGTGGGGGCGGTGGGCTTTGTGAGTGTGACCGGACATGTCGTCGCCGATCGGCTGTTGGCCATGATTGAGGCGTTCCAAGCTGGCGACGTTGCCAAGGCGGCTGACATCAACCTCGCGCTTGTTCCTGTGACCGACGGCATCATGAGTCGCGTTGGTGGAACAGTGATGGTGAAAGCGGCACTTGACCTACTCGGTCGTGCCGGAGGAGGCGCAGTGCGTCTTCCGCTTGTGACTGCGAACGAGGCTCAGCGCTCCGTGCTGCGCGACGACTTACGTGCTGGGGGCTTTGACCTGTGACACACCCTGAACTTGGACCTCCGCCCGAACTGGTTGAGGGAGGTCTTCGCGTGGTCGCCCTCGGTGGCCTCGGTGAGATCGGTCGCAATATGACCGTGTTCGAGTACGCGGGTCGATTGCTCATCGTCGACTGCGGCGTCCTGTTCCCCGAAGACAATCAGCCAGGCGTCGACCTGATTCTTCCGGATTTTGAATACGTGCGCGATCGTCTCGATGACATTGACGCGATCGTCTTGACGCACGCACACGAAGACCACATCGGCGCAGTTCCGTATCTGTTGCGTGAACGGGCTGATATTCGTGTGGTGGGTTCGCGACTCACGCTGGCGCTACTCGCCGCGAAACTCCGAGAGCACCGAATCAACGCGCAGTCGTTGGAAGTCGCTGAAGGGCAGACTGTCGATTTCGGTCCCTTCTCGGTCGAATTCGTCGCCGTGAATCACTCCATTCCCGATGCACTGGCAGTTGCCATCACCACCGGTGCCGGACGTGTGCTTCACACCGGTGATTTCAAGATGGATCAGCTTCCACTTGATGGTCGCGTCACCGATCTCAACGCCTTTGCTCGTTTGGGTGATGAAGGTGTCGACCTGCTGCTCGTTGATTCAACGAATGCCGAAGTGCCAGGCTTCGTGACCTCTGAGCGCGACATCATGCCGGTGCTCGACAGTGTCTTCTTGAGGGCTGACGGCCGCATCATCGTGGCGTGCTTCGCTTCTCACATTCACCGTGTGCAACAGGTGATCGACACAGCGGTGCTTCACGGACGCAAGGTGGCGTTCGTCGGGCGGTCGATGGTGCGCAACATGACAGTTGCGCGCGAACTCGGATACCTCACCGTTCCAGGCGATGTGCTCGTCACTATCGACGGACTCAATGACCTTCCCGACGACGAGACGGTGTTGGTGTGTACCGGCTCGCAAGGTGAGCCGATGGCGGCACTTGCTCGCATCGCTAACCGTGACCATCCAATTGAGCTTGGCGTTGACGACACCGTGGTGTTGGCGTCGTCACTCATTCCCGGAAACGAAAATTCAGTTAACCGGGTCATCAACGGGCTTTCTCGTTTGGGTGCCCACGTCATTCATCAGTCGAATGCATTGGTGCATGTCTCGGGCCACGCGGCCGCAGGTGAATTGCTGTACGTCTACAACATCGTCAAGCCGCGCAACGTGATGCCCGTCCATGGAGAGTGGCGACACCTGCGTGCCAATGCCGAACTTGCGATGCGTACCGGAGTGCCTGCCAATCGGGTGGTGTTGGCCGACGACGGTGTCGTGGTCGATCTCATCGACGGGGTGGCTCGTATCACCGGTGCGGTGCCGTGCGGGTTTGTTTTCGTTGATGGTTCGTCGGTCGGGGGAATAACCGAGGCGTCGCTCAAGGACAGACGAGTCTTGGGCGAGGAGGGGTTCATCTCGATCTTCACCGCGGTTGACGCGGTCGAGGGCAAAGTGGTGGCCGGTCCTGAGATTCACGCCCGCGGATTTGTTGAGGACGACGCGGTATTCGACCCGGTACTGCCCATCGTGCGCCGTGAGCTCGAAGACGCACTGCAGGCAGGTGTCACCGACACCCGGCAGTTGGCCCAGATCGTGCGCCGAGTCGTCGGCAAATGGGTGAGCGGCGAACACCGCCGTCGGCCCATGATTGTGCCGGTCGTCGTCGAGGCGTAAGCGCTGCGCGATTGATTTTCCGGCACCGGTCGGTCCGGCCAAGATCGAGGGTAGGTGGGCGCAGTTCATGTCATCGACTCAGTTCGACATGCGTGGCCCGGATTTCATTCACAACCCGTATCCGACGTACCGGGAGATGCGCGATCGTGCACCTGCCTGGCGCGATCCCCACACGGGGCATGTCTTCATCACCCGCTACGACGACGTGCTCGGAATCCTGAAGGATCCAAGGTTTAGTAGCAATCGCATCGCTGACCGCATCAAGCGGGTTCCCGACGACGTTGACGTCTCCCGACTCGTTGACCTGCTGGTCGACAGACTTGTCATGACCGACGGAAGCCGTCACCGAGATTTGCGCCGCGAAGTTGGATCGGCGTTTACAGCGGCGAAGGTTCGTTCGTATGCATCAGGCACCGACGCCATGGTGCGGCAGACATTCGATTCCTTGCGGGAGCAGGACACCCTCGATGTTCTGAACGACCTTGCGTTGCCAGTCCCATCGCGGGTGATTCTGTCGGTTCTCGGACTCCCTCCCCGCGATCATCAAAGACTGCGGGAGTGGGCAGAGGACTTCTACCTATGGCTCGCGCACAGCCCGGGCGACATTGGAGCACGTACGCACCGAGCGGTCGACTCAATGGTGCAGATGTCTGACTACGTCGATGACGAATTGCGTGCCCTGCCGAGCGGTGGGGAGGGGACGTACGTCGCGCGCATGGCGGCCAATCTGGCGGCTGGCGAGATGACGCGCAACGAAGTGACGGCCAATCTCATCGGGGTCATCAATGCCGCTCACGAAACGACGACCAGTCTCATTGCCAACGGAACCGTCTGCCTGTTGGAGCATCCGGGAGAACTCCAGCGGCTCATCGCCGAGCCGGATCTCATTACCTCTGCGGTCGAGGAGATGTTGCGCTTTGAGAGTCCGTCGCAGATCATCTCGCGCATAGCGGCAGAGGAGACCGAAATTCAAGGAGTGACGATCCGGCCCGGTGACATGGTCGCGCTCGTTCTCGGTTCAGCCAATCGTGATGATCGAGTCTTTGTCGATCCGGATTCTTTCGATGTGAGGCGAAACGAGCGCCAGCACCTGGCATTTGGTCGGGGTAGCCACTTCTGCACTGGTGGTGGGCTTGCCTCTCTGGAGGTGGTGTCGATCTTCCGTCAGTTGGTGCCGCTCCTTCCGAAGGCCCGCATCATCAGTGGTCCGGTTCAGTGGCGACCGACCCCGGCGTTCCGTTCGCCGCAGCAACTCGTGATCGAGTTCGACTCCGTGGCCATCACCATCGCCGAATTTGGGGGGGATTGGTACGGGCAGGTTCCGACCGCCGAGGGATCCATCGACGGCTAACCGCCTATCCCTAGTGCGCATGGGTACCGAAAACTGCCTCTATGCGTGCTTAATGTCCCCCCATGCGGAATTGGTAGGGGAGGGGGGGAAAGGGATCCGCGTGTCGGATGAGAAAAATGTGAATTGTGTGACCGCTGGGTCTAGTGTGGCGTTCATGGCGACACGAACGCCGGCGCCCACGCGCGCCCGATCTAGGGCGACTTCCCCCGCGAGCGGCTCGGCGGCCCGATCGTCCTCCTCGAGGACGGCTGGGTCGCAGGGCACACGCAGTGGCAGTCGTTCTACCACCACGTCCCGATCGACCGCAGCGAAGAAGCCCACGGGGCGGCCCAAGCCCCGCTCGACATCACTGCGGCCAGGTCCCGTTGCTCGCGTGGGCAGCGGATTGCTACGCATGCTGGCCAAGATCTGGTCGACCTTCGCCCTCGTCCTCGGTCGCCTCGTGCGTCGTGTAGGTCGGGGAGCTCGCGATCTCGATCCCGCGCATCGCCGCGATGGAGTGGCGCTGCTGCTACTCGCCCTGAGCGTGGTCGTGGCGTCTGCCGTGTGGTGGGGAACCGCAGGACCAATCTCGAATCTCGTGACCGCTGTCGTCACCGGAACCATCGGTGCCCTTGACTGGATCGTGCCGCTGCTGCTCTTGGTCGCCGCGATTCGCCTCATGCGCCACCCCGATGAAGAGGCGGCGAACGGTCGAATTCTGATCGGCGGAACGGCCTGCGTTCTCGCGGTGACGGGTCTTTGGCACCTCATGCGTGGAGGCGCAACACCCAGCGACGGCGCCGCTGCCATGCGCAACGCTGGCGGGTGGCTCGGTTGGTTGGTGACCGCTCCTGTGATGGCCGCTGTCGGAACAGTGGTGACGGCGCTGTTGCTCACGATCCTGCTGGTATTCGGTCTCTTGGTGGTCACCAAGACGCCCGTCAACGCCATTCCTTCGCGCATTCGGTCGCTCACGGGGCGATTCACCCGCACCGCCGACGAAACCGTAGAAGAAGACAGTGAACTGGCTGACAAGTCCGAGGCGCGTCATCCGTCGAGCGTTCGTGCCGAACGTGAGCGCGCAACGTTGGCCGACGATGCGGTCGACGACGCGAGTGAGGCGGAGGTCGAACCCGCAACTCCGTCACGTCTTGCGCGCAGCCGCGCAGCGGTTCGACACCGTCTCGGTCTTGATGCTCACGATGTGCCTGCTTTGGTTGAAGGCTTCGACGCCGACCAGCCTTTCGTATCGCCGGTTGCGGCCGAGCGTGTACACGAAACCGACATCGTCGACGTTCACGCGGAGCACGTCGATGACGACACAGACCTCGACGACCTGCAACACACCGTCGTGCTCGAGATTCCAGCGGCAGCATCTGCTCGGGTTGCCACCAGGCCGCGAGCCCCGCGCACAACAACGCCTGCTGTCGTTGTGCAGTTGCCACTGTCACCCTCGATGGCGTACACACTTCCGCCTGCACACCTGCTCAAGCCCGGAATGCCTGGCAAGAAGGCGTCGAAGGCCAACGATGCTGTGGTCGAAGCACTGACCGAGGTGCTGGAGCAGTTCGGGATCGACGCGAGTGTGACCGGCTTCCAACGTGGTCCTACAGTCACGCGTTACGAAATTGAACTCGGCCCATCGGTCAAGGTTGAGCGCGTCACGGCGCTCAGTAAGAACATTTCGTACGCGGTGGCAAGTTCGGAAGTGCGCATTCTCTCGCCGATTCCTGGCAAGTCGGCCATCGGAATCGAGATTCCGAACACTGACCGCGAATGGGTCAGTCTCGGCGATGTCTTGGCCAGCCGTACGGCGACCGGCGACCAGCATCCGATGCTCGTCGGGCTCGGGAAAGACGTCGAAGGTGGATTCGTCTGCGCCAACCTCGCGAAGATGCCGCACATTCTCGTCGCGGGTGCTACTGGTGCCGGTAAGAGCAGTTGCATCAATTCGCTCATCACGTCGGTGCTGATGCGTTCGACGCCCGAAGAAGTGCGCATGGTGCTCGTTGACCCGAAGCGGGTTGAACTCACCTCGTACGAAGGTATTCCGCACCTCATCACGCCGATCATCACCAATCCCAAGAAGGCTGCCGAAGCGCTGCAGTGGGTTGTCAGGGAGATGGATCAGCGTTACGACGATCTCGCTCACTTCGGCTTCCGTCACATTGACGACTTCAACAAGGCGGTGCGCGCCGGCCAGGTGAAGCCGCCGGCAGGAAGTGAGCGGGTACTCACGCCGTACCCGTACCTACTCGTCATCGTTGATGAACTCGCAGACCTCATGATGGTCGCTCCGCGCGATGTTGAAGACTCGGTCGTTCGCATTACCCAACTTGCTCGCGCGGCCGGTATTCACCTGGTGCTGGCGACCCAGCGCCCGAGTGTCGACGTGGTCACTGGTTTGATCAAGGCCAACGTTCCCAGCCGACTGTCGTTCGCGACGTCGAGCCTGGCCGACAGCCGAGTCATCCTCGACCAGCCAGGCGCGGAGAAGCTGGTCGGGCAGGGTGACGGGCTATTCCTCCCGATGGGGGCCAACAAGCCCGTACGCATTCAGGGTGCCTTCATTCCGGAAGCAGAGATTCGCGCAGTGGTGAACCACTGCAAGGCTCAGATGAACCCGGAGTACCGTGAAGACATCGCGGTCGCTCGTTCTGCGCGAACTGAGGTCGACGCGGAAATTGGCGACGACTTCGATCTCTTGGTGCAGGCCATCGAATTGGTCGTCACCACACAGTTTGGAAGTACGTCAATGTTGCAGCGCAAGTTGCGCGTCGGGTTTGCCAAAGCCGGACGCCTCATGGACCTGATGGAGACTCGTGGTGTTGTTGGGCCAAGTGAAGGATCGAAGGCGCGTGAAGTGCTCGTCGCCGCCGATGACCTTCCCGGTGTACTTGCATCGCTCGGTGGCGCATGATGGATCTGGGGCACATGGCGCGCCGAGGGGAGTGTGGAGACGGTGACTATCGGTAGCACCCTGGCGCAGGGCCGTCGTGCGGCCGGGCTCAGTCTTGAAGATGTCAGCGCGATCACCCGGCTTCGGCCAAGCATGCTCGCGGCCATGGAAGGCGACGACTTCGCCATGTGCGGTGCCGACACATATGCCCGAGGGCATGTGCGCTCGATCGCCACCGTGATTGGGATTGATCCGGATGCTGCAGTTGCAGAGTTCGACGCCGACCGCGCGGCAAGTCCTCCGGCGGTCACGTCGATGAGACGCGATTTCGAAAACGGTCGGCGGTCGTTCGACGATGCTCCTCGTGACCCTAACTGGAATCGCGTGATTGCCTTCGCCGTCATCATTCTCGTGGTGCTCTTGTTCATCGCCTTGATCCTGCGGGCTCGCGGCTGATCACGGTTGACCCCCACCCCGTACGCTGACGACGTGTCCACTCCGCTGCGCGTTGCCCTCGTCACCCTTGGTTGCGCGCGCAACGAGGTCGACTCGGAAGAAATGGCGGCCCGACTGGCGGCTGAGGGTTGGGAACTCGTCGACGAAGCGTCCGACGCTGATGCCGTCGTGGTCAACACCTGCGGATTCGTCGACGCGGCCAAAAAGGACTCGATTGACACCGTGCTCGCAGCCGCCGATGAGCGAGACAGCAATGGCACAGGAGCCATGGTGGTGGCCGTGGGCTGTCTGGCTGAACGGTATGGCGATCAGTTGGCCGCTGAACTTCCTGAGGCCGACGCAGTACTCGGGTTCGATGATTACCCCGACATTGCCGCCCGATTGAGGAGCATCGTTGAGGGCACTCCTCACGTTCCGCATGCGCCACGTGATCGACGACTCCTGTTGCCGGTGTCTCCGGCTCAGCGTCAGCAAGGATTCGCAGTCGACGCGCCGTCGGTACCCGGTATGCCCGGTCTCGCAGGTGGACCACGTGTGTTGCGCCGCCGACTTGATTCCTCGCCAGTGGCCCCACTCAAACTCGCATCTGGCTGTGACCGACGCTGTGCTTTTTGCGCGATTCCAAGTTTTCGCGGATCGTTCGTCTCGCGTGAGGCGCTCGATGTCATTGCTGAAGCGCAGTGGTTGGCGAGTGAAGGTGTACGCGAACTGGTGCTCGTCAGCGAGAATTCCACGTCATACGGCAAGGACCTCGGCGACCTCCGCCTCCTCGAGGCGCTGATTCCTAGGCTTGCCGAAGTAGACGGAATTTCACGGGTGCGGGTGTCCTACCTGCAACCTGCGGAAATGCGGGGCACACTCATTCGCGCCATCACTACGACCGAAGGTGTGGCCGACTACTTCGACCTGTCGTTCCAACACTCCAGTGCCTCAGTGCTGCGGCGCATGCGCAGATTCGGCGGTACCAAAGACTTTCTGGCACTTCTCGAGGGCATTCGGGCCGCCAGCCCCTTGGCAGGAGTGCGCAGCAACGTCATCGTGGGCTTCCCGGGCGAGACGCAGGATGACCTTGACGAACTCGCCGAGTTTCTGACGACCGCACGACTTGATGCCGTTGGCGTCTTCGGGTACTCCGACGAGGATGGCACCGAAGCAGCGACTCTTGATCACCATCTTGATCAGGCCGAAATCCGCGCACGCGTTGAGTTCATCACGAGCCTGGTCGACGAACTCAGTGCCCAACGAGCCGAAGATCGAATCGGCGAAATAGTCGAGGTTCTGGTCGAGTCACTCGATGGAACATCGCTCGAGGGTCGTGCAGTGCATCAGGGGCCCGAAGTCGACGGCACCACCACTGTTACTGGGTTCAATAGCGCAGTCGCGCCGGGTGACATCGTGAGCGCAGTCGTTGTGGGCACCGATGGAATCGACCTCATCGCTGAGGCAACCTCGCGATGAAGCCGGCGCTACCCGATCACGTGGGTGACCCTGCGACTGAAGGGTCGGTATGGAACCTTCCTAATGCGTTGACAGTGGTCAGGCTTCTTCTGGTACCGGTGTTTGGCTGGCTGCTTCTTCGTGACAATGGCGATGACACTGTCAGTCGGGTAGCGGCAGCGGCGGTCTTCGCCCTAGCTGCTCTCACTGATCTGGCCGATGGAGCCATCGCGCGAAGCCGCAACCTCGTCACGACCTTCGGCAAGGTTGCCGACCCTATTGCCGATAAGGCATTGACCGGCATGGCACTGATCGGGTTGTCGTATCTCGGGGAACTTCCGTGGTGGATCACCATCGTGATTCTCGCTCGTGAAATTGGCGTGACCCTCTTGCGCTTCTGGGTGATCAGGCATGGAGTCATTCCGGCCAGCCGTGGCGGCAAGGCGAAGACTCTGCTGCAAAACATCGCGATTCTTGGGTACGTGCTGCCTTTCACCGGCTGGCTGCACACCCTAGCCGAGTGGCTGATGTATGCAGCGGTCGTGGTGACGATCGTCACCGGTCTGGACTATGTCGTCCGCGCGGTGACCTTGCGGCGTGATTCGCTTCGCAGTCAGGCGAACTGATGTCCGATTCTGCGCAACGGGTCGTCGATACGCTCACCGAGCGGGGGCTCACGATTGCCGTTGCTGAGTCACTCACAGGTGGGCTCATTGCTGCGGCGATCACCGAAATCCCGGGTGCGTCGGCCGTGCTGCGCGGGGGAGTCGTGGCGTACGCCACCGACGTGAAGGTGTCGGTTCTCGGTGTGGATGCAGACCTCGTCGCCGAACACGGGGCTGTGCACGCCGACGTGGCCGAGCAGATGGCGGTAGGTGTGGCTCGGTTGCTGGGAAGCGACATTGGTGTCGCGTGCACCGGTGTTGCTGGCCCTGACCCTCAAGATGGTCAGCCGCCCGGCCAGGTATTCATTGCGGTGGCGACCGCGAGTGGAACTCGGGTGCACGATCTGACCGTGGCGGGTGATCGCGAGCGGGTTCGTGCTGGCACGGTCGAGCATGCGTTGGGAATGGTACTGCGCGCTGTGGGGTTGCCTACTTCATGAAGACATCGATAGGCAGCACCCGCGCTGACACGCAGACGGCGCAACCCCGGAGTGTTCACAGCGCGTCTCACGCCGACTCGGGGTACCGTAAGAGAGTGATTCCCCGCCTTGCCACCGTTTCCGACACACCCGCCGCTGCCGCGGCGACAGTGGTCGCGCCCATCGTCATGCGCCGCGTCATCGGCGATCGCCTACGCAGCATTCGCTTGGGCCAAGAGCGCACCTTGCGCGAAGTCAGCGGTGCTGCTCGCGTGTCACTGGGCTACCTCAGCGAGGTTGAGCGAGGTCAGAAGGAAGCGTCGAGCGAACTGCTCTCGGCAATCTGCGGTGCGTTGAGCGTGCCGTTGTCGCAGCTGCTGCGCGAAGTCAGCGATGACATTGCGGCTGTGGAAGCCGCATCCGCGCCTACACGCGTTACCGTCGCTGCATAACTAACGCATCACTGAAACCCCTTGAATACCAAGGGGTTTCGTCTGCTTTTGGTGAGTTAGGCAGGGGTGCCGGTGAAGGCAACACCGGGGGTTACTGTTCCGGCCTGAGTGGTGGCCGAGGTGGGCATCGATAGCACGACACACACCGACACCGATTCACCTGGCGCCAGGGGAGCAGTTGACGGAGTGCGCAGACTGACGGGGTTTCCTGAAGCTGCGCACGAACCTGCGGTAGGCACGTACACCTGCATCGCCAACTTGTCAGCAACTCCTGTGGTGCCCGTCGTGGTGGGGTAGGCGGCCCAGCGGACAGCGGCCGCACTGTTGTTGGTGACCGTCAGTGTCGACACCGTGCTGCCGCCGGAGGCTAGACCGTCAACGGCAAGCTTTCCGGTGGTGGCGATTGAAACCGGAGTGGGGGCGGCAGGGCTCGCAGGAGCGGCAAACGCGGTGCCGGCGAGTCGGCCGAGCATGAGCGCGCAGGCCAGCAGCATCAGCAGGGGCAGCGCGATTCGTAGGTGTGCGGGGCGGATCTGAATGCGGCCGGGGAAGAGAGGGGCTGTGGGCGTCAGAGTTGTCATCTGAGCTCACCACCTTCGGTTCCCGTCACCCAGATGGCGTACCCATCACTGCGATGGGTGATGCACCAACCACTCTTTGCATCGGCAGGCTGACGGCCTCACTGTAAGGCCGAAGGGCCATCTGAGTCACTCATATGGGTGAACATTGCGACCGCGAGTCTCGTGGCGTGAGTCACACGGGACTGATGTGTCTGGAGTGATTCAGGTGATCACTGCGGGTAGGAACTAAGGGCACCCTGAGTGGTTCACACGATCGAGTAATAGCCGCTGAGCGGAGTCGCGGCATGCAACAGCGCCGTCACCCGGACGGGTGACGGCGCTGTCGGTGGTTTAGATGCGGCTCAGTTGCCTGCGGAGACGTAGAGCGAGGCGCCGTTGACGCTTCCGGTGCTCGAACTGGCTGCCGCACTAGCCACGCTGGCCAGGTCGAAGGTGAGTGTCGTGGTGCTCGGCACCGTGGTGACGGTGAAGTCACCGTCGAACGGCGAGCCGCTTCCGGAGATCGTGATGTGGTCTCCGACGACCAGGTTGTGAGCGGCCGTGGT
>CAIYMF010000151.1 GCA_903927265.1 uncultured bacterium | reverse complement strand
GGTTCACCGACCCCCTCGGGCCCGACTGCGAGTGCCACGGCAAGCGCCACCGAGAACGGAATCCGAGAACAGAGCGCCGCCGACATCGTGAAGACCGCCAGCACCAATGCCGGCGCCGCCACATCGGTGCACCTGCAGGGCGACGGAACATGCCCGAGCGGCAAGTTCCACGCCGACCTCGCGCTGTCGAATGACGGCCTTGGCCAGGGCGAAGTGAAATTCTCGCCCTACACGCTGAAGATGGTGTCGACTCCCGAAACCTTGTATCTGCAAGCAGAGCCCGCCTTCTGGTCGTCAATGACGACCGACGCCGACGCCGCGAAGATCGGCTCGAAGTGGGTTGCCGTACCCGCCTCAGGCAACCCGTGCCTGGCTGCCCTCGGAAGCTTGCAGTCGGTGGTGTCGGCCTACCTCACCTTCACGGGCATTGCGGTGAAGGAGAAGAGTCTCTCGGTACACGGTGTGCCCGCTCAGTTGGTGAGCATCTCTCCTGACGTCACCCTGTGGGTAAGCGCAGTTGGCACACCCCTACCCGTGCAAATGGACGAAACGTCATCAGAAACGAAGATGCTCTTCTCCGAATGGAGCAAGCCGGTCGTCATCACGGTGCCCAAGTCGTCCGACACGATCGACGCGTCAACGTTGGCGAAGAAGCCCTAGGGCTGTGACTGAACCGCCGACTTCACAATCGCCGGGTCGGCGGGCACTGGGGTTGACGCGCTCTTCACCCCAAGGAATGCCGTCACCAACAGCCCACCGGCTAGCACGTACACCCACCAACGCGTGAGCAATCCGCCCCGGGGCGCTTGCGCACCCCGGGGACGGACGTCCTGCTCAGTTGCCATCGCTGGATCGGCTCTCAGGCGATCTTGACGGGCAAGCTCGTGGCAACGCCGTTGGCATAGCCGGTGCGCTTGGCAGTCACCGTGACGAAGAGGTACTTGCCCTTGTCGGCCGCGACGGCCTTGTAGGTCGACCTCGTCGACACGGTCACGGTTGCTCCGGCCTTACCAGCCTTGTAGCGCTTCCACACGTAGGTGTACGTGTAGGTCGCCGTGGGGCTCCACGTTCCGGACTTCGCGGTGAGCACCTTCGTGACCTTGAGAACGCCGGTGATCTTCGGCCGGTTAGTAGTTGACGGTGCCTTGATGGTGGGCGCTGAACCAACCGCGACTACCTTGGCGACCGGGCTGAAGCTCGACGTACCACCGTCGTTCGTTGCGTAGACCGTGCACTTGACCGACTTCGTTGCGTACGAGGCGGGCAAAGTGCCGCTGGAGTCCGTAGTGAGTGCTGTAATGCCGGAGTCACGGAAGGCCACGGCCGAGGCGCCAAGGAACCACTTGTAGCGGTAGGTGAGGCCAGTTCCGGTCCAGGTGCCGCGGGCACAGGTGAGTGCCACGCCCACCTTGGCGGTGCCGGTCACGCTCGGGCTTAGGGTGCGCGCAGGTGCGGCCTGGTTCACATGCAGAGTCGTAGCCGACGACGACGAACCGTTGTACGTGGCTCCATCGGTCGGGGTGAACTGAGCGGTGAACGAGTGGTTTCCATCGTCAGGAACGAAGGTGAAGGTCGCAACGCCGGTGCCCGACGTGAACGTGCCAGCGCCAAGGTCGATGCCGCTGTCGAAGAACTCAACCGAGCCTGCAGGGGAGCTCGTATCGCCAGATCCCACGGTGACCGACAACTGCACCGAGGTTCCGTGCGCGGCTGGCGAAGTCACGGGGGTACCGGGCGCCGATGACAGAGCCATGGTGGGCGCCGTCACGGTGGACTCAACCTTGACCGGAGGCACGGGGAACAACTGGCGCCACTCGCCGGGCTGCAAACCGTCGTATACGGGCGGGCATGTGTTCTGGTCACACGGTCGGTTGTACTCAACCACTGCGCGCCAGTACTTGCTGCCGTCATCCACCACCTGACCCGGAATCCCGGAATCCTTCATCCGAAGTTCGATTGTGTTGGTGTAGGAGTCCGACGAGGTGTCGAAGGTGTTCCCCGTTGCGACGTCATACACGTTGAAACCGTATGGAAACTCAGTCAGTTTGCTGAAGGGGAAGCCCGTGCTGCTGATGGTCGTGGGGACATTAGTGGCAGTCGTGAAGCGGTAGTTCGACTTCGCGTCTGAGAATGCCCACGTTGACGGAATGACGTTCGCGTGATCGGGATTCGCAACGCTAAAGGTCGCCTTCGTCGCATTCGCGCGCGGAGCACTCGACGCCATCACGTAGTCAGCGATGTAGTTGATGTCGCTACCGGAGGTGATCTGATTTCCGCTCGCGTCGTAGAACGACAGGGTTCCCTTGGCTGAGGTGTCATAGCCGTCAGCCGTCCAGGGTGGTGTACCGGTGTACGACGTAGCGGGGCCAGATGCGAACACAAGTGAGGCAGCCGCGACGCTCAGGGCGGCGGCACTCACAATGACGGCTCGGAAACGCTGATGCATAACTATCCCTTCCGGGGATCGTTGGTTGGTGATGACGTCACTACTTCTGACCTGCTTCTGGTTTGGAACGACGACCGACGAGAATGCCAACGACCCCAGCGACGACGATGCCCAGGGCAACAAGCAGAACGGCGAGCATCGGAGACACGCCGCCCCCTGATTCACGCGGGGCGCTTGACCCGATCTCCCCGGCAGCACTATCCGTCGAATCTCCCTCGCTGGGCGCAGCAGATGAGTTCGATCCGGCCACGGCTTCGTCAGTTGACGTCGCCGCAGAATTGGCAGTTGCTTGCCCCGACGCAGCAGGAGTCGAACCAGGCACCGGCGTCGGCGTGGCCTTTGCCGGCGAGTTGGCCGCCCACGTCGGAGGAGCCGTGGGCTGCTGGTTCGGCATGCGCACCGTGGCGACCGACACCGACTTACCAGCACCACAGTCAGGAGTGCGGTCGCCTGAGACGAGCGTCCATTGATCTCCCGACACCTTCACAACCGCCGCCGGGTACGGCGAGGTAAGGGGAACGCGGTTTGGGGCAGAAAACAGCATCCGAATCTGCACCAACCCATCAAGGGTCGGCGGGAATCCGGTCGTGTGGTACTCCAGCGGCGAGTCGGCAAAGGTCGCCTGCACCATGGGGTGTTCAGGGTTGCTGTAGTACGCCGACGACGTGAGCTGGTAGGGGCTCCACTGCCCAGGGCTCACATTCTTGATCGGCGAGTACGCGTAGAGGGTTGCCTTGCCCTCTTTGCTCACGTACGCCTTGGGCGCGGCAACGCTCGACACGGCCTTCCACACGAAAGGAACGTCGCCGACGTTTCCGGACGTAATCGGGTGATTCGCCTTGTCGCAGAATCCGATTTGCCCCGACACATTGGGATCATTGAACGGAAGTTGCGTGTCGGCCGACACCGTCGCGGGGGCTGCGACGAATGCGGCCACCACGGCGGCAGTGAGCACCAGACGGGCACCATTCATGATGACGACCCTGAATCGCTCGGAACCAGAACTGGTCCGCTTGGCGGCTCCCACGCAGGGCCACCACTGTGACGCCCGCCTGAACGCGGCGGCGTGCGTCGACGCCGAGACACGATGACCAAGGCAGCCAGCACGATGAGGATGACCAGTGCCAGCAAGGTCCACGGAACAGCCCAGAGGTGCACGCTCGCTGATGCAGGCGCCACTTCGGGATTGGCATCGGTGCCCGGCGCGGCAGCGGTGACCTGTACGTCGGTCGAAAGGTAGACGAGGGGCGCCACGTTAGGAACCACAGTGGTGACGTCAACCGAAGCCCCTGGCATCAAGAGAGGAATGTCGCGCAACTCGCTCGCAGTAGTAGCGCCGCCGATGATTCCAGCGACCGACACCTGCTGACGACCACCGAGTTTGACGTTGCCGGTGTTGTGCACCGTGTACGACACCACCACGCTGCCCTTACCGAATGGGTTCAGCGTTCCTGCGTAACTCGCCGTGAGGTTTTCAATCGCGAGACTAGGAGTGACGGCTCCTGCCACTCGCAGGTTCAGCCGCACACCCACGCGCTGCTCAAGCTTGACGTCCTGCGAGCCAGCCGCGGCTGCACCATCTGCGGTGATCGAGGCGACGATTCCCGCCAAGTGATCACCAACAGGTGCATCCTTGGGCACCGTGACCGTGAACGGAATAATCACCTTGCTGCGCGCAGGCACCACGACCGTTGATTTGCCGTTCGGGGTCTGCAGTTTCACCCATCGCGCAACATCGGTTGACTTATCTGCACGCGCCTTCAAGCTCACCGATCCGTCGGCACCTGTCACTGCGTCAACGACGTACACATCAACAGGAAGCGGGATGGTGCTGAGGTTGACGAGTGCGACGTGATCGGTCGTCGTGCCGCCGCGACCCTGCAACAGGGTGAAATCGGGCCGCGTGTCGACGTCTTTGGCCGAGGCGGGACCAATACCGAAGGTCACCTTGCCCGGGGCTGGTGCGGGACTCGGAGTGCCGTCAGCGAAAGCGGTCGCCACCGGTACCGCGGCAACGAACGCCGCAACCCCCAGGGCCAGTCCGCTACGTCGCAGCGCTGCTCGAATTGCCATGACTTGATTTGATCCTTTGTACATGATCGGTGAACGACCAGAGAGTGAACGCACGATGACGAAAGCGGGGCGAATCCTCATCGGATTCGCCCCGCTTCGACTGAGCATCAGTTGCGACTGCCCATCAGTCTTAGGAGCCGATCACCGTGAGGGTGACGGTTCCGGTGTAGGTGCCGGCCAGAGTGTTGGTCGGTGCCTTAATTCCCAGGGTTCCAGAGAAGACGCTGGTTCCCAGACCGTTGCTGGCGTGAACGATCGCGTGCGGTGAGGCTCCCCCAAGCCCTGCCGTACCCGATGCGTCGTACGCCAGGTAGCTCGCGCCTGCGTTGTCGAAGGCGGTGAGGTTCTGACCCGAAGTCGACCCACCCGAAGCAACGCCACCAAGGTAGGTGTTGGGCGTCACGTTCGAGCTGGTCTTGGTGATTGAGGTCAAGCCCACGTTCTGAGCGTTGATGGTCTCGTTGGCACCGGGTGAACCCACACCTGACTTCGTCAGGTTGGAGGCCAGAGCGCTCAGCGTCCACGCGAGGTTACCCGCGCGGGTGTCAGCGACCTGGATACCGTTGAACGTGGCCGACGTTGAGTAGAAGGTCGCGTTCGCGTCGAGCGTCATTTCCGGAAGGGTCAGCGTGTTCGCGCCGGTGTACGGCGTGGTGATCACGATGGTTCCAGCCGGAATTGAGGTGCTGATGTTGTTACCCGATGCCGCGTAGGCCGGGGCCGTGATGGTCAGGCCTGCACCACCGCTGGTCGAGGCCACGAAGTCCGTTGCATCGGTGGGCGTGAACTCAGCGGTCACCGTGTGCGATCCCAGTGACAGACCCGACGACGACACCGACAGGGTGTACGGCGCGCTGGCGTCGGTGCCGAGGGTGTTGGAGCCGTCCTTGAACACGACGGTTCCGGCGGTGACGGTTGAGGAGTCAGCGTCCTTGGTCACCACGGCCGTGGCGGTCACTGCATCGGGCTGCTGCACAGAGGCGGCACCCAGAGCGAGAGACGTGGTGGTCGTTGCTGCCGGCGACTTGTTAACCCGGAAGGTCAGCCCCGACGACGTGCTGCCGCTGAGGTCGGTGTAGTCGGCTGGGATGAACTGCGCCGTGATCGTGTGATCGGTGAAAGCACCGGTACGCGACAACGTCGTCGTTGCATCCGAGGTGATGGTCTGACCGGCTGAGGTGATGGTCTTGGTCGCACCAATCTGCGTGGCACCATCGAAGAACTTCACCGTTCCGTTGGCCGGGTTCGAACCGCTGCCGGCCGACACCGTGGTGCTGAAGGTGACGCTCGTGCCTTCGTACTGCGGGCTGACCGGTGACGCGGTAGGCGTAGCAACCGACGTCGAGCGCAGGCTCACGGCCGGGTAAATGACGCGCCAGGCACCGGGTGCAAGGCCGTCGTAGGCGCTTCCGGCGCTCGCCGGGTTGAACTCGATGTCAGTTCTCCAGTACTTGCCGCCATCGGAGACTGCGCCGACTCCCGAGTCCTGAACACGCAGTTCAAGAACGTTCAGGTAGGAGGCATTGGCACCCGAGTACAACGTGACACCACTGGCCGCGTCAGCAATTGCCTGACCCGCCGAGTTGAGCGCGATGAACGGGTTGCCGGACGTGGACACCGGAGTGGG
>CAIYMF010000150.1 GCA_903927265.1 uncultured bacterium | reverse complement strand
TCCCAACTGACGCGCTTCACTTGCCAGAGCATCAATGCGTGGAGCGAGGATCTCTCTCCACTGGAGTTGAGCGGCGGGTGTCAGCGTTCCAGGTGGCATCGTGGAAATGGTGGCGTCAAGAGCTGAGAGCGCCTGAATGAAGGCCGGAGTTGCCAGATCGCCAGCACGTTTGCCATTCTCATCACGCACATTGAGTCGCTGGCCCAGCAACGCCCGGGACACTTGAGTGGCCCGTCGTGTACTTTCGCCCAGAAGGTAACGCTGCGCCTCGACGGCATAGTCGAGTGACTCACGCATAGTGAATACAACGTTGGTACTACTCGCCTCAGTTCGTACGTACGTTTCAGTGCTCGCGCGCTGATTATTAGACGCCACCAGACTGCTCACTACCAACGAGAGCAACAACACTACGAGCAAACCAGCCAGCGCCCACTGGCCTGCGTTGAGGCGCAGTCTGCGAGCTGTCGGGGTTGCCGCGGACTCAGGCACTGTCAACTCATCCGGTCGGGGTGGCAGTGGTGACGCTCATTGAACTCAGGCTCCAGTTCCACGCGTCAAGCACAGACGCCAAGGGAGTTCCGTCAGGGTAAACAATGCGAACCGGACCACCCGCGTCATACGGAATAGGTTGACCATTGCGTTCGATCGCCAGCAGCCCATCAGAGGCCGTGAATGCACCGGCCGTGTTGACGTAGTGGTAATCATTGAGCGCCAACGTGTCGACGCGTGCCGAGTCAGGAATGCCGGCCTTCGCAAACAAGTCAGACATCGCAACACCGGTGAAGGTCTGCTGCTCCTTGACGAATGGCTCGCTAATCGTGATTGTGCGGGTCGGTAGCGTGGCGAGTTCGTCGTACGTCAGCGACACAGTTCCGGCCGAACCACCCGAGAGCACGAGGATCGGTTCTCCTGGGCCCGGAGGATCAACGGTCGCCACACCATAGGGGTTCGTCGACGTCGGCGAGGGAGTCGCAGTGGAACTCGCACTTGCTGGCGAAGGAGACGCCGAGGCCGTGCCCGAACCGTTGGAACTCGACGAGCAACCCGTCACGCACAGCGCCAGAACTACCACAGCGGAAGTTATAGACAGTGACTGACGAATCGACATAGAGTGAATACTACCTGCGTGCATCACAACCGCGACTCGGTATGGCGAAGACCGCCACTTCGTCAGTAAAGACATCGAACGAATCAGGAAGCGTCGACCGGTCGGCGCCTCGAGCGAATTCTTCACGCAAGGCGCTGCAACCCCCGTCGGGCCTCACGAACGGCAACCGCGTTGCGCTGCGGGTGAGTCTCAAGGAATTGCTGCACCGCAACGTGATCGATGGCTGCAAGGTCACGGAGCGCCCACCCGATGGCTTTCGCGACAAAGAACTCGGGGTCGTTCCAATGCCGATCGCACAGGGCCAGCACTCGAGGAACATCAGGGTCGCCGCGCCAACCACGCTGATGGCCAATCGCCGCGCGCACTAGCCAGCGATCGCCCGATTCCGACCAGGCGTCGATCAGGGTGGGAACCGGATAGACGCGACACAACGGGCTGACGGCCGCGTTCACCAGGCCATCGACCGTGTCCCACCAGGGTGTGGT
>CAIYMF010000149.1 GCA_903927265.1 uncultured bacterium | reverse complement strand
GCTCTATGTCATTGCAGACAGTGCACCTGCCGGCGTCATCAGCCTCGCCGATTCGGTGCGACCGGAGTCGGCCGCCGCCATTCGCGCACTCGCCGATCGCGGCATCAGCTCGTGGATCGTCTCTGGCGATCGCCAAGAGGTGGTGAATGCCGTCGCGAATGCCGTGGGAATTCCGCTGCCCCAAGCGCTCGGTGGCATCTTGCCGAGTGGCAAGGCGGACGTAGTTGAACGCGTCCGCGCAACACACGGCAGCGTGGGGATGGTGGGTGATGGCATCAACGACGCACCCGCACTCGCCGCCGCCGATGTTGGCATTGCGGTAGGCGGCGGTACCGAAGTGGCGAGCGAAGCGGCCGCCGCAACACTCTCCAGTGGTAGCCCGAGCGCCGTCCCAGCGCTTGTGGATCTTGCTCGCGCCACAACGCGGACGATTCGCCAGAACCTCGCCTGGGCCTTCGGCTACAACCTGCTCCTCGTCCCACTCGCCGCCGGCCTCGCCCTTCCAGCCTTCGGCATTGGCCTCGACCCTGCCCTCGCCGCCGCCGCAATGGGCCTCTCCAGCGTCAGCGTGGTCGCCAACTCCCTGCGCCTGCGGAGGCTCAAGCTCACCTCCTAACGCGCCGCATTGGAAATGCGGTTTGGGGACAACCCCATTGCGGGATTCGCTCCGTGATTCGCCATCAGAATATTCTTGTCACGATTGTGCTAATCGTGAGTCTTTTGTAGCATCTTGCAGGTCGCACCTCTGAGGGGGCAGTTCGCCCACTGGTGCTGGAATGGGAGGAGCCGAGATGAGTACCTTGTTGACTCGTGGCGCTACGATACTTGCGGTACTTACTCTCGTCGCCGCTGGCGCAGCACCAGTTGCGGCTGCTGGTCGAAAGTATGCAGCGCTCACAGTAGGGTACTCATTCGCTTGCGGGCTCACAGGCCAGGGAAAGGCCTACTGCTGGGGCCTGAACAGCGAGGGGCAACTTGGTGACGGCACTGAGGTCAACCGCAACGTTGCAACCCCTGTGGCTGGAAAACTGAAGTTCTCGACCATCGCTGCGGGCGAATATCACGCATGTGGGATCACTACCCGCGGTGATGCGTACTGCTGGGGTGAAGACTTACAAGGGCAGCTTGGCGACGACCAAGAACAACCCTTTAGTTCATTGCCTGTCGCCGTCGTTGGCGGATTGAAGTTTACAAAGATAGCTGCAGGCGGATTCCACACCTGTGCCCTGACAAAGGGTGGTGCAGCATATTGCTGGGGCTATAACTTCGAAGGTGAACTCGGCAATGGAGATAATGTACTCAGCCGCGTGCCCGTGGCTGTCTCGGGCGACCAGAAGTTTTCAAGCATCGGTACGGGCGAATATCACACGTGTGCCCTGACGAAGGGTGGCGCAGCGTACTGTTGGGGTGACAATTATTCTGGCCAACTCGGCGACAATTCGAACGACGACAGGTTCGTCCCCGTCCCTGTTGCGGGTGGTCTCACGTTTATGGCGGTCTCCCCCCAAATGAACCATACGTGTGCGCTTACCAGACGAGGAAGCGCGTACTGCTGGGGATACAACGGAAACGGACAGTACGGCAACGGTGACACTTATGCAAGTGCAACCCCTCTCCCCGCAGTGGGGGGGAAGAAGTATGCGTGGATCGCCGCAAGTGCAAGTGGCGGCATGGGATACGCGCAGTGCTATGGGCTGCGCTCAGGGCAATGGGAGTGTACCGGCAATGCAAGCGATGTAGAATACTTAAACTCCGACAGCCTAATCCCAGCAAAAATGTCGTTGAATCGCCGGACTGTTTCATCTGGCGCCTCGTATTACAACGTGTGTGCGCTCACCTCTGCCGGTAAGATTTACTGTGCGGGCGAGGGTGTTGATGGTGCACTTGGCAATGGGAGTTGGGCGAGTAGTTGGACCCCCGTCGCGGTGCGATAACGATTACCTGGCGTTGACTTCGGCCCGGCCCACTTCGTGTGGGTCGGGCCGAGCAGTTGCAGACGATGTCCTGAGCTGATCCGAGCAGTGCACTTGGTGGAGCCGCAGATGCCCCTCCGATCCCTCCTCAAGGGCGAATTGGAAGCACGGTATGGGGCAACCCCATCGAGGGTTTGAGCCCCTCTCTCTCCGCCACCATCTTCATCTCGTTTCCCGCCGCAGGATAGAGCAGGGAACGTGAAACGCTAATTGTGGAACGCGTGTGTGGCACCATATTGTTGTGGACATCTTGAATCGAATCTTGCCGTGGGATGGCTGGGGTGGCCGAATCATGGCGACTGTGATGGCTATTGGCAATGCGGACATGGAGAATGCGGCAGTCGATTTAGCGAATCCGGGACCTAATGCCACAGTATTGATGATTGGCTGCGGACCAGGAGTCGGAGTAGTCGCAGCTGCGCGTCGAGCATCTAACGGACTGGTGATTGGGCTTGACCCGTCAGAAGTGATGGTTGAGCGAACCCGTAGTCGGTGTCGCCGCGCGCGAGTAGAACACCTCTCAAGAGTTGAGCGGGCTGCGGCAGAGTTGATTCCGTTGCCAGATCGTTCGCAAGATGCTGTTGTTAGTGTTAACAACATCCAATTGTGGAGTGACAGGG
>CAIYMF010000148.1 GCA_903927265.1 uncultured bacterium | reverse complement strand
CCTCACATGCGTGGCCGCGTGATGGGCTTTTACACCCTGGTGTTCTTCGGTGGAACTCCCATTGGCGCACCCCTGCTCGGAATGCTGGCCGATAGCGCCGGGCCACGTTGGACTCTTGGCATCGGCGGATTGTGCGTTCTGGTGTGTGTGATCATCACCGCCATCGTTCTGCGCGGACGCCTCACCACTGTTCCGAAGCCGGAAACTGATGACCCCATCGCCCCCCGCATACCTTCCGTGGGCGTACCCTCAGAGGCATGACTCGGCGCTCGCTCGCGGTACTCGGAACGCTCATCTCGCTTCTGTTCTTGGTGGCCGCCCCCGCCTCTGCACACACCGAACTCACCTCGTCGACGCCTGCCAACGGCGCCGTGCTCACCGCCGTACCCACCACCGTCTCACTCACTTTCAACGAGCCGCCTCTGGCAGAGGGTCTGGCCGTGCAGGTCGCTGCGCTCGACGGTCCGCAGGTTGAAGTCGGAAAGCCCACGCTGAAGGGTTCGACGGTCACCGTGACGTGGCCCGCGACCGCGAACTCCGGTGAATACTCGATTTCCTACCGTGTGGTGGCCGACGACGGTCACCCCGTGACCGGTCAGATTGCCTTCTCGATTAAGGCAGCGAGTCCCTCGCCCAGTGTGGTGACACCCTCACCGACAGCGGCGAGCCCCTCGAGTAGCGCCCCAGCAACCCCTAGCCCCACACCCACCACCTCCCCTGAGCCCACACAGTCAGGCGGTCTGGTGGGTTGGGTGGTCGGCGGCATCGTCGTTGCCGCGCTCGTCGTGCTTGTTGTTTACGCTTTGCTGCGACGCCGCGGCACACGCGCGTGACCAGCACCACGACGACGCGCAGTACTGAGCGATCGTGGGCTGTTCCCGTAGTCATCGTGGTGGCATCACTTGGCGCACTCGTTCTCGGACTCACTCTCGGCGGCGGTTCGTGGCAGCCTCCGGTCGAAGGTCTTCCCGATGCCGGTCCCATTGTTGGCTGGGCGCTTCCGATCGCGCGGTTGGCAGAATTGCTGTTGGGCGTGATCACCGTGGCGGGATTGCTGTACGCAGCGGTGATGGGACCGCAGGGTCGCGATGGAGTCATTTCAGCCCAGGGGCGCGCGGCGCTCGTGCGCACGTCGTTGGCTGCCCTCGCGTGGGCAGGGGTCAGCGTGCTGGCAGCGGTTCTCACCTTGTCGTCGGTGCTCGCAGTACCGCTGCTTGACGCGCTCAGCCCTCGCATCTTTCTGACCTACGCATGGGATCTGTCACCGTCGCACTCGCTACTACTCACCGCCATGATGGCTTTCCTGGTCGGAATCGGCGCTCTGTTCACGTCGTCGATCACCGCATCCTTTGGGTGGCTGATCATTGCGTTGATCGGCGTGGCATTCCCCGGACTGAGCGGACACGCGGCTGGCCTGGGTGACCACGCGCTGGCACTCACCAGCAACATCTTGCATCAGGTGTCGGCCACACTCTGGATGGCCGGGGTGGTCGCGCTGATCGGAGCTGCGATCAGGCGTGATCCCAAGATTGCCCGCAGCGCGCGCGTATTTAGTTCT
>CAIYMF010000147.1 GCA_903927265.1 uncultured bacterium | reverse complement strand
CTCTCTCGGGGTCATGACCACGTCGGGGCGCACCTGCCACGTCGCCGCAGGCGTCGGCGTGCGAGGAGTTCCACGCAATCCCTCGATTAGCCCAGCCACGAAACCCGCGACCTCGACAATCCACTCGGAGGAATCGGCCACCGTGAAGGTCATTACGATCGTGTCCGAATCCGACGACTCGACGGCGTAGTGGTGCTCCCAGAGCACATCGCTCAATGCCGTACCAGTCGTACCAGTCGGCGGAAGCCACAGCGTGAGCTTGGTGGGGTCGACCGGAACTCCCGCAGTCTCGTCGTCGATCACCACCACACCGGGCACGCGGCGCAACACCGCGCGCGCCTTCGAGACAGCCTCAATGACGCGCTCAATGGCAGCGAGCCCCTCGGTCTGCATGATGTGACGCGTCGCATCGATCGATGCCAGCAAGGTCGCAGACGGAGAGGTGGTGTTGGTGATGTCGACCGACCGATCGAGGCGGTTCGGATCAACTCGTTCCCCACGGCACGACACGATGGCGGTGGCCGAGTACCCCATCAGAGCCTTGTGAATGCTTGTGACCACGACATCAGCACCTTGGACGAAGGCTCCGAGTCCGGGCATGTAATCCAGATGCGCACCCCACGCTTGATCAACCTCGAGTGGAACGCCGAGGGCGTGGGCGGCGTCGGCGAGTGCCGCAATATCGCTCAGGGTGCCGACGTAGGAAGGCGACGTGACGAAGACAGCCGTGACATCGGGACGAATTGCGCGCACTGCCGCGGCGGTCACGCCGATCGGAATTCCGAGGTCGGGGTGAACCTCCGGGAAGATCCACTCCGGCATCGCGCCCGACAGCACCAGTCCGGCCAACGCACTGCGATGCGACGTGCGATCAACAGCAATGGGGCGATCGGGCATTGCCACGGTCAACAGCCCGGAGATATTGCCTTGTGAAGATCCACCGACGAGGAACCGCGTGTGATCGGCGCCAATGGCGTCGGCGTACAACTGCTCAGCGGCCGCGAGGTAGCCGCCGGTATACGCCGTTGAGTCTGCGCCGCCCTGCATCCCCACGTCATCGCGCACCAAATCGTGCAGGAGGTCGTAACCGATCGTCGCGGGATCTTGGTCGTATTGCATTTTGTGCCCTGGCACAAGCAAGGGGTGCCGATTCTGTGATCGAGCCTCGCGAACTGCATCAACAAGGGGGGTGTTTCGTTCGGTCATGCCCCTACCCTCCCATCAGGCGCAGATAGACCGCTTCTCCCCCCACCGCACGAATCTGGTCCGGGTCTCCACACACCACGAGTCGATCGCGGGCCCGTGAGAGCCCGACGTACAACTTCTCCTTGCCTCGCCCATCGGCACCGAATCCGTTGACAGCGAGTACCACCGCTGGCCGTTCGAGTCCCTTGAAGCCCAACACATGCCCATAGAACACCTGATCGACATCCCAAAAACTTGACCAGTACTCCTGCTGTCCGAGTTCTTGACGCGCCTTCTGCTCGGGGTGCCGCGACCCTGTCGTGAGCAGGGCAAGGTGTTCGGGAAGCCAGCCTTCCGAAAGCAACTCATCAACCACGTCATCGGCCATCGATACGGCGTCATCCTCGGAACAGGCGATGAATCGAACGGGATCACCGTCGGCACCGCGATAGCGCATCTGGATCGGCGCAAGCGATCCGAAGGTCTGCGCGATGGGTTTGGTGTTACGCACGTTCTCCTCAAGAACGATCGGAACGAGTGGAATCGGAGGAGGACCCCCACGCGCGAACACTCGCTGCCCTTCATCGAAGAACGCGTAGATCGCCCCCTCTTCATCATCGGCGAGTGCACTTTGAACCGCGGGCCACCACGCGGCACCGAAGTCCTGCGCCTCGTCGATCACGATCGCGTCGAAGCGTTCAGAAGGCTCAAGGTCGCGGGCCAACGCCACCATGGCCGCCGGCAGCGCTTCTTCCCAATACCCGGAGTCATTGTCATCACCGGGTTCAGCGCCCCAGCTATAGCCCAGACCGTGGAAGGTACCGACGTAGGCGGGCTGCTCCTTCTTCGGAAGACTCAACACCCAGCGATTGAGGAATTCGGCCAAGCCGCGGGAGTAACACATCAACGCCACTCGTTGGCCCGCTGCCGACAACCTGCGCACCTGTTCGACGGCCAGCCATGTCTTGCCCGAACCGGCGCCACCGCGCACTTCGACACGGTGAAGCAGTCGCAACGCAGGCAGAATCACCGCTTGACGTTCGGTCAGCAGATTTGCTTGAGCTTCATGGTCGGCTGCAATGGCCAACACATCGCGCTGGGGTCGCAAGCGCCCCGAAAGAATGTCGACGAGGTCGGCGAGATCGTCGGCCGACGCCTGCGGGTTGGGGTCGTCGCGTTCGACCAAGAGATCCCACAGCAGCCCCGCGGGATTCCCCGCGATGTCATCGCGGTCGAGCACCATCCAACGCGGGCAGTCGGGAATCGCGAAATCCGCTGCAATGCGCGAGTACGGAAATGCGACCGCGTGCCCGAAGCGCAACCGTCGTCGTTTCCATCGCGGATCGCTGTCGAGGAAATTGCGCAACACATACTTGGCCCGCTGCGCTTGTGCGACCGGATCGATGGTTCTACTCGCGCCGCCATGTTGCGACCACACGTGTCCGTCGTGCGACACGCTGCCGCCCTTGGTCTCGATCACGACGACACCGGCACCTTCGATGCCGACGATGAGGTCGGCCTCATGGTCGCCGGCCGCATCGGTGAAACGCACGTTCGCAAGCAACACGTCACCGTCACCCAGGCCAGCTTTCAGCACCTGCCACACCTCACGCTCGGAAGCGTGGGCGAACGACGGATCAGGCGGAATGCACTGCACCATCAAGGACTCCCCGTGTCGCGTGGCTCACAGCAGTCAGCATGCCACGCGACGGGCCTTCACTAGGCGACGTAGAGGTCGTTGCCTGCCTTGACGACGGCGTACTTCTGCAGCGGACCCTGCCCCGGTCCACCCGTGCAGTCGCCGGTGTCCTCGGAGAAGGTCGCCCCGTGACACGGGCAGATGAACTCGGTGCCACCAAAATCCACGGTGCATCCCTCGTGCGTACACACCCGGCTCCAGGCGAGGTAAGTGCCGGCCTTGGGCTGAACAAGGAATGCGGGCGAGCCGTCAGGGGCGTTGAAGGCGAAGGCGGTACCAACCGCCACCTGCGAAGTAGTCGCCACCTTCGTTCCCGAGGGCTTCTCGGTGGGGGTCGCAGTGCCACTGGCACTCGGGCTGGACGACGCCGAGGCCGATGCGGACGCTGAAGTAGATGGTGACGGAGTCGGCGTTGCGGTCGCGGCAATCGTGCTTGACGACGAGCCGCCGAATGACCGGGCAATCACACCAAACGCGACGGCGATCAACCCGGCGCCCACCGCCACGCCACCAGTGCGCAGCAGCACGCGGCGGTCGACTTCTGCCACCTTCGCGGGTGCAATTTGCTCGACGGGGCGATTCGGAAGGTTCGACGTGCGCACCACCGCTGCCCTGATGCTGGCGCCCAGCGACCACACCCCTCCATCGCCGGCGAGAATCAAGGGGATGAACGCGAACATGAACACGATGTCGGGGCCGAAGAAGTAGGGCGTCGTTCCCCAACTCACAGTGAGCAAGAACGAGAACGACAGCAGGAATCCGCCCACCGCTCCCAGCCGCACCCAAATTCCGAGCAGCAGACTCACACCCACGGCCACTTCGCCAAGCGAAATCGCCCAGCCGAACAACGAGGCGTGTTCGTAGATATGTGGCAGGAGCCATGACAACGGACTGTTCTTTGCCGCGTGCAGCATCTGGGCCTGCATGCTGGCCGGGTTCGACGCGTCGAGGAAGGTGCGGTCGCTGATCTTCAGGAACCCGGCGTACAGCATGGTGAAGCCGAGGAAGAGCCGCAGCGGAAGCAGCGCCCAGCCTGAGACGGTGAAACGATCGCGCCACGAAGCAACTGAATCGGAAAAGGCCATGCAGTCAGAATGCCAGTAAGACCAGCGGCGGAGACAGTGCCCTTACTCTTCAACCCACTTCCTTACCGGGTTCGAACGTTCAGCCCTTGCGACCGATGATGAGGTCGGCGATCAGACCGGTCCACCCGGTCTGATGCGACGCTCCCAGGCCTGCTCCGGTGTCACCGTCGAAGTACTCGAAGAACATGACGTCACCTTGCCAACGAGGATCATCGGCGAACTTCTGATCGCGTCCGTAGTACGGCCGGAATCCGTTTTCGTCAGGGATGAACAACGCCAGCAGACGTCGACGTAGTTCGTCGGCGACCTCCTGCAGATTCATCATGACGCCCGAACCGGTCGGGCATTCAACGGTGAATTCAGTACCGAAGTAGAGGAAATAGCGCTCCAACACTTCGATGAACAGATGATTGATCGGGAACCACACCGGT
>CAIYMF010000146.1 GCA_903927265.1 uncultured bacterium | reverse complement strand
CCGCCGGTTGCCGTCAGGGTGCCGAGGAACATCGCCGAGATCATGGGTAACTGCAAGGTGAGTGCGGCGTCGACGCCCACGCACACCAAGAAGCCCATTGACAGTGCGTCGAGGGTCATGAGTATCCGCCGCGATCGGGTGAGTACTCCCGCAAAGAAGAAGCCGGCAATCGATGCAATCGCAGTACCGATCAGATACCGAGGATCGGAGAGAAACTGCGGGGTTCCGTTGAGCAGAAGAAGTTCGAGGATCATGAGTCCGCCGAGGCCTTGCGCAAAAGCGAGGCCGAAGACGCCAATCGGGTCGAATCCACGTTGGGCGGCGAATTCGGCGCCGACCAGACTTCCGGTGATCACAGCTGCCAACGCCGCCCAGTTGGGAAGCGTGAGCGTCGCGAGGTCGATGGCCAACGGAATCACACAACGACGATAGCCTTTCAAGCGTGTATCTGCCGATGATGGTTCCGAGCCGTACGGCGTGTTCATGATCATTGACGCACCGGTGACCGGTGACGGTGAACTTCCCGGAACCTCGGTGGCTGAGACCGTGCGGGTGATCGCCGGTGAACTCGGCACGTATCCCCATCTGCCGTACCTGCCGGTATTGCCTGAGCGAGGGCCCGGAGCTGACGCGATCGGTCGCACCGCGGCTTTGCTATCGGCGGTGACGGTTCATTTCGCGGTGACGACGACCCCGGGCGGTTGGCGCATTGCCGGCGGTGACTCGCGTGAGATGCGTCGCGCCCGCGCGTGGCTCTCCGAGGATCTCGACAGTCTCGAAGAACAATTCGAGGGCTTCGACCGGGCGATTGTGCTGCCCGTCGTTGGTCCGCTCACTCTTGCGGCGTCGCTGGAGTTGATGTCAGGGCACCGATTGGTACGCGATCACGGGGCGGTGGGTGATCTGGCTGAGGCGATGGGGGAGGCGCTGGCGGTTCATTGCGCGGAGGTGCGCCGTCGACTGCCAAGCGCGGTGGTAGTGCCCCGGCTTGATGAAGGGTTACTGGCTGCCGTGTTGGAAGGCGGAATCTCAACTCCGAGCGGACTCGACCGTTATCGCGCCGTGGGTGGGCAGCGTGCCGGTGAGTTGTTGGCGGGAGTGGTGACCCGTTCGGGAGTGGCCGACGTGGCCGTTCGCTGTGCGGGTGCCGCGCCCCCGATTGATGTGATGGCGGCGAGCGGCGCTTCGGTGTTGTCGGTTGATCTTTCGGCGTTGAGTGTGCGAGGTCAGGGTGACCAATTCGGTTCGTTAGTCGAGTCCGGCACGGTGTGGCTTATGGGCGTGGGCGGTGAGCCGGTTTCAGGGCCGGCGATGTCGGAAGTGACCGCTACCGTTGACCGCGTGACGCAGTGGTGGACCGATTTGGGATTCGACCCCGAGGCCTTACCGGCGTCGATTGGATTGCTGCCGACAGCGCCGGCGGTCGATCCCGTGGCGCAGTTCACGTCGCTCCGGGCGGTGTCGAACCGCCTGCGCAATGTGGGGGAGGGGCGCGATGACTGACGTTCGGGCCGGCGATCGTGCACGTTGGGCTGAACTTGCCGAACTCATCGACGACGCCCGGCGTCGCTACTACGTCGACGATTCGCCGACCCTTTCCGATGCTGAATACGACGAGGCGTACAGCGAACTCGTTGCTCTCGAGCAGCGATTTCCTGAACTCACGTCGATGGATTCGCCAACCCAGTCGGTGGGTGGGCAGGCGTCCGAGCAGTTTGCGCCGGTTGAGCATCTGCAGCGCATGCTCAGTCTCGACAACGCGTTCTCTGCCGACGACGTTGAGGCGTGGGCGGCGCGCGTCGAGAAGGATCTTGGTTCACTTCCAGCGTTGTTGTGTGAGTTGAAAGTTGACGGCCTCGCTGTCGACATCGTGTTTGAGAACGGTCGGTTGCGATCGATGGCCACGCGTGGTGACGGGCGTGTGGGTGAAGACGTCACTGCGAACTCGACGCTGATTCCCGCTATTCCCCAGCAACTCACCGGCGGCACGAAGGCGCATCCGATTCCGCCGCTGGTTGAGGTGCGCGGCGAGGTGTATTTGCCACTCGCTGAGTTTGATGCGCTGAATGCTGAGCAGCGCGAGATGGGTTTGGCTGAGTTCGCCAATCCGCGCAATGCCGGTGCAGGTTCGTTGCGTCAACGCATCGATCGGCGACGCGAAGACGTTGCTGCCGCTCGAACTCCCGCAGCGCAGGCGCGTGCCGAGGCCGATCTCGAGCGTGCGCTTGCCCGCATCGGTCGGCTGCGACTCGTGGTGCACGGCGTCGGCGAGTGGCAAGGGCACGAGCCCGCGACTCAAAGCGAGGCGTATGCGGCGCTTGCCGGGTGGGGGCTGCCGGTTTCCGATCGTGCGCGAGTTGTTGAAGGGCTTGCCGCTGCTCGTGAGTTCATCGACTTCTACGGCGAACATCGGCACGACGTTGAGCATGAAATTGATGGCGCCGTACTCAAGGTCGACGAACTCGCACTGCAGGGTCGATTGGGGTCGACATCGAGGGCGCCACGTTGGGCCATTGCGTACAAGTACCCGCCAGAAGTAGTGCGTACGCGGCTGCTCGACATTCGAGTGGGTGTGGGTCGCACTGGACGGGTCACTCCGTTTGCAGTCATGCAACCAATCAAGGTGGCGGGTTCGACTGTTGAGATGGCGACGCTGCATAACGCTTCCGAGGTCGTACGTAAGGGTGTACTGATTGGCGACATCGTCTTCCTGCGCAAGGCCGGCGACGTGATTCCCGAGGTTGTTGGCCCGGTTCTTGAAGCACGCACCGGAGACGAGCGCGCATTCGTGATGCCGACGCACTGCCCCGAGTGCGGTACCGAGTTGGCACCCGAGAAAGAGGGCGACGCCGATATTCGTTGCCCCAACCAGCGATCATGTCCCGCGCAGTTGCGCGAACGGTTGTTCCACCTAGGTTCGCGCGGAGCACTCGACATCGAAGGGCTGGGGTACCAGGCAGCGGTCGCGTTGCTCGCCGACGGACTGGTGGTCGATGAGGGTGGACTATTCGCGCTGACAAGCGACGACTTGCAGAGGTCGGAGTTCTTCACCAAGGCGGTCAAGGGTGAGCGAGTACTCAATGCCAACGCTACGAAATTGCTTGAGCAGTTGCAGGTCGCCACGTCGCGGCCGCTGTGGCGCGTGTTGGTGGCGTTGTCGATTCGTCACGTTGGCCCAACCGCCGCGCAGTCTTTGGCACGCGAGTTGCGCGACCTTGACGTGATCGCGTCGACTCCGCCCGAGCAATTGGCGGCGGTCGAAGGTGTGGGCGGCATCATCGCCGATTCGATCAGTGAGTGGTTCGCGGTCGATTGGCATCGCGAGATCGTTGAGCAGTGGAGAGCCGCGGGTGTGTCGCTTGCTGATGAGGAAGTCGATGAGGGTCCGCGGCCTCTCGAAGGAATGACGTTCGTCATCACCGGCACTCTTCCCACGCTCAGTCGCGATCAGGCAACCGAGGCCGTGCAGAAAGCTGGCGGCAAGGTCAGCGGTTCGGTGTCGAAGAAGACCTCGTACGTCGTCGTGGGCGAGAACCCCGGTTCCAAGGCCGAGAAGGCGGAGGCTCTCGGAGTGACCATCCTCGACGAAGCGGGGCTTCTCGCACTTCTTCCGTAGTTCTCTTTCCTCCTCACGTCACTCGTTCCTCACGTCACTCCTCCCTCGCTCACCCACCACCATCGGGGGCACCCAAGCGCGCACCTAGCGCGTTCAGGCGCCCCAATCGCCGACGCATGAAACCGACCTACCTGACGGCGTCGCACATGCCGTCATTCGAATCGATCATCGAAGCAATGTCTATCGGCCTCTCTAGGTCGTGATCGTTACGCCGAGGTGCTTGCTGAGTCTCACGTCCTCCGTTAGACAAGGACCATGACGGGGAGAGTGTGGAAGTTCGTTGCTGCCGCGTGCTTCATTCCGGTCTTGGCGGGCTGCGGGTGTACTTCAGCAGGTTGCGGCTCAGCGGTGGCGGTCAACAACCTCAATGTCGCATCGCTCAACGCGGTGGGTGCGATAGCGACGTTGTGTGCCGAAGGGGTGTGTCATTCGAGTGTCCTTGAGAAAGACACGGTTGGACTGATCGTTCCCGTGAACGAAGGTCGCTCGGCGGGTGACGTGGTTGACACCACCTTGCGCATCGCTCGCGGCGACACTGTTCTCGTCGATTCCCGAAGTCCAGCGGTGCTCATCGAGGTCACTCCCAATGGACCGCGGTGCGCGCCGGTCTGTACGTCGGTAGTCCTCGAGATTCGCGACGGCAAGTTATTCCCTTCGGCGCCGGAGTAAGCGAGACGTCGGAACGCCCTTGCTGGGGCGGCTAGACGCGCTAGGTGCGCGCTTGGGTGCCCCCGATGCGGGAGGGGGAGGAAGCCTAGGATGGGTTCATGCCGACGATTTCACGCGATG
>CAIYMF010000145.1 GCA_903927265.1 uncultured bacterium | reverse complement strand
GTCGCCAGAGAACGGAAGAACACGACATCGGGATCCAGTGAGTTCATGCGGATGCGGTCGCCGAGCAATGCCCCTCCCCCGCGAAGCCGCGTGGGATCGATGGCAAGTACGGCGATGCGCAACTTGTCTTGCGAATCGCGCCGAAACCGCCGCACGAGTTCATCGGTGAGCGACGACTTTCCCGAACCACCGGTTCCGGTAATGCCGAGCACCGGAATGCGACGCGCTGAAGTGAAGCCGCGAATGGCCGCGGCCAACGACGGATCGCTGCCCGATTCAAGAACGGTGAGCGCACGCGCGAGTGCCGCTGAGTCGCCTGATGCCAGTGCCGTGACGTCAGCGCCGCTTGCGGACAGGTCGGTGTCGCACTCAGCGATGATCTCGTTGATCATGCCCACGAGCCCGAGTCGTTGCCCGTCTTGTGGGCTGAAGATGCGCACCCCGATTCGTGCAAGCTGCTCGATTTCCTCGCCCACGATGACGCCGCCACCACCGCCGTAGACGCGCACGTGACCCGCACCGCGTTCGGCAAGACGCTTCATCAGATAACCGAAGTACTCAAGGTGACCGCCCTGGTATGACGACACCGCCACGGCCTGCACGTCTTCTTGAACCGCTGCTGTCACCACGTCGTCGACGCTGCGGTCGTGGCCGAGGTGAATCACCTCGGCTCCCTGCGACTGAAGCAGCCGCCGCATGATCGTGATCGCGGCGTCGTGGCCGTCGAACAGGCTGGCGGCGGTGACAACACGCACCGGATTGACAGGGACATGCAGCTTGAAGTCGCTCACACGATAAATAGTAGGACATCCGACTAATGGATGTCGATAGACCTCACGCCCCCGCTACGCTGACGCCATGGTCGACCGCAGCCCCCTCAATTCCGACCCCATTGCCGAGGCGCGTCGCCAGTGGGAGGCGCACGGGTGGAATGACGCGGCCGACGGTATGGCTGCGGTCACCTCACTCATGCGGGCCCATCAAATCGCCCTCTCCCGGGTCGAAACCGTGCTCAAACCCCTCGAAATTACCTTCGCCCGCTACGAAGTGCTGATGCTCCTGCACCTCAGTAGCCGCGGATCACTCCCGATGGGGGTGATCGGCTCACGCTTGCAAGTGCACCAAACCAGCGTCACCAACGCCGTCGACCGTCTCGAGGCAGCGCACCTCGTCGCCAGGCAGCCCCACCCCACCGATCGCCGCACCACGCTGGTTGAAATCTCCGCCCGGGGACGGCAGGTGGCCGAGCGCGCGACGCAGACCCTCAACGCCGAGGTGTTCACCGATCCGCTGCTGTCATCGGCCCCCATGCGCGGCGTCGTCGAAACTCTGCGTGACATGCGCCAGCAGGCCGGCGACTTTTAGTCACGCAGCGTAAGCACCGCCCTCACTCAGCCCACGCAACCCGCCAGGACCTGTCCCCAGTCACTTACACTGGAACATGTGTCCGGTAGTTGGGGAGGTGGCATGGCAACGCACCGTACGGCGTACGTTGCCCTGCTTGCTGCCGCTGCCATGGCAGCATGCACAGCCCCCGCCGACTCCGCGCCGACGCTCAGTTCTTCCGCGTCCTTCACCGCGGCAGCAGTGACATCCAGTTCCCCCACTCAGACGCCATCGCCGACCCCTTCCCCCGCGCTCACCACGGCCGCCATCACGCCGACCGCTGCGCGCAAGGTAAGCCAGACGTTCTTCGGCCTGCATCCTGGCCTCAACGCCGGCGTACCGCAAGCCGTCGCGGGTTCGTACCGCCTCTGGGATACCGGCACGATGTGGGGCAATATCGAGCCGACCAAGGGCGGCGCTTTCCAGTGGACCAACTTCGATGCCGCAGTGAACGCCGGTAAGTCCCGGGGCGTTCGCGACTTTCTCATGGTGCTCGGCATGCCTGCCCCTTGGGCCTCGAGTAATCCCACCAAACTCAGCCCCTTCTACACCCCCCAGGTCAGCATCGCGCCGCCCAGCAGTGATTACGCGTGGAGTCGGTACGTCAAGGCCGTGGCAAGTCGCGCGAAGACGAAGTTCCCGACCACCACGTGGTCGTTCGAAGTATGGAATGAAGCGAACCTGCCGAGTTTCTATTCGGGCACTGCCACCCGACTGGCACAACTCACCGGCCTGGCTGACATCGCGGTCAAGTCGGTCAATCCCGCCTTCAAGACAGTGTCGCCGAGCACCACCACTCGCATGGGCATCTCCAGTGGCAGCGGATTCTTCCCGCGCTACCTCAGCGCCCTGTCATCGGTGCGCGGCTACAAGGGGCGCGCGTGGCCCATCGACGCCTACTCGTTCCACCCGTACCCCTCGGGCACGGGCACACCGGCCGATGCTGCCGCAGCCGTGGCACTGATGCGTACGCGCATCGCTGCATCTGGTGCACCCGCCCGGCCGCTGTGGAATACCGAGATCAACTACGGAATCGCCGGCCCGGGCACGAATCCCGATGGCTCACCGAAGTACCCCCACACCGACATCCCCGGAACGAAATCTGCCGACTGGCTCGCACGCACCTACCTCGATTCGCTGCGCCTGGGTATCGATCGCGTGTATTGGTACGCATGGTCGAATGGCATGACGTACCTAGGTATCAAGACCTACTACGACACTCCTGCCACGAAGGCTCTTGGCACCATCCGCACGTGGTTGGCGGGAGCCACCGTGACAAGCTGCACCGGAACACGGCTGCACGTGTGCACGGCCACCCGTGTCAGCGGCGCCCGCACGCTGTCGTTCAGCGTGGCATGGACTGACAGCGGCAAGGGCTACGTCACACGCGGCGCCATCACGGTGTGCCCCGCCTATGGCAGTTGTGTGAAGAAGCCCGCCGGCACGATCACCATCACCACGATGCCAGTCAAACTCGGGTAACAATGACTCTCGATACCTTGACGCGGGCACCCATCGGACACGTGAACTTCAGCGTGTGTGACTTGGCCACCGCGACCGAGTCGATCATTAATGAAGCAACGGCCGTCAACCATGGCTCAGGCAACGCAGTGCTGTTCTGGAACGCCTACAACGTCGCCCTCGCTTCCGATGACGCCGACTACGCCACCCTCTCCGACAGCGCCTCCGCCGTTTTTTGCGACGGTGTTCCCATCGTGTGGGCTGGCAAGCGACTTCACCGTGACGTTGCAGGCTGGTCGCGCGTCTACGGACCCGACACCATGTGCGCGGTTCTCGACCAGGGGCGGGCGGTCTCCCTTCGCCACTATCTACTCGGCTCCGATGAAGAAACGTTGGCTGCACTCACCACGGCCATCACCGAACGTTGGCCCGGCGTCGAGTTGGTCGGAGTCGAGTCGCCCCCTTTTCGTCCTCCCACCGTTGATGAACTCCTTGAACGCGACCAACGCATCAGCGAATCTGGCGCACAGTGCGTATGGGTGGGCCTCGGAACACCCAAGCAAGACATTGAGTGCCGCAGACTTGCCGACGCGCTACCCGTCACGGCTCTAGGCGTCGGTGCCGCATTCGACTTCATTGCTGGCACCAAGCGCCAGGCTCCCGTCATCCTTCAGCACAGCGGTCTCGAGTGGGCCTTCCGACTCGCGATCGAGCCTCGCCGGCTAGCACGGCGGTACCTCTGGGGTAACCCTCGGTTCATGACGGAAGTTTTCCGACAAAAACGCGCCCAGCGCACAGTAAAATCCACCGCACGCGACAACCGGGGAGATGTGGGCAATGAGTGAGCGACGAGTTCTTGTGACGGGCGGTGCCGGGTTCATCGGCAGCCACCTGTGCGATCGACTCATTGACGAAGGCGACCATGTCGTATGCGTAGACAATCTCTACTCGTCCTCAATGACCAACATCAACCACCTGCTTGAGCACCCCCACTTCGAGTTCCAGAAGCACGACGTCACGCTTCCACTGTTCGTTGACGTTGACGAGGTCTACCACTTGGCCTGCCCTGCCTCGCCAGTTCACTACCAACGCGATCCCGTGCACACGATCAAGACGGCAGTCGTCGGATCGATCAACATGCTCGGTCTGGCCAAGCGCACGGGCGCGCGCATCCTGCTCGCCTCCACGTCCGAGGTGTACGGCGACCCCGAAGTGCACCCGCAAACCGAGGATTACGTCGGCAGCGTTAATCCCATCGGCCCACGGGCCTGTTACGACGAGGGCAAGCGCTGCGCCGAAACCCTCTTCTTCGACTACCGACGCCAGCACGATCTCGACATTAAAGTCGTGCGCATCTTCAACACGTACGGGCCACGCATGGCACCCGACGACGGGCGCGTGGTGTCGAACTTTGTTGTCAGCGCACTCAGCGGCACACCCATCACGTTATTCGGTGACGGTGACCAGACGCGCTCGTTCTGCTACGTCGACGATTTGGTCGAAGGACTCATGCGCATGATGGCTACCGACCGCAGCGTCACCGGTCCGATCAATCTCGGAAACCCGCAGGAAGTGACCGTGGCCGAATTGGCCGATCTCACACTCGCGCTCACTGCGTCCGAGTCAGCCATCGACCGGCACCCGCTACCGACCGACGACCCACGTCGCCGTCGGCCCGACATCACCCTCGCCAACGAGATTCTTGACTGGAAACCGACAGTCGATCTCGCCACGGGTCTTCAGCGCACGGTCGACTGGTTTGCCGCAGAGGCTGGTCACTCATGAGCCTCGACAGCCGAATCAGACGCGAGATTCCCGTTCAGCAGTGGCATGCACCCAATCCGGTAGACACGGTCGATTCGGTAGACACGGCCGATTCGGTGTCAGTACCAGCAACTGCGCCACGACCTGCTGCCAGCGCGGTGAAACGCGCCGTCGACATCACCGGATCAGCCGCCTTGCTCACCACGCTCGGAATTCCGATGCTGGCACTGGCGGCCTGGATCCGCCTCGACAGTCCCGGCCCGGCACTCTTCGTCCAAACGCGCGTTGGCATGTCAGGACGACATTTTCCGTTCCTGAAGTTTCGCTCGATGATCGACGGCGCTGAGGAATTGCGCGAGGAGTTACGCGAGGAGGCGGCCGATGTGAACGGGTCCGATTCGGTTACCTTCAAACTCGAAGACGATCCCCGCATCACGCGGGCAGGACGGTTCTTGAGACACTTTTCGCTCGACGAGTTACCTCAACTCCTCAATGTGTTGCGAGGTGACATGAGTCTGGTTGGCCCTCGACCTCATCCCCTCGACGACGTCGAGCGGTACAGCCCCGAGGCCATGCGACGACTCGACGTCAAACCCGGAATCACCGGTTTGTGGCAGGTCTCTGGCCGGTCTGATCTCGACTGGGACGAGAGCCTCGCACTCGACTTGCACTACGTCGACCACTGGACGCCTCTCAACGACCTCGTGCTGCTTGCCCGCACCATTCCCGCTGTGCTGCGAGGCCGGGGAGCCTACTGATGCTGGCGCATCCGGATGTGCCAGTTCTCGTGATCGGCTTCAACCGGCCCGATCTGATGCGTCGCCAGATCGAGCGCCTTCGTTCCTGGGCGCCCAGTTCGCTGTACCTCGCGTGCGATGGGCCACGCATCGGGGCCGCCGACGATGGACCGGCGACCGAGGCTGTCCGCCGCTGTGCCGAACTCGTTGACTGGGACTGTTCGCTCCACACCCTGTTCGCACCCACCAACCTTGGCTGCGGGGCTGCGGTCACAGCAGCGCTTACGTGGTTCTTCGAGAGCGAACCAGCCGGCATCATCCTGGAAGACGACGTCGTCGCATCACCCGATTTCCTCAGGTTCGCCGCTCAGATGCTCGAACGCTACGCCGACGACGAGCGGGTCTCTACCATCGCGGGACTCAGCCTCGACTCACCGACTCAACGCGCACGACAGTCCAACAGTTACCGGTTCACCGCGATGCCCTTGATCTGGGGCTGGGCGACGTGGCGACGCGCATGGAATCCCGACATCACCTCGGTGGCAGGGTGGCACGAGTGGTGCGACCTCGATGGCATCGCCCGCCAGAGGCAGTGGCCCAGGCTACTCACCGAAGTCTTGCGCCGACGCTTTAACGACGCGGAGTCTGGTCGAGTCGACACATGGGATGCGGGGTTCACTGCCCGAAGTCTGGCGTCAGGCTCCGTTCACATCATGCCGGCGCGCACACTAACCGCGAACGTAGGAGTCAGCGAGAGCGCCAGCCACGCCGGGTATCAGCCAAAGTGGGCCCGCGAACCAGAACCTATGCCATGGCCGCTGACGCATCCCGAAGTCGTGGCAGTCGATCGTGCAGTCGATCGCACGATGTTGGTTGACACGTTTGAAGCCACACCCAGTGGCTACTGTGCCAAGGCACTTCGCAAGGCCCGAGGTGCACTCAGGAGGTAATCACCTCGTGGTAGCAGGAAATCAGCGACTCGATCCACGCGGCCGGCATGTAGTTGGTTTCGTAGACCGCTCTCGCCCGCGCTCGCATAGACGCGCCACCGTGCCTCACTCGATCGAGCATCGGCGCGATGGGCCCATGATCGTCCCAAAGCACCGCTGCTCCGGTGTCTTTCAAGTCCATCGCAGCGAGCGAGCCACTGCGGGCGACAATAGGTACGCCGGCCTCAAGTGCTTCCATCGCCGTCTGCGGGAGAGCACTCTCGAGGCAGACGCTCGGAAGGATCAGTCCTGTGTACGAGGGCAGTCGCCGTCTGAGTTCATCACGATCCATGTTCCCGAGAAGTTGGACTCCATCAGCGGTCAATTTTGTCGCCTCAGATCCTTCTCCAACCACATCGAGGCGAACCCCAGGCGGCCACTCCGATACAAGGCTGGCGACACCCTTCTCCGGCGTAAGGCGCCCGACTACCACCCATGCTTGTGTTGTGGGGGTCGGCGCGACCGCAGGAGTTACGTCGGATACGAAGTGAGGAATAACCCTCGTACGAGTCAGGTCGAGTCCATACCGTTCGAGAATTGAAGCAACTCCCGCGAGTAACACCACAATACGATCCGCCCGGCTGAGCACGGCGTCACCGACAATCCCTCGCGAGTTCTTAACAGCTAGTGGGAGCGTCGCCAGTCGTGACCCTCTGTAGCACGAGTGCCGCAGTGCCGCCCACGGATCGCCGTCAGGACACTCCGTACACACCTGCCCGTCGCGGAAGAGTAGACCGTTCGCACACATCGACCGGAAGTTGTGCACCGTCGCCACCACAGGACCTGGCCATTGCTCCAACCATTGAGTTCCAATGTTGGGAAACAGGTTGTGCACGTGCACGACATCGGGCGCAAACGCCTGAAGGTAGCGGGTCGGGTCTCCACCACGTCCTGTCATCACGCGGGTGGCAGCTCGAGCACCGTAGCCGGGCTGCACCTGAAGATCATCTGTGTGCCGTCCAAGAAGCAGTACCTCATGTCCGGCATCGCGCAGGGCCTGAGCTTGACTCTCGACAACGACATTCTCACCGCTGGGCCATCGACTCGAATAGAATGAATGAACCAAAGCGATGCGCACCCTCGCCACAGTACTGGAGAGGCTTATAGTTGCCTTACACCGAAGAGCGGGGTGCCAATCAGCCGATGGGGGTCGATGTGCCTCGGATTGTGACTCTCATCGCGGTGCACGACCGGCGCGAAACGACACTGCAGTGTCTACGCTCGCTTCTTCACACGCAGCAACCATTTCAGGGACAACTCTTCGTGGTGCTTGTCGATGACGGAAGTACCGACGGAACTGGGGATGCAGTCAGGCGCGACTTCCCTGAGGTAGACATTGTTCAGGGAAGCGGCCAACTGTATTGGGCAGCGGCCATGGCACTCGCCGAGCAGCGAGCACTGTCACTGCGCCCAGACATGCTGCTCTGGCTCAACGACGATGTGGTTCTCGATCCAGATGCACTGGCGCGCATCCTCCACGTACACGCTGCGTACCCCGACGCAATCATTGTCGGCTCGACGCGGCACCCCGATTCAGGAGCCGTCACTTTCGGTGCGAGAGGTCGGGTCGATCGGCATCCCCAACGCTTCAGATCCCTACCGGAAAGTCGTGAGCCCGAGGACGTTGACGCATTCAACGGAAACATCGTTCTCGTGCCTCGCTGCGCACATGACCTCGTCGGCACAATCGACGGGGGCTTCGCCCACGCGCAAGCCGATGACGACTACAGTCTGCGCGCTGCGGCCGCCGGAGTCCACATGATCACATGCCCGGGCACCCAAGGAACCTGCGCGCCGACGTTACCTCGCCCTGTTCCCGAAGGGAGTCCTCTCGTGGTCTGGCGCGCACTTCAGCAACCGACCGCCAGACCATGGAGAGGTCAACTGCGTTACCTCCGCCGTCATGCTGGCGTGCGTTGGCCCTACTACCTCGCTGCGAGTTACGTTCGACCATTGTGGGCCGGCTCGCGTCACTGGCGGCCTGGCAAGGATCTCTAGGCAGCAGGAAGATCTGGCGGCACGTCAACTGGCAACGAAGCAGTCGCTGTCCCTCGTCCCACGCCGTATTGGCGCGCTAATCGAAGGGGCGTCGCTGACCTCAACCACGGCAGTGCGAGTACGGCCGCCACACACAGCAAGAGTCCAGCGGCCAGTAGACGTAGGGCCGGAGAGTCGATGAACGTCAACACGGTCCATCGCACTGCCAGCGTGAACAGCAGGAATAGGGCAGTCGGTAGGACGAGTTCGGCATAGCCCCTCTGCACGACCTTGCCGTCGACCAGCCCCGCACGTGACGCGACGCGCAACTGCACCGCATGAATGAGTAGCGCTCCTACCGACATGCTCAGCAAGACAGGCACCGAGGAGTGTCGCAGGAATGTCAGCGCTGCGCCCACCACTGTCGCCGCGAGCGCAATTAGTTGGGCAACCAGCAGCGGGCGGAACCTACCGTGCGTCTCGACCACGGAGTAGAGCACCATCGTCGGCAAATAGATCCCCGCGCTCACGGCGAGAAAGGGGACGATCCATTCCGATTCCTGCCACTGGGGCCCCAGCACGGTCTCAATGAGCAGACTCCCGAGCACTGCGATGCCCACGGTCACTGGCATCGCAACCCATGCCATGAGCAACACGATGTCTGAACGCGTGCGCGCGGCGCGATCGGAACGGACCGCCCCTTCACGCAGTTCGGGGTAAACGGTCGAAAGAGCTGACGACTGCAGCATGTACAGCGGCACGCTCGACACCACCGTGGCCCGGTTAAAGGCGCCGAGGGACGGCGCTCCGAAAACCAGACTGATACACCACGCTGGCAGATTTCCCACGAGATAAGCGACCGCGTCGACACCGCTAGCACGCCGGGCGAACCGACCCTCCTCTCCCGCTGAAAGCCGATCACGACGCGGCAGAATCAGTCGTCCAAGAGCGATAATCGCCCCTGCCGCCTGCAGTGCGGGAATCACGATGGCCGGGACCAGCAGTGATTCAGCGCTGCGCGCCCACCATGCGGCAGCAGTTCCGAGAGCCAGCGCGACGACTCCAGCTGAGAGCGTGACTACCGCCACCGCGTGGTAACGACCCTCGCGCCGCATGATGTTGAGCATGACCGCAGCAAGCGGGCCGAGCAGGAGGACCAGCCCCGCCAATTGAACGGTGCCTACCGCCGTTGGCTGCCCCCAGAGGCGCGCCCACGGTGCAGCCAAGACGACGGTGGTCGCCGTTCCCACGACGCCGAGTACGAGGGCGGTGCGAACTAAACCCCGTTGCTGTCGCTCTCCTAATTCGGGAGCTCGCGCCGTGGCCGCCCCAATTCCGGCGGTGGTGAAGATACTCGCTAACCCCACCGCGGCAAGTGCAACGGCGTAGTCACCAAAGCCTCCGGGTGCAATGATGCGGCTCACTAGCGCTGCATAGCCAAACTGGACGAGAGCAATCGTGACCTGGCTACTGAGCAGGAGTCCAGAACCGACGACGAGTGCCCGTCCACGCATCACAACCGCCAGGGTCCGGGCAGTGCGGTCCACGGTTCGATTGTCGGCGCAGGGACCTCATCGAGAACGAGTGACAGGTGGTAGCGCACCGCCTGCTCAGCACAGAGTCGGCCCACCACCCACCGACGCCCCTCCGCTCCAAGGCGCGCGCAGCGCTGCGGATCATCGATCAATTCGCCCACGCGATCAACAACCGCCGACACTGTGGATTCTTGAAAGAATCCGACTTCTGGCCCGGGTAGCCACTCCATCCCCGGGTGGCGCCCCGCCACATGGGGACGTCCTGCGAGGAGCGCGATCGGCAGGCGGTCGCTGGAGGAATCGGCATAGCGCGGATAGTGGTCCCAGTTCGCCGAGACTCGGTGTGTCGCAATCTCACGCACCTGCCCCTCGTAGGCCACCGGTGACACCGCCCAACTCGAGGGCCAACCTCGTCCACGCAGAGTAAAGGTCCCCCCGAAACGCTTCCGTAAGGCGCGTGCCAATCGACGACGTTCACCATCGCCGGGCATTCCACCAATGATCGGGATCCGAGCCTCGTAACTTCCGATCATGATCGCACCGCGGGACGTAGCCGGTGGGCTCCAATTCGAGGAATACTCAGTAGCGAACACTCCTTCATCCACAACCTGCGGACTGAACCTCACTTCCCGCGCACCCGCATTAAGAAGCATGTGCGGCTGAGGGTCCCCCGAGGCCGAAATGACTACGTCAGCGCGTTGCAACCACCAGCGCATCTCCCGAGTCACGGGCTTGCCACGTCCCCAGGAGTCGCCCTCCCAGTAGAGAAGCGTCGCTGATTTCATCGCTGCGTTCAGACGATCGAAAGAAGCACGAGTGCCAGGGAAGTGACCTGAGCTCCACACAACCACGACGTCATAAGTTCGGGTTTCGAGGAGTGTGAGTACCGACTCGAGATTGCCCTGCGGAAGGTGTCCGTTCGAACCTCGCCAACTCACAATGTCGACAGAAGCAAGGTAGCCGGCGTCAACCAGCGTCCGGTACGCCTGTTCGTGTCCCACAGCGTGACTGACCTGCGGCTGATTGGTGATGAGAAGAACTGTCGGGCCACCGGAGGTCATCGTGTCACCCGTGAGTCAACTCAGACGCAGCAGCAGCGCCACTCTCAAGCGGGCCGTTCGACCAAGGTCGCTGGCGAATTCTCTCCGCTAAAGCCATGCCCACAAGCGCGAACGCGATAACCGGCAAGAAATAGGTCACGCCGTAGACCACCACCGCGACAATCAGAGCCACTGCTCCGGGCGACGAAATCCACAGTCGGTCATACCGACGAGTCGCGGAACGGAAGATGAGAACAAGTACAGCCGCCAGACCAACGAGCCCTACTAGGAGGAGCAAGTCAACATACGTTGAATGCGTGGTCAGACCCGAGCCGTGCGTGATCTTCACCCGATTGAGATAGGCGGAAAAGTCCCACTGGTCACGACTGCTGGCACTGGGCCGGCCGATAATCCATGCCACAGCGTCCGGCATCGCAGTGATGCCATCGCCCCACTGATGGAAGCGCCACGTGAGGTTGCTCGTATCAGTCGCCGAATTCCTCAGACTCGGAGTGACGAGAACGCCAACGACGACGACGACGCCTATCGCAGTCACACCCTGCAGAAAGCGCTTCGGCATGACGAGTACACCCTCACGCACATCAAGCCACGAGGCAATGATCCATGCCGGCACTGCTGCAGCGATGCAAAACCAGACGGTTCGTTGCTGAACGAGTACTACGACCAGTGCCAATGCCCCCGCTGCAATATAAGAACGAGTGCCAGATCGAGTGCGGCCGGAAACCACAATGAAAGCAGCAGCCAGCAAGAAGAAGGCCCCGGAGGCCGATACTGGGCGCAGGTCGACCATCAGCACATCGGCATTGTCACCGTCGTGCCTGAGTAGTAGCCCACTGGCAAGAAAACGCCCTAGACACAGACCCAGAATCACAAGCAGAGCGGGAACGCCTCCCAGTAGATCTCTGCGCGACCAGCGACGAGGCAACCACGCCGCGTACGTCAGGGCCGCCAGCCCGTAGAAAAGAACTCGGCCGAAATTGACCGATGGCTGAAATCCGAAGATCATCGCGCCACGCAACACCTCAACCGCCAGTAGCAGCCAGAGCACGGCCACTGCACCAGACTCCACGCCGAGTTTGCGAGTCCGAATCATTCGCCACACACCAAGAATTGCCGCCGCGAGAGCCACCACATCCATGGGATGCAACGAAATGTCGGCAACAGTGAGCAACGGTTCGGGCACCATCAAGCTGAAATCGGGCAGACTCACAACGGTTACAACGAAGACGGCGAGTAACCCCTCGCTGCGCCACCACACCCTGGATTCGGCTGGAGATGCCGTAGCTTCGTTCACTGCCTCACCCTACCCGCGTCAGTGGCGAAACGAACGAGTTCACCCGTGTGCGTAGTACATGCGAGGTCATTCCCAGATTCAATCTAGGCTGAGCCCCAGCGCACCGAGCAACCCAGTTCAACGGAGTGGAGGGACACGTGCGACCGAGACCACGAGAGAGCACGGTCTATGCGGGGAGTCTGATTTCGCGTCTTCCTGATCAGGCCCAACCCGCAGCGCTTTGGCTACGATCGGTGACTGGCTGGGGTAGTCGAAGGCGAACATCCAATCAACCTTCGGACCCAGAGCCCTTTAACGCCCAACATGAGCGCGCCGCCATCATCCGGGCGCTTATCGAGCGCGCACGCGTGACATGTGCGATTGAAACAGGCACCTTCCATGGAGTCACCACGGAATATCTGGCCACGATCGTCAACTCCGTGGTCAGCGTTGAGGTCGATCCCTTCTACTACTCGGTTGCCGCTGAACGACTCTCCGAAGCTACCAACGTCACCTTGCACCTTGGTGACTCCCGAACCGTGATCCACGCGCTATCCATTCAGCCCAGTTTCACCGACCAGGTCACCCTCTTTTACCTTGACGCCCACTGGGGCGACGACCTCCCGCTCGCTGACGAACTCACCATGATCGGCGCATCATGGAGTCGCGCCATCGTGGTCATCGACGACTTCGAAGTTCCAGGTGACTCAGGTTACGGATTCGACAACTACGGTCCCGGGGTTCGCCTTGATCGCACGATCCTGCCCCCACTTGCCAAGTGGCGTGGCGCCTACCCTTCCATTGCGTCTGAGCAGGAGACGGGCTCTCGGCGTGGCTGGGTCGTACTCACCTCGCCCGAGCTTTCGCATGTACTTGAACAACCGGGACTCGCCGCGCCTTGGGCTCTCTCACCGCCGGAAACCTGCGCCTAGTAGTCCTCGGCTTCTGTGCCGTCAGTCGCGTGTGGGCTGCTCGACCGAAATCACTTGGGTAATGGGAACGTCCTTCATCACTTCGACCGGCTCTGCCCCGGCGGCTCCCACGAGCAAGCGAAGTCGAACCGCGCGAAGTACCGGCTGCGGATCGACCGTGAGCCGATACACGCCGTCGGGGAATGTGCCTGCCGGCAACCGGTACGTGAGGCTAATCGTGGCGGACTGACGGGCCGCCAAGGTGCCCCCCGTGACCATGATGGTGCGCCCCATTCCGTCCGACCAGGTGCGTGACGGCAGCCAACCAGACGGGTGACTGAGTGTGGCGTCGATCGCACCTTGAGGCACGTACGCCCACCATGCGCTGCGGTTGACGGCCGTCAAGTACCCCTGGGCTGAACCGTCGCCGAATCCTTCGGGCGTCTGGTTGTAGACCACCATCTTCTGCTTCACCGTGGCCCCACCATCAGCACCAACAGTTGCCGTGATGGTCAGATTGCGGCGAGAGAACACGTCGGTCTTGCTGGCATTGGAGTTCGTTGAGAACCATGCCGAATGGTCACCGGTCGGCGAACTGACGTGACCACCGAGCCCAGCCTCATCGACGGCCTTCTGCAGTGCGGCATCTTCAAGGTGTACCTGCACGTGGCGTCCCGGCGCCACGGTAGCCAGTTCCTTCATCAACTTGAACGCACCCTCGCCACTCGACAGCCGAGTGATGAGTTCACCTGCCAGCACGTTGTTGATCGACTGTCTGTCACCGTTGGCACTGCTGAACTTGCGATAACTGTTGACCCACTTGTCGACGAAATTGTCGGCTGTCACCTCACCGAACCCTGCCGTCGTAATCGGCCCCGTCGCCCGCAGCCCCGCGATGATGGCACTGGTGTCAATGGC
>CAIYMF010000144.1 GCA_903927265.1 uncultured bacterium | reverse complement strand
GGATCGGGTCGGGCTTGGCCGCACCCGGTACCTGTTCTACCGAGGCAAGGGCGGCGGTCGCGGTCGCCCGTCGGGCGACGGCGGTGTCAGCGTCGGGCATCAAGGGACAGCTCCTTCTTGTCGCCGAGGATTCCCTGAGGTCGGAAGATCATCAGCAGCATCAATCCAAGACCTACGAGCATGAACTGAATCTGGCCAACCTGGTCGGTGCGCAGGATTGACTCGGGGATGATCGCCGACGCGGTGGCGTTCTTGAGGGTTTCGACAACGAGTGTCAGCAGTCCCCAGAAGATCATCGCGCCCAAGATTGGTCCGCCCACGCGTGCGGCGCCACCGAGAATCATGATGAGCCACGCGAAGTACGTCAGGTCACTCGCATAGTTGTCAGGTTGCACAGAGGCATTGGCGAGCGCGAAGATGAAGCCGCCGAGGCAGCCGAGCACACCACCAAAAACGAGCGCCTGCATCTTGTACGAGTAGACATTCTTGCCAAGACTGCGTACCGCGTCTTCGTCCTCGCGAATGCCCTTGATCACGCGTCCCCACGGCGAACGCATCGCCAGCCACACGACCAGGCTCGCGATTGCGATCAATGCCCAGCCGATGAGGAACATGAACACCACATCGCCGTTGGCGAAGTGAATCGGGCCAAAAGTGTAGGGATCAGTGCGACTAAACGGGTTCAGGCTCGTGAAGAAACTGTTCGAGAAACCGTTGATTCCGTCGGAACCGCCCAGCGTCTCTCGGAAGGTGACCGAACGCGCAAATAGACGCACAATTTCGGCTGCTGCGATGGTCACGATTGCCAGGTAGTCAGCGCGCAAACGCAGGGTCGGAATACCCAGGAGCAGCGCGAGAATGACCGTGAGCACGAGGCCGATGATGATGCCAAGCCACCACTCCAATTTGAATCGGCTGACGCTCACGGCGAGCCCGTAGGCACCCATTGCCAAGAAGGCCGCCTGGCCGAAGTTGAGCAGTCCGGTGTAGCCGAAGTGCACGTTGAGGCCGATGGCGGCGAGGCAGTAGACAATCGCAATCGGTGCGATTGCCTGTGTGAGCGTTTGGCTCAGGATGAATCCCCAGTCCATTATTTCCTCCTAGCCCACTCGCTCGCGGCGACCGAGGATGCCCTGCGGTCTGATCAACAGAATGACGATCAACACTGCCAGCGCACCCACGTTCTTGAGTTCGGGCGGAATAAACAGCGTCGACAGCTCGATGATGATGCCGACCACGAGTGAACCGACGAGCGCGCCGAATGCAGTTCCGAATCCACCGAGCGTGGCTCCGGCGAAGACCAGAAGCAGAATCGAGAACCCCATCGCCCAGTTCACGCCCTGACTCATCGCGAGCAGGATGCCGGAGAACGCTGCCAGCGTGGCGCCGAGAATCCAGACCACGTTGATGACGCGTTCGACGTCGATGCCCGACGATGACGCAAGGGCGGGGTTGTCGGCCACAGCCCGGCTTGCCTTTCCGAGGCGGGTCTTCATCAGCCACCACGCCGTGATGCACAGAAGCAGAATGGCAACCGCGGCACCGATGAGGTTCTTTGCAGTGACGTCGATCGGACCGATCGCAATACCTTCTTGACCGTTGTAACTGCGGAATTGCTTGGTGCCTCCGCCGAAAATGAATAGGAAGACGTAGCGCAGGAACACACCCAAACCGATCGACACGACCAGCATGGCGATGAGACCGGTTCCGCGTCGTCGCAGTGGTTTCCAAAGAATCTTGTCTTGTACGAAACCGAGAACAGCGCAACACAGCAACGACAGAATGACGCTCGCGAAGAAGTTCCACTCGAGTACGACATCGAAGAAGTACGTGGTCAGTGCGCCCAGAGTGATCAGTTCGCCGTGGGCGAAGTTGGTCAGTCCGGTGGTGCCGTAGATCAGGCTCAAGCCAACACCGGCCAAGGCGATGACGAGCCCGAAGAGGATGCCGTTGGCGAACAACTGAAGGAACTTGTCCAAGAAGGATTCGGTTTCAACAGTGCTCGAACCGAACTGGAATTGAATCGTGGCCGGCATGCCACCGAAGGCAGTGACGCTCAGGTTGTTTTTCGAGGGATCCGAGAGGGCGACCCCAGGAGGAAGCGTTGCCTCGTCGAGAGAAACCTTGTAGTTGCCGGACTTGGGTAGTTCGACCTTCCATGCGCCGTCTGCGCCGCTCTTCACCGTTTGGG
>CAIYMF010000143.1 GCA_903927265.1 uncultured bacterium | reverse complement strand
TCGCCGTACTTCTCGCCGGTGTCCGCAGCCTGAGGAACAGGGGCGAACGCAGTGAGGGTCACGGTGTAGTTGAAGTCAGGCACCGGGTTCTTAAGGTTGAACGTGATGGTCTTGCCATCAGCCGAGCAGGTCACGGCCTTGTCGAACAATTCCTGACCGGTCTTGGCGTACGGGCCCTTGTAGGCCGAACCGCCCTTGGGGTCATCTGCAATGTCGAGGTACGAGATTGCGTACGTCGGTCCGCCGGTGATGATGTCAGTGGCGAACGTGCGCGACACGCCGTAGGCGATGTCCTTGCACGCGATGGGCGAGCCATCTTGGAAGGTCAGACCATCCTTGAGCGTGAACGCCCAGGTCTTTCCTCCGTTGGTGGCTGTTCCGGTGTCAGTTGCCATGTCAGCAACCAGACTGGTGCCTTCCTTGGCGTCGGCTGAGAACTTGTAGGCAGTCAGCGTGCGGTAAATGGTGCCGTTGAAGAACGCCAGATCTTCACCCGTGTAAATGCGCTGGGGGTCGATCTGGTCGAACTGCTCAGCATTGGTGAGGTAGTAGATCGTTCCACCCTTGGCGGGTGCGGCGCTTGAACCCCCGCTGGTGCTGCTTCCGCCACCGCTGGAGCCACCGCAAGCGGCGAGCGCCAGGGCTCCTACGGCAACCACCACCGCGGCGCGAGCGCCCGACTTGGCCATGCCCATTGTTCCTCCTGTGTGTCGCACCGGGGGATCCCGGTGGTTCTACCCTGCAATCCCGAGCTCGACGAGCCAGTAATTGCGGGGAGTCTGTGTGCCGAAACTGCAATCCATGGGATCACACCCGTCCGGCGCGGGGATCGAGAGCATCGCGAACGGCGTCACCCAGCAAGCTGAATGCGACGACCAGCACGACCAACAACGTTCCTGGAATGAACAGGTACGACGGCACCGCCCGGAAGTAGCCCACCGAGTTGCCGAGCATGGCTCCAAAGGTCACGTCGGGGGGCAACGTCCCGACACCGAGGTATGCGAAAGCGGCTTCGGTTGAGATGTATACCGGCAACGTAATCGTGGTGTAGACGATGATCGTCGGCCACAAGTTGGGGAGCAGTTCCTTGAACAAGATTCGCGTGGTTCCGGAACCCATCGACACAGCCGACTCGATGAACTCTTTTTCGCGCAGGCTCAGGATCTGTCCACGAATCAGTCGCGCGAGGTACGTCCAGCCGAAGACACTGAAAAGCACGATCAGGCAGGTAATACGAGCCGGGTTGCCCTCCGGAACACCCATGGCCTCGAGCCGCTGGGTCATTACTCCGGAGAGAGCGAGAACCAGAAGAATAAACGGGAACGCCAAGATGATGTCGATGAGCCACCCGATGAGGGTGTCAACCACGCCCCGCGAGTAGCCGGAAATGATTCCGAAGACGATGCCAAATACGACCACAGCCACCGTTGACACCGTGGCAATGAACAGTGAGATACGTAGGCCGTTGAGCAACTGGGCCAAAATGTCTCGCCCGGTACCCCACTCGACTCCGAGCAGGTGTTCGCGACTCATCCCGCCCCACGGACCATACGGTGCGCCAGCGTTGTCACTGACTGCTGAGCTGTCAAAGGAATAGGGATCAATTCCGAGCAGTGACATGATCGGTCCGGCCAAAAGCGCCACCGCGTAGTACATGAGCACGATGACCAGACACACCAAGGCGGTGCGGTCGTGGCGAATGCGGTTCCAGGTGATCTCCCACAGCGAGCGACCGGCAACCTCTTCGGGGACGTCTGCCGTGACATCGCCAGGCGGCGGTGCACTCACGGTCAGGGTCATTGAGGATCCGTTCTGATCGGGGCCGGGGGGCCGCGGCACGTTGGTAGGTGAGCCAACCCTGTGCACTCTATGCGACCGAAACCCCTACGTCCCCCACCCGCGAGGTCTTGTCCCTGAATTGTGACGAGACCGCGACCATCACAGAGAGTTACCTAACTGAGGAGAGTCCGTGACTCTGCGTAGGGTCAGCCTTTTTTGGCCCGAGAGGCAGCCCGGCCGCGCTCGGTGGCATCGAGATTCGCCTTGCGGAGGCGCACGGTGGCAGGAGTGACCTCAATGCACTCGTCCTCGCGGCAGAACTCCAACGATTGCTCAAGGCTCATCTGCTTATGAGGGATGAGCGGTACCAGAATGTCGCCGCTTGACTGGCGCATATTGGTGAGCTTCTTTTCCTTGGTGGGGTTGACGTCCATGTCGTCGGACCGCGCGTTCTCGCCCACGATCATGCCCTCGTACACCTCGGTACCAGGGCCGACGAACAGCGTGCCCCGATCTTGCAAGTTCGCCAGAGCGAATCCGGTCGTCGGGCCGCGGCGGTCGGCGACCAGCGAGCCCGACGGACGAGTACGCAATTCACCGTGCCAGGGCTCGTAGCGATCGAACACGTGGTGCAGCAGTCCGGTTCCGCGTGTTTCGGTAAGAAACTCGGTGCGAAAACCAATGAGTCCGCGGGCGGGAACACGGAACTCCATGCGCACCCAACCGGTTCCGTGGTTGATCATCTGCTCCATGCGGCCCTTCCGCAGAGCCATCAACTGCGTCACCACACCGAGGTAGTCCTCGGGAATGTCGACAGTGAGGTGCTCCATCGGCTCGTGCACCTTGCCATCGACCATACGAATGACGACCTGCGGCTTGCCGACCGTGAGTTCGAATCCTTCGCGTCGCATCAACTCGACGAGCACGGCCAACTGCAACTCGCCTCGACCCTGAACTTCCCAGGTGTCGGGGCGATCGGTGTCCAACATCCGCAACGAGACATTGCCGACGAGTTCGGATTCAAGACGGGTCTTCACCTGGCGCGCGGTGAGCTTGGTTCCGCTCTGCCCTGCGAGAGGCGATGTGTTGATACCGATGGTCATCGAGATACTCGGCTCATCAACGGTGATGACGGGCAACGGGCGCGGATCTTCAGGATCAGCAAGCGTTTCACCGATGGTGATCTCCGGAATACCCGCGACCGCAATGATGTCGCCGGGTCCGGCCGATTCGGCCGGCACGCGGTCGAGGGCCTGCGTGACGAGCAATTCCGAAACGCGGGCGCGCTCAACGGTTCCATCAGTCCGACACCATGCCACCGACTGACCCTTGCGGATCGTGCCCTGGTGCACGCGACACAGCGCGAGTCGACCGAGGTACGGCGACGAGTCGAGGTTGGTGACGTGCGCCTGCAGCGGCAACT
>CAIYMF010000142.1 GCA_903927265.1 uncultured bacterium | reverse complement strand
TCCAGGCCTTCCTCTGGTAAGCCGTCCTATGGGGATCGGCCGTCTTCGGGTGGGGGGTCGCGTCCATCTTCTGGTGGTTCGTCCAGGCCTTCCTCTGGTAAGCCGTCCTATGGGGATCGGCCGTCTTCGGGTGGGGGGTCGCGTCCATCTTCTGGTGGTTCGTCCAGGCCTTCATCTGGTAAGCCGTCCTATGGGGATCGGCCGTCTTCGGGTGGGGGGTCGCGTCCTTACAGCGCCAGCTCGAGTCGATCAGACGATCGGCCAACCTATTCTTCGTCGCGACCGGAACGTCCACGCGTGCCGCAAGGCCCGGAGATTCCTGACGATGTCACCGGGCGTGAACTCGACAGAGCCGTACGCAGCGAGTTGTCCGGGCTTGCGCTCAACACGGCTACTGAGGTTTCACGCCATTTGGTGATGGTGGCTCGGCTGCTCGACGAAGAGCCCGAACTCGCCTACGCCCATGCGCAAAGGGTGAAGGCGTTGTCCCAGCGATTGGCTGTAGCGCGGGAAGCCATGGGGCTAGCCGCGTACCAGTGCGGCAAGTGGAGTGAAGCGCGTGCGGAGTTGAGGGCCTTTCAGAGAATGACCGGGTCCTCGGAATACCTCGCCGAGTTGGCGGACTGCGAACGTGGGCTTGGTAACCCCGAGAAGGCATTAGAGATCGCCGGATCTCGTGCGGCGAATGCGTTGGATGAGGCGGGCCGCGCGGAACTGCGCATCGTAGCCGCAGGTGCGCGTGCAGATCTTGGTCAGCGAGATGCGGCCGTGGTCACACTGCAGTGTCCTGAACTTAACTCGCGCAAAACAGAACCGTGGGTTGCTCGGTTGCGCTACGCGTACGCGGATGCGTTGCTGGTTGTCGGCCGCACCGATGAAGCGCTCACCTGGTTCGCGCGAGCAGCGGCGGGCGACGACGAAGGGTGGACCGACGCGGCAGATCGTGTGGTTGAACTTGAGGGTTTCACCGTGGCCGACATCGAGGAATCGGACGAGGTTTCTGACAGCGACGAGTGGGCTGAAGAGACCGATTGAGATACGTGCGAAGAGGAGTAAACCAGGCTCAGGTTGTCAGTGACTGGCTTACTGCGTAGATGTGTTCGGGCGTCGAGCCGCAACAGGCACCCAGTACGTCAAAACCGAGAGCGGTCATTTCCTGGGCAAAGGCGGCGAGGTCATCGGGAACTCCGGTGTACTGGAACTCCCCGTCGATCAGCTCAGGCAGACCGGCATTAGGAGAAATCATCAGTCGTACATTGTCGGCGCGGGCGTCAGCAAGTTGCTCGCCGATCTGACGGGCCTCATCAAGTCCACGGCCACAGTTGGCACCCACAACGTCGACTCCAATCGCTGAGAGTGCAGAGACTGCAGCAGCCGGCGTCACGCCCATCATGGTTCGCAGGTTCGTGTCGAAGCTCATCGTGACCAGCACAGGAATGTCGGCGCTAACCGATCGCACTGCGCGCACCGCGGCTTCCACCTCGCCGAGGTCGCTCATCGTTTCGATCAGAATGGCGTCGACTCCGCCCTCGACCAGTGCTGTGACTTGTTCTGCAAAGTGTGCTTCGGCTACTTCGCCCGACATGGTGCCGAGAGGTTCGAGAAGTTCTCCGATGGGACCGACATCACCAAGAACGAGAACATCGCTGCCGCTGTTGGCGGCTCTGCGTGCCACCTGCGCCGCTGCGAGATTAAGTTCACGAACCCGATCTTCCAATCCATGCATCGCAAGCCGGGGGCGGGTACCGCCAAACGTATTGGTAGTCACCGCATGTGAACCCGACTGGACGTAGGCGGTGAGAATCTTCTCGACCACCTCCGCGTGATCGACGTTCCACAACTCTGGTGCTCCTCCGTCATCAAGGCCGGCGAGCTGAAGTTGGGTTCCCATCGCCCCGTCGACGATCAGCGGGGTGTGCGCGTTGAACGCAGTATCCAGTCTTGTCACGTGCCCTCCTCAGTGCGCTCAAGGTAACGCCAGATTCCTTCGACATTTGCGCGAGCACTCGAGAGTACTTCGAACTTGTGTGCCACTTCCGGTTGGTCTTCAAGTGATGGATTGCGATCGCTCATCCGTTGGGTCAGCATGGCGACCGCGTGATCCACATCGGCACCACCCTCGCGGTCGGCCCGCACTTCTGCAACCCAGCGGCGGAGTTCTTCAGCGGATCGTTCGAGAACGGCGTCGACATCACCGACGGGCCCGTAGTGGCTGAAAAGGAGTCGCTGCGGTTCCATCTCACGGAACCGTTGCATCGAGTCGAGTGCGAGTTCGAGGTCGAAATCGGGGGGAGGAGTAGCGGGTCTGACCTCGGCTGTTTCGGGTATGTAGATACCTGCGGCATCACCGGTATAGAGATCGCCCGTTACAGAGTCGATCAAACCCAGATGATGGGAAGCGTGGCCAGGCGAGTGGAACGCCAGCAACGTGCGCCCACCGCCGAGGTCGACCTCACCTTCCTGGCCGATGACCTGAAGTCGATGAGCCTCCGTAGGTAGGAGTTCACCAAACATGGTGTCCATGTCGGATCCGAATACGCGTCTCGCGGAGGCGACGAGGCGAGTGGGGTCGGCGAGATGGCGTGCTCCGCGCTCATGCACGACGACATGTGCCGAAGGGTAGGCACGCGCGATATCGCCGGCACCTCCCGCATGGTCGAGGTGGATATGCGTCACGACAACTGTGGCCAGATCGTTGGCGTGCACGCCGAGCGCGGCAAGGGCGGCTACGACGGTCGGGGCGCTGAGTGCGGTGCCCGTCTCGATGAGGGCAGGCCGATCGCCACGAATGAGGTAGCCGGCGGTGATTCCGGTATAACCGCCCATCTGAGTATCGATCTCGAAGACATCGTTGCCGAGATCGACGATCCGCGGTGGCAGGGCGTCTGTAGTTGGGTCACCCACAGTCGATTTCTCCCACCTTTGTCAACAGTCCACGTTCATGCCGAGGAATTCCGTCAGCCCTCCACCGCAGGCTAGCGGAGTGGTCGAACGGCTCGGCCGCGCCGCTCCGTGCGGTGTGCGAAAGGGGATCCCCCATGGTGAACGAAGTGCATGTGATCGGTCGAGTCTCAGGTGAGCCGCGGTGTCAAGAATTGCCCAGTGGTGACCAGGTCGTGACATGGCGGCTGGTTGTTCCTCGCTCCACTGGTAACGGAGTCGACACCATCGACTGTGCTGCGTGGAGTGCGGCGGTACGTCGTCGCGCGGAACGGCTATCTGATGGTTCGCAGGTCGAGATCAACGGGGAGTTGAGGCGTCGATTCTGGCGCACACCAACGGGTGCAGCCTCTCGCTACGAGGTCGAGGTGCAGCAGGTGCGGCGTGCTCGATCGTCTGGGCCGTGACAAGATGTTCACGTGACTGAGATGAGTAACGCCGAGGGGTTTCCGGCGCTCGCTGACGATGAAGAGGGTGCCTACGAGTGGTTCGTGCAAGCGAGTCGACTCCTTGAAGAGGGGCGCTCTGGCGACGCGGCAATGCTCTTCTCCCGCGTCGTGCTTGCCGATCCCTCATCACGTTCAGCGTGGGAAGGACTCGCTCGCGCCCGGTTTGACGCCGGTGAATATGCGCGTGCTGAGCAAGCATTTACTCGGCTCGTTGAATTGGCTCCCGATAACGACTACGCGCACTTCGGGCTCGGGCTTGCTCTGTGGCGCTTGCGGAGATTCCCAGAAGCTCGCGATCACCTCGGAATGGCTCTGGTGATGCGTCCGGAGCGAGCCGACTACGCGAGCGCTCTGGGACAGGTCAAAGCCACCTTGGCCGCTCGGCGCCAAGCAGGACTTCCTCCCGAGGGTCAACCCGGCGAGTCATTGCCTTCGAGTCGGGAGTAGTCGCCGTGTTGTCGGCAACAGGAGGGCCGCTGGTCAATGGTCACGACGTGTTGCTCGTCGATCTTGATGGTGTGGTCTACGTAGGCGAGTCCGCTGTTGAGCATGCGGTGCCAGTGTTAACGGAGGTTGCGGCGCGTGGAGTTCGCGTTGGATACGTCACCAACAATGCCCGCCGTACGCCTCAGGAGGTCGCCGCTCACCTGTCTGCTTTCGGTCTCGGGGTGCAACCGACCGACGTCGTCACCAGCGCGCAGGCGGGTGCACGGCTGGTAGCAGAAGTCGTGACCTCGGGGGAGCGGGTGTTGGCAATCGGCGGCCCGGGGGTCGCCGAGGCACTACGGGAGCGAGGCTTCGTTCCGGTTCGCACGGCGGCTGAGAATCCTGTCGCGGTCATGCAAGGATTTGGCCCCGACGTGAGTTGGCGCGATTTGGCCGAGGGTGCGTACGCGTTGGCCACGGGAGTTCCGTTCGTCGCCACCAACCTTGACCGCACTATTCCCACGCCCCAAGGTCGCGCGCCAGGAAACGGAACATTGGTTGCGGTACTCACAACGGCCACCGGTGTGGTGCCGCGCGTTGCAGGAAAGCCCGAGTCACCCCTGATGCTTGAGTCAATCGATCGCCTAGGAGCAAAGAATCCATTAGTGATCGGCGATCGACTCGACACCGACATTGAGGCAGGAGTCCGTCTCGACATTCCAACGCTATTAGTGCTGACGGGTGTATCTGGTGTGCCCGAATTGCTCGCGGCAGCGCCCCATGAGCGTCCTCGGCACCTCTCCTTGGACCTGCGAGGGCTTCTCGAGGTGCATCCTCCGATCGTCATTGATGGTCAGTCTGTGGTCTGCCGGCAGGCCCGCGTACACAGCGAGCGGCAGGGTCTGCGCGTCGATCAACGCGGGGATGACTGGGTTGACCTGTTGCGGGCAGCAGTGAGCGCCTGCTGGAGCGCGGCCGACGAGGGTCACCCCCTCGATGCCGCGCAGGTCGTGAAGGCTATCTCCGAGCCCTGAACGTTTGTGGCGTCACGATGGGTGGCCGCACGCATGAAGCGGGCCGTCGCGATACCGTGGTCATCTGACGATGGAGGAGGAATTTCTCGTGGATTCAGCCCGGGGATTGATGCAGTTGTTCACCGTACTAAGTGAACAGGCGGTTCAGCGCGGCGTTCAACTCGCAGCCGGACTCAGCGCCGGCATGGACGGACTCGACCCAACTGAGTTGCCCACCAGAGTTGCCGGCATGGCTGACGACGTCATGGGCCAAGGACGCGCCAATACGGACTTCATCGTGAGTCTGGTGCGCTCCGAGGTCGATAAGACCGTGGGTCGCATGGGTTTCGTCCGTGAGGAGGAACTGGCTGCGCTAAGGCGCCACGTTGAGCGAGTAGAAGCAGCGGTAGCGGCGGCGGGAATCTCAGTGAGGAAGGCCGAACCTCCTCGCGCGGAGTCGCAGCCCGCTGCCCCAGCGAAGAAGGCGCCTGCCAAGAAGACGGCCCCTGCCAAGAAGACGGCCCCTGCCAAGAAGACGGCGCCTGCCAAGAAGACGGCCCCTGCCAAGAAGACGGTGGCGGACCAGACTCCCGATGGCATCGAGCAGGCGGATTCCTGATGAGTGACTCCTATGAGTACGACCCCGATGTGGAAGTAAGCGTGGAAGACGAGTTCGGCAACGACATCGCTGCCTCGGGCGAGGATGTCGTCAGCGTGATCGAGGAAATGGCGCCTGTTGATCTCGACACCGACTCCGATGACCACGGGTTAGGCGATGAGCACGACGCAGACGATGAGGTAGCCGTCGATGTCGTTTCTCATCCGGGGCCCACTGGTGATCCCAGAGTTGATGACGCATTGGCTCGGCTCGACGACCTGACGCAGCTTCCCACTGCAGATCAGGTCGGTGTCTTTGACGAAGTGCAGCAACGTCTGGCCGCAGCACTCGGCGATCTTGATCCGCACACCTCCACGGGCGTTTAACAGTCAGTGAGCCAGTCGCTGCGACGTCTTGACGCCGAACTTGTTCGGCGAGGCCTCGCGCGTTCGCGTGAGCACGCCCGTGAACTCATTGATGCCGGGGAGGTCCGTCTCAACGGGATGGTCGCCACCAAGTCCGCGACTCAGGTCGCAGAAACAGCGTCGATCGCGGTGACTGTGCCACCGGAGCAGGAATACGTCTCAAGGGGCGCTCACAAACTCATCGGCGCGCTGGACGCGTTCAGCGACCTTGACGTTGTTGGTCGTCAGGGTCTCGACGCTGGGGCCTCGACCGGTGGCTTTACCGAAGTACTGCTTCGGCGCGGGGTAGCAGGTGTCATCGCGGTTGATGTCGGGTATGGCCAACTAGCGTGGCGAGTGCGTCAGGACGAACGCGTTCACGTGATGGAACGCGTCAACGTGCGCAATCTTGACCCGGAAGCTTTGCCGTGGGTGCCCGATCTGGTGGTCGCTGATTTGTCGTTCATTTCGCTGGCAACGGTGCTGCCCGCGCTGGTGCGCTGCACTACTCCAGAAGCCGACCTTGTTCTCATGGTGAAGCCGCAATTTGAGGTGGGCAAAGAGCGAATCGGCGACGGGGTTGTGCGGGATCCGCGACTTAGGTCAGAGGCGGTCCGTAGGATCGCTTCAGCGGGCACGGAGCAGGGACTCGGCACACGAGGAGTGGTGGCGAGTCCGCTGCCTGGTCCGCGAGGGAATGTGGAGTACTTCTTGTGGCTCGCGGCCGGAGCGCCGTCGCTGCGGGATGATGATCTAGACCGAGCGATCGAGGAGGGGCCGACATGACGGTTGCCGATCGAGCGGTGCTGCTCATCATCAACCAGCGGCGTGCTGAGGCCACCGCTGTGGCGCGCGATGTGATCGATGAGTTGCGTCAGGCGGGCATTGACGTTCGGATGTCGCACAGTGACGCCGAGGCGACCGATCATCGAGATGTCTCCATCGTCGATGAGTCCGATCCGATGGCTGCCGCTGGCTGTGAACTTGCCGTGGTGCTCGGTGGCGATGGAACGATTCTGCGAGCCGCCGAGATGGTGCACGCGAGTGCGGTTCCGGTCTTGGGTGTCAATCTTGGTCACGTGGGTTTCCTCGCGGAAGCCGAACGCAACGACGTCGCGACCGTGGTCTCGGCCGTTGTTCAGCGGCGGTGGACAGTTGAAGAGCGACTCACCCTCGACGTGCGCGTGTATCGCGGCGACGACACTGAGTTTGAAACTTTTGCGCTCAACGAGGTGAGTATCGAAAAGACAGCTCGAGAGCGCATGCTCGATCTGATCGTTGAGGTCGACGGACGCCCACTGTCGAGGTGGGGATGCGATGGCGTCATTTGTGCGACGCCCACCGGGTCTACCGCCTACGCGTTCAGTGCCGGTGGCCCGGTGGTGTGGCCCGATGTCGAAGCATTGCTGATGGTTCCGATCAGTGCTCATGCGCTGTTCAGTCGACCCCTCGTGGTGGCGCCGAGCGGCACGTTAGCCATTGAATTGCCAGTCGGCAGTGAAGCGGTGCTGTGGGCCGACGGACGGCGCAGCCACGACGCGCATCCCGGAAGTCGCATTGAGGTAACGCGTCATGCCCACCCCGTACGCATCGCTCGGCTCGATCAGGCACCGTTCACCGACCGTCTCGTGGCTAAATTCCAACTGCCGGTCAACGGGTGGCGTGGGCTCGGGGGCGAGGCGGCCGGGTGATCGAGGAGCTACGCATTCGCGACCTCGGCGTCATTCGCGAAGCAGAGTTGACGCTGCACCCTGGCCTGACCGTCATCACCGGCGAAACGGGCGCGGGTAAGACGATGCTGCTCACTGGCATCGATTTGATTCGCGGTGGCCGACCTGACCCGTCCAGAGTGCGTCCGGGGGCTGCTCGCGCGGAAGTGGAAGCGGTCATCGCAGTGCCGGCGGCGGGTGAGGTGGCAGCACTCGTTGCTGAACTCGAGCTTGAACTTGATGAGGGTGCGCTGATTCTCGGCCGCACGGTTCCAGTTGAGGGGCGCGCGCGCGCACTGGCAGGTGGTCGCGCTGTGCCTTCCTCAACCCTGAACGATCTTGCGGCCGGACTCATCGCCGTGCACGGTCAAGGTGATCAGCAGCGGTTGACCCGATCAGACACGCAGCGGCAACTTCTTGATCGAGTGGGCGCTGGACTCATCTCAGAGCATCTCGATCGGTATCACGCGCTGCTGACGCAACTACGCTCCGCGCGCGCGGCACTCGACGAATCCCTGACCTCTGGTGCGCAGCGCGAAGTCGAAGCGCAGCAACTGCAACAGATTCTGGGCGACCATGACGCGTTAGCACCTAGGCCCGGTGAGGTAGCTGAACTTGCGGCTCAGGCGCAGCGACTCTCGCACGCCGAAGCGTTGCGTGAAGCGGCCCAGCAGGCGCATGAGGCGCTGTCTGGCGAATCCGACGATGTTGACGCGGGAGCTCTCGTCGCGAGTGCGCGACGCGTTCTCGACCACGAACGCGAACACGATCCGGCCTTAGGTGTGCTCGCCGACCGGCTCTCTGAGTTGTCCGCGCAGGTGGTCGACGTCGCCTCGGAACTGGCGTCCTACGCGGCTTCCCTTGATAGCGACCCCGCGCGACTTGAGTCGGTGCAACAGCGCCGGTCGAACCTCACTGCTTTCGAGCGACGACACGGCGTTGTTCTCGACGAGTTTGCCGATCGGGTTCCCGACCTGCGCGTGCGACTAGACGCGCTCAACGAAGGTGATGGTCGAGCCGTTCGACTCGCTGCCGAGGTCGACGCATTACTCGCGAAAATCGCACCCGTTGCCGAACGGCTGCACGATGCTCGAGCGGTGACTGCCGGTGACCTCGGGGCGCGCGTGGGAAACGAACTCGCGGCACTGGCGATGCCTCAGGCGCGGGTTGAATGGCGGGTCGACATTCAGGTGGGTGGTAGCGGCGAGGAGGGGGCGGTCGTTCTGTCCGACGGGGTCTGGGCTGTGTTGGGTCCGCACGGCATTGACGAAGTCGCGTTGTTACTGGCATCTCATCGTGAAGCTCCATTGCAGCCCTTGGCTCGAGCAGCATCGGGCGGCGAGTTGTCGCGTGTGATGTTGGCTATTGAAGTCGTGCTCTCGGGGCTTGATCCAATTCCGACCATGGTGTTTGACGAGGTCGATGCGGGAGTGGGGGGCCGAGCGGCCGTCGAAGTGGGTCGGCGGCTTGCCGAACTTGCCCGTACGACCCAAGTACTTGTTGTGACCCACCTCGCACAGGTCGCCGCCTTCGCCGATCGGCACCTCGTGGTGGTGCGCTCAAGTGACACCGATGATGTGACGTCAAGTGACGTCACCGCCGTCGAGGGTGAGGCGCGGGTGCGTGAATTGGCACGCATGCTTGCGGGTTTCGAAGACTCGGCGAGTGCAGCAGAACACGCGCGCGAACTGATGCAGATGGCCGACGAGCAACGAAAGTAGATGACATGACCGATAACCGACCCAGCGCCGTTTTCGAACTTGCTGATCAGTACGTGGCTGCCGTGGCTCTGCTCGATCCGATCACGGCAACCGCACTCGGGGTTGTGGGCGGGGAGAGGATGCTCACCGACTTTTCGCCCGAGGGCAGCCAAGCGCAGGCTGCCCTCGCTGGCTCGGTCCTACAGCAACTCGACGCCATTGAGGCAACGGGTGCTCTCGCTGACGATGACCGGGTGGCGGCGCTGAGCATGCGTGAGCGGCTGGGCTCGCTACTCGCCATGCACGACGCAGGCGATGAACTGCGGCGCATCAATGTGTTGGCAAGTCCACCGCAGGAAATCCGCGGTGTGTTCGACCTGATGCCCTTCGCCGAAGCCGTTCAACGGCAGGACATTGCTGCCCGGATGTCCTCTGTTCCTAGAGCACTGGCATCGTGGCGTCGATCGCTCGAGGCTGGCATGGTCGCGGGGATTGTGGCAGCGCGCCGTCAGGCGTTAGCGGTGGCGGGGCAGTGCGACACGTTTGGTGATCGTGATGCCGGGTGGTTCAGTGCCAGAGCCCGACAGATCGCCGACGAGACGGGCGCGGATATCAGCTCAATGCTTGAGGCAGCAGGTCAGGCCGAACTGGCGTACCGAGAATCCGCGCAGTGGTTGCGCGAGGTTTATGCGCCGGTGTGCGACGAACGCGACGGGGTGGGTGCCGAGCGGTATGCGCGAATGGCCCGGGCATGGAATGGAGCCCAACTGGATCTACTCGACACCTACGAGTGGGGTTGGGTTGAACTCACTCGCATCACAGCGCGGATGGAGTCGGTTGCTGACCGGTTGGGAGTACCCCTTTCCGGGGCAAAGGAATTTCTCGACTCGTCACCCGAGCACACGATTGCCGGCGAGGCTGCACTCCTTGAGTTTCTCCTAGCGCTCACTGAACGGGCGACCGAGGCGATGTCGGACACGTACTTCGATATCGATCCCCGGGTGCGCACCTGTGAAGTGAAGATCGCCGCGCACGGAAGCGCGGCGGCGCCGTATTACATTCCGCCATCGGAGGATCTGGCTCGGCCGGGTTCCACGTGGTATCCGACGCTGGGTCGTGAGGTCTTCCCCAAGTGGTGGCTGGTGTCGGTCTGGTATCACGAGTCGGTGCCTGGTCATCACTTGCAATGTTCGACGGTGGTGCTCGAGCGTGAGCGTCTGTCGCGCTTTCAACGCACCTTGGGCTGGACTTCGGGGTACGGCGAAGGGTGGGCGCTCTACGCCGAACGGCTGATGGATGAACTCGGGTTTTTCGCCGATGCGGGCGAAGAGATGGGTTTTCTTTCCGCGCAGGCGATGCGAGCGGTGCGCGTGGTCGTCGACATTGGTTTGCACCTGGGTTTGACCGTGCCGCTCGGGCAGGGCGAACTGAGCGGGCGAAAGATCGACCACGCGCTCGCGGTGGGCCTGCTCATTGATCGGGCACTACTTGACCGAGCCTTTGCCGAAAGCGAGGTCGATCGTTATTTGGGAATTCCTGGGCAGGCGATCTCGTACAAGGTGGGCGAACGATTCTGGTTGGAAGCCCGCGAACGAGCTCAGTCGGAAGCCGGAGATTCCTTTGATCTCAAGGCGTGGCACGCCTATGCCCTTCGACTGGGACCACTGGGTCTAGACCCGTTCCGAGTGGAGATGGAGCGATTCCCCGGTAGCTAGATTGGGCGGCGTCACGATTGTCGGCGCGTCTCATGGCGCGATAAGGGGTCAGGAGTTGATACATTGAACTCCCGTGGACAGGCGGGTCTTCCCGCCGCACTCGATCGGTCGTTCTTAACCGGTCACTGGTAACACGGGAGCCGCAGATGGCCGCACCGCAGCCCACGAAGCACCTCTTCGTGACGGGAGGCGTCGCCTCCTCTCTCGGCAAGGGACTCACAGCGTCGAGCCTGGGCAATTTGCTGAAGGCCCGCGGACTTCGCGTGACGATGCAAAAGCTTGATCCCTACCTCAACGTTGACCCCGGCACCATGAACCCGTTCCAACACGGTGAGGTCTACGTCACCGATGATGGTGCTGAGACCGACCTCGATATCGGTCACTATGAGCGCTTCCTTGACGTTGACCTCGCCCGCAATGCCAATGTCACGACGGGTCAGGTGTACTCGCAGGTCATCGCCAAGGAGCGTCGCGGCGAGTATCTCGGCGACACCGTGCAGGTCATTCCGCACATCACCAACGAAATCAAGGCGCGCATCCGGTCGATGGGTGGCCCTGAAGTCGACGTGGTCATCACCGAGATCGGTGGCACGGTGGGAGACATTGAGTCGCTGCCTTTCCTGGAAGCTGCTCGACAGGTACGTCACGATCTCGGTCGCGAGAACGTCTTCTTCCTTCACGTGTCACTGTTGCCGTACATCGGTCCGAGCGGCGAGCTCAAGACCAAACCCACCCAGCATTCGGTCGCGGCACTGCGCAGCATCGGTGTACAACCCGATGCCATCGTGCTTCGCTCCGACCGACCCGTTCCAGCCGGAATCAAGCGCAAGGTGTCGTTGATGTGCGATGTCGACGAGGAGGCCGTGGTCGCTGCGGTCGATGCGCCGAGCATCTACGACATTCCCAAGGTAATCCACTCCGAGGGTCTTGACGCCTACGTGGTGCGCCGCCTTGGACTGCCCTTCCGCGATGTCGACTGGCGGGTATGGGATGACTTGCTGCGACGGGTGCACCGCCCGCAGCATGAAGTCACCGTGGCGCTCGTGGGCAAGTACATCGATTTGCCCGACGCGTACCTCTCGGTAACCGAGGCACTGCGCGCCGGCGGTTTCGCAAACGATGCGCGGGTGACCTTGCGGTGGGTGGCTTCTGATGAGTGCGCCACGGCGGATGGCGCAGCCAAACACCTAGGCGACGTCGATGCTGTCTGCGTTCCGGGCGGCTTCGGTGTGCGCGGTATCGATGGAAAGGTCGGTGCGCTTCGATTTGCGCGGGAGCATGGCATCCCGACCCTTGGCCTGTGCCTGGGGCTGCAGTGCATGGTGATCGAATACGCGCGCACCATTCTCGGACTTGAGGGAGCCAACTCGGCTGAGTTCGACGAGTCCTCACCGCATCCGGTCATTGCGACCATGGCCGATCAGCGCGATGTCGTCTCCGGTGACCGCGATATGGGTGGCACGATGCGACTTGGCCTCTACCCGGCCAAACTCGCCGACGACTCACTCGTGCGTGAGGTATACGGGGCGCCGTACATCGAGGAACGACACCGCCATCGCTACGAAGTGAACAACGCGTACCGCGGACAACTGGAGGAAGCGGGGTTGTGGTTCTCAGGAACCTCACCCGATGGTCGACTGGTCGAGTTCGTCGAACTGCCTCGTGAGGTGCATCCGTATTACGTGGCCACGCAGGCGCACCCCGAGTTCCGGTCACGGCCCACCCGAGCACACCCCCTCTTCCAAGGCCTTGTGGCGGCGGCTCTCGCACGTCGAGGTGTCACTGTTGATGCGAGTCCGGTTGGCGCCGAGGTGTGAGCGACGCTGAGTTGTGGACGGGGGACGTCGCCGACTCGGACACTGACTATCCGCTGCTGTCGCGCACGGAAGTGTTCCAGGGCCACGTGTGGGATGTGCGCACCGATCGAGTCGAGATCGCCGGCACGCCGGTTGATCGCGATTACGTGGTGCACACGGGTGCAGTGGGAGTAATTGCCCTCGATCACGACGATCGCGTGCTGCTCGTGCGCCAGTACCGGCACCCGGTGGGTCGATCGCTCTTCGAGCCTCCCGCAGGTTTGCTCGACGTGGCGGGGGAAGACCCCCTGCTGACTGCTCAGCGTGAACTCGTTGAGGAAGCGGGCTACCACGCTGACACGTGGCACGTTCTTGTCGACTACCTGACCAGCCCGGGTGGTTCGACTGAAGTCTTCCGGACCTATCTGGCTCGTGGAGTGCATCGCGCTGTGGGCGGACGTACGTTCACCGGTGAAGCCGAAGAGCGCGACCTGCCTCAGGTCTGGGTTGATCTTGATCAGGCACGCGCGCTGGTTCTCGCGGGCAAGATCCAGAACCCGGCCGCTGTTGCGGGGATTCTCGCCGCCTGGTCGGCGAGGGCAACCGGCTGGAATACCCTGCGACCCGCTGATACCGCATGGCCGACTCGCGACCGCGTTATTGCGCGCGGCGGCGTGCCCACCTCCTAGAGTGGTCCAGTGATCTGCTGCACCGCAGTACATGACCTAGGGGAGAAACCGTGAAGGTCGGAATTCCGCGTGAGATCAAGAACCATGAATACCGCGTGGCGATCACGCCCGCTGGTGTGTTCGAGTTGGTTCGACACGGACATGAAGTGTTCATTGAACACGAGGCCGGTGTTGGCTCCTCGATTTCCGATGACGAGTACGTCGCTGCCGGTGCCACGATTATGGCGACGGCCGACGAGGTGTGGGCGACCGGCGACCTGATTCTCAAGGTCAAGGAACCCATCGCCGAGGAGTACCACCGCATGCGTAGCGGGCAGGTGCTGTTCACCTATCTCCACCTCGCGGCATCGCGCGAGTGCACCGACGCATTGATCGCTGCGGGTACGACGGCGATCGCATACGAGACCGTTGAACTTCCTGATCGTTCCTTGCCGCTGCTGGCGCCGATGTCCGAAGTTGCTGGCCGGCTCGCCCCTCAGGTCGGGGCGCACGCACTGCTTCGCGCCGAGGGTGGCCGCGGAGTTCTGCTCGGTGGTGTGTCGGGCGTGTACGCCGCCAAGGTGGTGGTGCTCGGTGCCGGCGTTTCTGGAATGAACGCCGCAGCGATTGCTCTGGGCATGCAGGCGGAGGTACTTCTCCTCGACCTCAACATCACGCGACTGCGTCAGGTCGACGCGATCTACCAAGGGCACATGCAGACCATCGCCTCCAACGCGTACGAAATCGAGCGTGCCGTTGTCGACGCCGACATGGTGATCGGTGCGGTGCTCGTTCCAGGCGCGAAGGCGCCGACGTTGGTCAGCAACGACTTGGTGTCGCGGATGAAGCCAGGTTCGGTGCTCGTCGATATTGCCATTGATCAGGGTGGCTGCTTCGAGGATTCGCACCCCACCACCCATGCCGATCCCACGTATCGCGTGCACAACTCGCTGTTCTACTGCGTGGCGAACATGCCCGGGGCTGTGCCGCACACCTCGACGTATGCACTCACCAACGTCACGCTTCCCTACGCGGTAGCGCTGGCCGACAAGGGATGGCGCAAGGCCCTGTCTGATGACAAGGCGCTCGGGCTTGGACTCAATGTGCACGAGGGGTCGGTCGTTTACGCAGCCGTCGCCGACGAGTTCGGGCTAGCCCACTCCGACCTTGCGACGGTGCTGGCCTGACGCCCGAATCGCCATCGCGCCCGCCCACTCGGTTGGAGCGGGCACTGCGCACGTATCTCGATCACCTCACGGTCGAACGCGGGTTGTCGACCAACTCACTGTCGTCGTATGGGCGCGACCTGCGGCGGTACGTGGGCTTTCTGGAGCAGCGCGGCCGTACCGATCCTGGTTCCGTGACATCGCTGGATGTGGGCGACTTCCTGCTTGATCTGCGCCAGGGCGGTCCCGATCGCCTGCCGTTGTCGGCCAGTTCTGCTGGTCGCGCAGTGGTTGCGGTTCGTGGCTTCCACCGATTCATGGTCCGTGACGGATTGGTCACGTCTGACGTCGCCGCTCGCGTCAGCCCGCCGGCCACTCCGAGCCGGCTGCCCAAGGCGATCACAGTCGAGGAGGTTGAGCGCCTGCTCGAGGCTGTATCGGTCGAGGACACTCCGGTGGCGCTGCGGGACCGGGCCCTGCTCGAGCTGCTGTACGGCACGGGGGCCCGTATCTCCGAAGCAGTCGGACTGACCATCGATGACGTCGATATGCGGTCGGCCACCGTCCTACTGAAAGGAAAGGGTGGCCGTCAACGCCTAGTGCCCCTTGGCAGGATGGCTCAGGCGGCCGTGGAGGCCTATCTGGTGCGCGCGCGTCCCGCGCTGGCGGTGAAGGGCACCGGAACCGCCATCTTGCTGCTGAACACCCGCGGTGCCCCTCTGTCGAGGCAGAGCGCCTGGGCGGTGATCCAGACAGCAGCGGATAGGGCTGGCCTGACCATGGATGTGTCGCCGCATACGCTCCGGCACTCATTCGCCACCCACCTGCTCGAGGGAGGGGCCGATGTTCGGGTGGTTCAAGAGCTCCTTGGCCATGCGTCGGTGACCACCACGCAGATCTACACGCTCGTCACGGTCGACCATATTCGCGAGGTTTACGCCACCGCGCACCCTCGCGCACGCGGATAGAACCCGACGCGCCGAAGGCGGTTGTTGCTGCTCTGGAAGGCGCTCGCGTAGGGTTGCGGAAATGGACGAGGACGCTGTTGACATGACCGGGGGCACCACCCCTGAGGTGGTTGTCGACGCCGCTCCGCTTCAGGAAGCCCTTGAGATTCCGGGGGCCGTCCCTGCCGAGGTAGTTGTCGAGCCGGTTGGTGAACTCGACGTCACCGGTCGCCCGGCGCTTGTTTTCCCGATTCCTGCACCCAAGGCTCACCACGGACCGGCCCGCGTACTGGCGCTGGTGAACCAAAAGGGCGGCGTGGGCAAGACCACGACCACCATCAATCTGGGTGCCTCACTGGCTGAGTACGGCCGACGCGTGCTGCTGATTGACTTTGATCCTCAGGGAGCATTGACCGCCGGTGTGGGGGTGAACGCGTACGGACTCGATAACACCGTGTTCGACCTGCTGATGGAGCCTGAGCGTGTCGGCGTTCGCGACGTCATCCACGCAACGTCGACTCCAGGCCTCGATGTGGTGCCGGCCAGTATCGATCTGTCTGCGGCTGAAATGGCGCTTGTGAATGAGGTGGCTCGCGAGCAGATTCTGGCGCGTGCTCTCCATCCGATTCTTGGCGAGTACGACTACGTACTGATCGATTGCCAGCCGTCGCTCGGCTTGCTCACGGTGAATGCGTTGGCGGCCGCCGATGGTGTGGTTATTCCGCTCGAATGTGAATTCTTCGCCCTGCGCGGAATGAAGATTCTGGTCGACACCATTCACAAGGTGCAGGCGCGCATCAACCCACGCCTCACTATCGATGGCATCTTGGCCACGATGTACGACTCACGTACCGTCCATCGCCAGGAAGTCTTGCAGCGAGTCATCGATCAATTCGGTGACACGGTGTACCGCACGGTCATCTCGCAGACGATCAAGTTCCCCGAGACGTCGGTTGCAGGAACGCCGATCAACGACTACGCGCCGACATCGAAGGGGGCAGAGGCCTACCGGTCGCTGGCTCGCGAGATGGTGTTCCGTGAGGAGCCTTTGGCTCCGGGCACCCCGTCGGTTCCGTGAGTAACGAGGGCACCACGACTGTCGTCGACGAGGTCATCGCTGAGCCTGTCGACGACCTGCGTTTCCGAGTTCGCCTTGATGAATTTGAGGGGCCCTTCGATCTGCTGTTGAGTTTGATCGCCAAGCACAAGCTTGAAGTCACTGAGTTGTCGTTGCATCAGGTGACTGACGACTTCGTGGCGCATATCAAGTCGCAAGGTAAAGACTGGAATCTCGATGAGACCACCGAATTCCTCGTCATTGCCGCGACCCTGCTCGATCTGAAGACGGCTCGGTTGTTGCCCAGTGGCGAAGTTGAGGATGAAGAAGACCTCGCATTGCTCGAGGCGCGCGACATTCTGTTCGCCCGGCTGCTTCAATACCGCGCTTACAAGGAAGTGGCGGCGATCTTCGCCCAGAAAATGGCCGCCGAGGCACGCCGTCATCCGCGCGCAGTGGGACTTGAGCCGCGGTTCGCTTCGCTACTTCCTGAAGTGCTGTTGAACATCGGTCCTGAGCAGTTCGCGCTATTGGCCGGCGAGGCGATGGCGCCACGTGAAGAACCCACGCTGAGTATCGCGCATTTGCATGCTCCGAGGGTGTCGGTGCGCGAACAGGCCGCATTGCTGGTCACTCGACTGCGGCGCACCGGTGCCACCACTTTCCGATCGCTGGTCGCCGACGCCGAATCCACTTTGGTGATTGTCGGTCGGTTCCTCGCCCTTCTCGAACTCTTCCGCGAAGGCGTTGTCGCCTTTGAGCAGGCAAGCGCACTCGGTGAATTGAAGGTGCGATGGACTGGCGCCGAAGACGGCGAGGTTGAGGTACACGATGAGTTTGACGAGGCCGATCGCGACGAAGACTTCGTTGAGGGCGAGCAGACCGACGAGAGCGACAGCGACGACGAGAGCGACGTAAGCGTTGAATCAAGCCAGACTGAGCAGCAGGAAGGGGACATCGCGTGAGCGAGGAGTCCGACGTGGTTGAGGTTGAGACCGAGGTCGTCGATGACGTGGCGGAGGTGGACGCGGCGCTCGAGGCAGAGGCGAGCGCTACCGGGCCAGCGTTGACGGCAGCATTGGAGGCCGTTCTGCTCGTGGCCGATGAGCCCGTCTCTGCGGTGACTCTCGCGCAGGTGGTCAAGCACCCTGTTCCCGAGGTTGATGAGGCGCTGCGCGCACTTTCCGACGGATATACCGCCGAGGGGCGCGGCTTCGACTTGCGGGAGGTCGCCGGTGGGTGGCGCTACTACACCCGCGATGACTGTCACACTGTGGTTGAACGCTTCGTGCTTGACGGCCAACAGGCCCGACTCACGCAAGCGTCATTGGAGACTCTCGCTGTGATTGCTTATCGTCAACCTGTTTCACGTGCCCGTGTGTCGGCTGTCCGTGGCGTCAACGTCGATGGCGTCGTGCGCACCTTGATTACACGGGGGCTTATCGAGGAAGCGGGTTCCGAGCATGAGTCGGGCTCTATCTTGTATCGGACGACCGGCTACTTCCTCGAGCGGCTCGGACTCACCTCGCTGGAGGAATTGCCTCCCTTGGCTGAGCACCTGCCTGACATCTCGATGCTCGACGAGCTGACCGAGGGCGCCTTCGACACGTCCGTGAACTCATGACGCGCTCAACCGATTCTGAGGGCGTGCGGCTGCAAAAGGTGATGGCTGCCGCAGGCCTCGGAAGTCGGCGCGCCTGCGAGCAGCTCATTGAACAGGGTCGAGTTGCTGTCAATGGGAAAGCCGTTCGTGAGCAAGGGATGCGGGTTGACCCGACCAGCGATGTGATCACCGTCGATGGTGACCGTATTGCGACGGCGCCGGGCCAGACCGTGCTGGCGTTCAATAAGCCACTCGGCGTGCTTAGCACGATGAGCGACGATCAGGGACGCCCGTGCATTGGCGACTACGTGGCTGATCGCGTAGACAGGCTCTTCCACGTGGGACGGCTCGACGCCGACACCGAAGGGCTGATCTTGCTCACCAACGATGGGGAATTGGCCCAGCGGCTCTCGCATCCTCGCTACGAGGTACCAAAAACGTATGTGGTCAGGGTCAAGGGCCCGGTGCCGCGCGATCTCGGCAAGCGGCTGAAGGCGGGGATCGAGCTTGAGGACGGCCCCGTGAAGGTGGACTCCTTCGACGTGATGCAGGCGGTCGGCAGGGAAGCCATGATCGAACTGACGTTGCATGAGGGTCGCAATCGCATCATTCGCCGGATGATGGACGAGGTCGGTCATCCCGTCACTGCACTCGCGCGCATCGCGATCGGGCCCATCGCACTCGGTGACCTGCGCACCGGACGCTGGCGAGTGCTGGGCAGCGCAGAATTAGGTTCGCTGCAGGCCGCGGTGGGGATGTAGGTCTTCGCTAGGCTTTGCCCCGTGACTCTTCGAGCAATCCGCGGCGCTACGTGCCTGCAGGCTGATGACCCGGTCGAGATGGCCGACGCCGTCGCCGAGTTATTTGGCCAGATGGTCTCGCGCAATGGTGTCCGAGATGCTGACTTAATCTCGATTTTCCTCACCTGCACACCTGATCTCGTGTCGGCTTTTCCGGCTGCTGCTGTTCGCACTCTCGGATTTCACGATGTTCCGTTGATGTGCGCGCAGGAGATGAACGTCGCGGGAGCGCTACCCAAGGTTGTGCGAGTGATGGCGCATGTCGACAGTGACCTAGCCCGTGCTGATGTGCAGCATGTGTACCTTCGCGGGGCTGAGGCGCTGCGTGCTGACCTCGTCGATCCACAGCAGGGGGAGTCGGCGCCGTGATGCCCGACACCGTGCTGGTGGTGGGCACGGGACTCCTTGGAACCTCGGTGGCGCTCACCTTGCGTGAAGCCGGGGTCGAAGTGTGGTTACACGATTGCGATCCTGAGGCTTCGGCCATTGCTGCGTCGATGGGTGCTGGCACAGTCGGTCTTCCAGAGGTCGACCCAGATCTGGTGGTGGTGGCGGTTCCACCGTTCATTACCGGTGAAGTGATTGCCGAGTGGCAACTGCGCTACACCACATCGACCTTTACTGATGTTGCGAGTGTGAAGGCTGTTCCGCTTCATGACTTGATGGTGGCGGGTGGCGACCTCACGCGTTACGTAGGTGGGCACCCGATGGCCGGGCGTGAGATCGCCGGACCCTCTGGTGCGCGGGTCGATCTGTTCATCGACCGAGTGTGGGTCATCACGCCGCTCGACGGAACCGAACTCGAGCGAGTCGGACTGGCGCGCGGCATCGCTGAAAACGCCGGTGCAGTTCCGGTCATGCTTGACCCCACCGCCCACGACCGGGCCGTAGCGTTGACCAGTCACGCGCCTCAGGTGGTGGCGTCCTTGTTGGCGGCGCGACTGGCACATGCAGATCCGGCCGAAGTGATGGTGTCAGGCCAGGGCCTGCGCGATGTGACGCGTATCGCGGCTTCCGACCCTGAGTTGTGGACCGAAATCTTGGCAGCCAATTCCGATCAGGTTCTCGATGTGCTCGACGGTCTTGAGTCCGATCTGCAAACCATGCGCGACGCACTGAGGCACTGGAGCAGCGCCGAGGGCGGTCGTCCGTCGGATTTGGCCGACATCACCTACCTTCTGCGGCAAGGAAACGCGGGTCGAGCCCGCGTTCCTGACAAGCACGGTGACTCGGCTGCTCCGGAATACACGGTCGTTGCCGTTCAGGTTGATGACCGCGCGGGACAGCTCGGACGGCTATTCGCGGCCACCGGCGAGGCCGGGGTCAACATCGAAGACGTCCGCATCGATCACGCTCTGGGCCGCCTCGTGGCCGTTGTCGAGCTCTCCGTGCGCCCTGAGGCGGCGCAGCCGTTGGAGCGGGCGCTGACCGAGGCGGGATGGAAGCTGCGCTCCTGACGTTAAGGTGGTGCCCTGTGACCCCTTGTACTGTGATCGCGATCGACGGACCTGCTGGTTCTGGCAAGTCGTCGACGTCGCGTGCGCTGGCATCGCGGCTCGGGCTTCGCTACCTCGACACAGGAGCGATGTACCGGGCCATGGCGTGGGGAATGCTGCAGCGGGGTGTCGATCTGGCCGATCCCTTCGCGATCGGTGAGCGAAGCGGTGAGCCTGAGGTGCATGTCTCGACGTCACCTGTGGGGCAGGTCGTCAGCTGCGATGGTGTCGATGTGACCGACGCGATTCGTGGCGAAGCAGTCACGGCCGCCGTCTCCTCGGTCAGCGCAGTGCCCCAAGTGCGGGCGCGCCTGGTCGAATTGCAGCGCGAGGCGGTGTCGTCGGCCGTTGCCGACGGAGCGGGCATCGTCGTCGAAGGGCGCGATATCGGCACCGTGGTGCTACCGGACGCGAAGCTCAAAGTCTTTCTCACCGCAGATGAGGCCGAACGCGCCCGCCGACGCGCACTCGAAGAGGCGCAACGAGCGGGGGCGCCCGATGCCGAACAGGCGGCCGACGACGCCGCAGCGGCAGTTCGCGAGCAACTTGCGGCCCGCGATGCGGTGGATAGCGGGCGGGCAGCTTCACCGCTGCGGCCCGCGGATGATGCAGTTGTGGTTGATGCAACGTCGTTGAGTCTCGACGAAGTGGTTGACCGGATGGTGCAGTTGGCGACGGAACGAGGCAGTGATGAGTGACGACGAAGTAGTGGCCTTTGAAGGCGATGTAGTTGACGAGGGGGAGTGGGACGAATCCTCCCTCGCCGAAGTGGTCGGTGACCTCGAATTCGATGTCGACGACGATGACGACACCGACGAGGCGCTGCCAGTCGTAGCCATTGTTGGCCGCCCGAACGTGGGTAAGTCGACATTGGTCAACCGCATCCTCGGAAGGCGTGAAGCAGTCGTCGAGGATGTTCCCGGCGTCACGCGTGATCGCGTGGCGTATGAGGCGGAGTGGAGCGGAACGCGCTTCACCCTGCTCGATACCGGTGGCTACGAGCGCGATGCGATCGGAATGGCTGCGTCGATCGCGCGACAGGCCGAGATCGCCGTGTCGATGGCAGACGTGGTCGTACTCGTTGTCGACGCTCGCGTCGGTGCGCTCGATGAAGACGAAGCGGTCGTCAAGGTGTTGCGACGTTCCGGTAAGCCCGTGCTGTTGGCTGCCAACAAGGTTGACGATGCGCGTACCGAATCCGACGCGGCAGCGCTGTGGAACCTCGGACTGGGGGAGCCTCACGCGGTTTCGGCGCTACACGGTCGCGGTTCGGGCGACATGCTCGACGCAATTCTTGCGTTACTACCGGAAAAGGTGGAAGGCCCAGGACGTCCGCGTGGACCACGTCGCGTTGCGCTGCTCGGTCGGCCCAACGTTGGAAAATCTTCGCTGCTCAACCAACTCGCTGGTGAACAGCGAGTGGTGGTGGACGATGTTGCGGGTACGACTGTTGACCCGGTCGATGAGATCGTCGAACTTGATGGTCGAACCTGGATGTTTGTTGACACTGCCGGAATTCGTAAGCGCTACGACGAGGCGAGTGGGCACGAGTACTACGCGGTACTTCGTACCAAGGCGGCACTCGACAAAGCCGAAGTTGCCGTGGTGCTACTCGACGTATCGCATCCGATCACTGAACAAGATCAGCGGTTGCTCACGATGGTCGAGGAGAGCGGTCGGGCGCTGGTGATTGTGTTCAACAAGTGGGACTTGATGGATGACGATCGCCGCACCTACCTCGAGCGTGAGATCGATCGTGATCTGCTGTCGGTGGCGTGGGCACCCATGGTGAACATGTCGGCTCTCACAGGGCGGCATCTGCAGCGACTTGTTCCCGCAATCGATGAGGCCATCGCGGGTTGGGAGACGCGTGTTCCGACGGGTCGGCTCAACCAGTTCCTTGGCGAACTGGTGGCGGGGCACCCGCACCCGGTGCGGTCGGGTAAGCAGCCGCGCATCCTATTCGCGACGCAGGCGTCGATTCGTCCGCCGACGTTCGTGCTCTTCACGTCCGGCTTCCTCGAGGCGGGTTACCGTCGATTCATCGAGCGACGTCTACGTGAGGAATTCGGTTTCGTCGGATCACCGATCCAGGTCAACCTGCGGGTACGCGAGAAGCGTAAGCGCTAGCCTGCCGTCACGGTCAGGCTGTTACCTGTGATGCGCTCAATCGATTCGCTGAGTGCGTTGAGAAAGTCGGGGCGCCGGGCTCGTTCGAATTCGTGTGCGCCTGAAAATTTGGTGGCGTCGGAGAAGTCGAGGGTAAGTACTCCGTCGTCGAGTGAGGCAAGTCTTCCGTCGAAGAGTGCGAGCCAGGCCGTGCGGTTGTGCGCTTCGAGGTCGTAGAGCACGTCGTTCCATTGCGATTTCAACGCTGCGAGCTCGTCTGCCGACATGTACCTACTCTAGGAGAGGCGAGGTGGCAGACTTTCACCATGGGAACTTCGCGGTGGTCAATCGACTCTGAAATGTCGATCCTGTCGATACGCAGTAAGGGTTCGGTGTTGAGCATTGGCTCGGTCGGATCGGTGCTGTCGATCGGGTCGGCGGGATCGGCGTTGTCGGCATTCTCGGTCGGCTCGTTCCTCAGCATCGGATCGGCGCTCTCGGCGTTGTCGATCGGATCGCTGATGTCGTTTCGGTCAAAGCACAAGACGATGAGCGCCTAAGCCTTCGTGGCCGTGGGGGGCTTCGGGGGAGTGCAGGCTCTCTCGGTATGCTGGCGCCGCAGTACAACGGGCTGTAGCGCAGCTTGGTAGCGCACTTGACTGGGGGTCAAGGGGTCGCAGGTTCAAATCCTGTCAGCCCGACGTTGTAAAAGGGCCTCTGACCTGCGGAAACGTAGGTCGGGGGCCCTTTTCTGATGCCGAGAATTTCAGTTGTTCGATTATCTTTCTTACATCCTGAGCCAATTGCCTCGATTCCTTACCGTCCACGACCGATCCTTACCGTCTGGTTGCGGACGTTCAGGAGGGTGGGCCCCCTTCCGTTCTCGGGCTTCTATGGTCAATCGATGACCGTGTCGGGGTTCGTCGGTCAAAAGATGCCCATGAGCCAGTGCCACGAGCCGGTGCCAGTGCCAATGCCCGTGCCTACGAAACAGGGCCCTTGTTCGGTCTTGCGTACATTTTGCCCAGTGGTCGACAGGCCTGCGGTTACTGTGGCAGTTCCGAGCATCGTCGCACCTGAGGAGCACCCGATGACCGACACACCGCCCGACACCGGCATGGGACCAGAAACGCCTGCCACCTCGACTAGGTCAAACCGTCGTACCCGACGCCTGGCCATCATCGGCGCTCTGGCGCTCGTGCTCGTCGCTGGCGCCGTGCTCGTCGGGGTGAAGACCACCGGTGGCAGATCAGGAGCGACGTACACCGTGGGAGCTACCTGCGCGAACGGTGGCACGTGCGTGGTCGGAGACGTTGGCCCTGGCACCGGGATAGTGTTCTACGCGGCCTCCAGTGACTTCGCTTGCGGGACGGGGACGACCACGTGCCGCTATCTTGAGGCCGCACCGTATGGGTGGTATACCACCAACACTGCTGACAAAGCGGCTATCTGGGATGTTGCGACGTCGATGGCTGCGGGTTGTTCCTCGGGTGGCAAAACCGATTGGCGCCTGCCGACCGATGTTGAACTCAATAGCCTCTGGCTATACATAAAGACGGCTAATACGACGGTAAAGGTGTCGCCCAAGGTCTATTGGAGCTCCACTGTGGAGGATCCGAACTCCTACTACCATTCCCAGGATCTCCGCAACGGCACGCAGTACTTTATGGATTACTACAACGTCAACGACTTCGTCCGGCCGGTGCGAGCTTTCTAGTTTCTTGTATCAATACTGGTAATGCCGGCGACCGAGTTCTAGGACATCTGGATTCTTGGAGCAGGAGCACTAGCCCCGCACGGCACCTCGGGGGAGTCGGTAAGGTCGGGGGATGGTTCCCAAAGGGGGTTAGCGGACGCGCGCTTCGTCTTGCGACTCTGGTGACTGCACCGCTGGTGGTGTCAGCAGTTCTGGCGACGACATCACCTACGTATGCCGCACCGGTTCTTGAAGTCGCTTCGCCTTCGGTGGTGGCACGCAAGCCTGCGGTGGTGGATCACATCAAGACAAAGGACAAAGTCTTCTTCATCACCATCGACGACGGTTGGTACCGGCAGAAGGCGTTAGCCGACTGGGTTGTGAAGCGCAAGATTCCAGTGACCGTCTTCCTAACTAATCAGGCTCGCACAACAATGTCGGTTGACCACTCCCGCTACTTCACCAAAGTCGCCTCATTCGGCACTGTTCAAAACCACACCATGACTCACAAGTCACTGGCGTGGATGAATACGAATCGCAAGCGCGAAATTTGCTCTGCACAATCTGTGTACGGAAAGTCTTTTGGCTACCGGCCGTGGATGCTGCGCCCGCCCTTCGGCGATGGCTACTTCAACCTGCACAGTCGGGCTCGACTCATTGAGTCTGTCGCCGCTTCGTGCGGAATTGAGTACATCGTGCTCATGCATTTCGAAGGTGACACTCAGGCAAATATGGCCCGCCTCGTGCGCCGGTATGCGGCTGTGGGTCTGAAGCCGGCGCGGCTTGAGAACTACCTACCAAAGCGTTGATCGGTTACCAAGGCTTGACCGCGTCCAGCCGTTGTATTCTGCAGTAATGGCGGCATGGGTGGTGTCATGCTGGCAGGGTCATCGC
>CAIYMF010000141.1 GCA_903927265.1 uncultured bacterium | reverse complement strand
TGCCGCGCGCCAGTTGCGGTAGTCCAGTGATGACGCCGCCGCCGTCAGGCGGGGCGGTGTCATCACGTTGTCCTGATCCTGATCCCTTACGGGTCAGGTCAGGACTGGACTGGACAGGGGGTCCGTTACTAGACGCGTTACTAACGGCGTTACGCGCTCGACAGTTAGACGAGCATCGAGAGTGATCACCAGAGCCATGAAGTCGTTGCACTTCTCGCCACTTGCTCTGTCGTTCCACATTGGCCGCGCGTTCATTGCGCACTTGCTCGGCCGATCGCTGGTCACCGATGAATGCCACAATCTGCCAGCCATCACCAGGATGAACGTCCCATAGGCCAGCGGCGACGAGCTGCGCCACGGCTGTCTCGGCATCGGGATGACGAGTCACAACAGACAGTGCGGCACGGCTGATCCACCCATCAGTCAGATGAATGTTGGAGTAGACCAGCGCCTCGATGACGAGGTAGCGAGTCGGTACGGGTAGCGCGATGATTGCCGGGTCGGTGATGAAAGTGTCGGTGATCTTGGTCCACGTCATGATGACCACCGCCGACGGTACGTGTGATCCATGCGCCTGCCGACATCGAGGATTCGGAACAGTCGGCGAACTTCTTCGGCGCGGCCGGGATAGTCACGCCGTGCGCGATCAATGGCACGACGATGAGGTGGTGGCACGTCGAGAACATCGACGGCCGCAGCAATGCGTTCGCGCTCTTGCCAATACTCGGGCGGCGGTGGCCAGGTGCCGACGACGCTGCGACTCTTGAACAGGTCAAAGACGTTGCTCATGCTGCACCGTCCGACATCGGTGCCCTGTTGATGGCATTCGCGAGTTGCTCCCACGCGAAGTAGCGCAGCAGCACGCGCACCGCATCGTCGGCGTTCTCCGTCGATGCCGAGCAGCGTCGAGCGGGGAGTTTGCGGCCGTTCGTGGTTAGAGCCGCTCGATAGGCAACCTCTACCTTGAGGTGTCCAGACTCAATTTCGGGCTTGAGATCGGCACGGTGCTTGGCGATGTATCTGGACTTCCGCAGCAACTCGCGTGATATCCCAATCTGCTCACCTATCTGACCCAAGGTCTCGCGCTTGTGGCGTTGCCGCGTGTGTTCCCGCGATATCTGGTTGATGTGTTTGATGAGAAGCGGGTCGTTTTCGGAGTCCTCCAAGAATGCGAAGTAGGCTTCGGCGTCTGTCCACGAGTCGCACCGTGACCCACATATGTGGGTCACGCCTTCTATGGTCTCGGTCATGGCGTCACCGCCGCGATCTGGCAACGCAGTTCAAGAACTGATTCGGTTACCGTTGCAAGTGGCCGCCCAGCCACCAGCGCCGCCTTCGGGCGGCGTTTGGCGTTCATGCTGCACCGCGCACGAGTGCTTCTAGTTCGCTGCGCTCGATGACGATACGGCGCGGGCCGATTCGCTTAGCGGAGAGCAGGCCGTCAGCGATCCATCGGCGCAACGTGCGTTCAGTGACGTGCGCCATCGTTGCTGCTTCGGCAACTGTGAAGGTAGGTCCGTCGAAAATGCTTGAGTGCTTCGCCATTAGTGGGCACCAATCGGTCAGGATTCCGCACTGACCCGATCAGGCATAGGTCAGCACGGTGAAGGGAGTGGGATGTCGGCCTGCCCGAACACGTCGGACCTACGACCTAACCGAGTAACTCGGCTACCAGACCTCGCTCTGGCGACGTTAACTTCCTGCCCTTGCCTGTGCTCTATGCCCTTTGGCGTTATCTGAATGTCTGTCTATGTGCGTGTTATTGCAAGGTATGACACAACAAAGAACGGCGCAAACACGCCTGTGGATGCAACTGTGGATAACTATTGCCACCCACTTACTGACTCGCTAGCGCCGCCATGCGTTCGGTCAATTCCGCATCGCGTCCCTGCGCGATTCCTTGGTAACGCATCGCGGCTTGCACAGTGGAGTGACCGAGTCGGCCTTGAATCTCGGCAAGTGTCGCGCCGGTCTGCGCGTACATCGTGCCTTGGAAGTGGCGCAGGTCATGGAAGCGAAGGTCAGGCAAGCCGACAGAGTCGCGCGCAGGGTAAAACACCTTGTAGAACGCACTCGGTGCCATATGGGAGTGGCCACGCGACGACGGGAACAGCAGCGCACCAGCAGCGACACCGGCCGCGAAGTCGTCGAGTTCATCCCTGATGAAAGACGGCACAGCCACGGTACGCACTCCCGCTTCACTCTTGGTATCACCGACGACGTACTGACCGCCCACGCGAGACACTGCGCGCGATACCTTCACGCGGCCGTCGATGATGTCAGCGCCGCGCAGCTCTGTGAGTTCGCCGTAACGCAACCCGCACCACGCGGCCATCAGCACCATCAGCCGGTACTTCGTCGACGGCATCGCCGTAGCCAATGCGGCAACCTGCGCCACTGTCGGAATCTCCGTGGTCGATGCGCGCTTGGCCGAACCTGCACCTGGTACGCGGCAAGGGTTCGCCGGAATGATGTCCTTCTGGTACGCCGTGGTCAAGATCGTGCGCAGCAGACTGTAGACATGCGCGCGTTGCGTGGGTGCATCGGGAAGTAGTCCGGCGTGCCACTGCTCGACATCTTCCACGCTGATTCGATCCAGTCGCACGTCAGCCCAGACTGGCGTCAGGTACGCGTCGAGGAGTGCTTGGTAATCGTGGCGCGTGCGCGGCTTCAGATCGCGTCGTGCGAGCCACTGCGGCGCGTAATCCGCGAACGTGGGCGCTCGGCCACCTGCGGCCGGTGTCGGCGTCCATACTCCATCGGTGATGTCTTGGCGCTGCGAGTTCAGCCAACCCTGTGCGCCTGCCTTCGTCTCAAAGGTGCGCGCCTGCCGTTGGCCGTCGTGCACCATGATCGCTTGGAACCTGCCAGACGCTAGTTGTCTGACCGTTCCCGAACCCTTAGAACGCCTAGGCTTGGGCATCACTGACCACCTTCCAGTATCGCTAGATAAGTGCATGACGTGCACTTACGAGCGTATCCCATGTCTGCGCGTGTCATGTCACGCCATACCAGAACCGTTGCTATCCAACGGAATCTGAGAGTCTGCGCAGGTCAGCGGCCTAGGCTAAAACTGGTTCGAACCCAGTATCGCCCACCCGAAAAACCGTTGGTACTAAAGGGATTCCGAAGATTCACTAAGCCGCGTGCACCGGTGCGGGTTTTTGGGGGATCACGATGACGGGCGAGCCCTCGAGATGGGGCAGACGAGTCAACAACTTCCGAGGATTTCGCTTCCCTCGGTCTTGTCCGCTTCGGAATTCTTCTGTCAGAAGGTGCCCGTCTAGGGATTCTTTGGTCAAAAGATGCACTGGGAGACTCGCATTCGCGCGCGATCGGAATGGCGGATGGGCGAACTGTGAGTGGCACCACTAAGACGGCCTAGTGAGGAAGTGCGCGACTGCACCAGCCGACGTACCGTCTGTGAGGGAGGTCAGATGCGTCTGTCAGGTAGATCAGTTGCGGCGGCCATGGTCGCGTTGGTCGTCGCGGTGGGTGCATGTGCTGTCTCGGTCGCATCGAGCGCCCCCACGTCAAGCCGAACTTCTGCAGTCACCCGCGCCGCGGTAGTGCCGCTTCCTATTGCTCGCACACGTCTGACCACAACACTCGTTGCGAGTGGCTTTGTAGCGCCGGTGCTCGTCACTTCCGCACCCGATGGCACCGGACGTCTCTTCGTCGTTGAACAGGCGGGTCGCATCCGCACCGTGGTCGGAGGGGCAATCCGCGGTACCTACCTCGACATTCGTTCACGGGTTAACAGCGGTGGTGAGCGAGGCATGCTCGGACTTGCCTTCGCACCCGATTTCGCGACATCGCATCTGTTGTGGGTCACGTATACGCGCCCTGACGGGGCTCTTGTGCTCGCTCGCTACACGGCTTCGTCGACTACCTCGTCGACCGCTCGCGCTTCCTCAGCCACCACAGTGCTTGTCGTGCCGCACCCTGGCCATGCCAACCACAATGGCGGCTATATCGGCTTTGGCCCCGACGGCTTTTTGTATCTCGGAACCGGCGACGGAGGTGGTGGAGGAGATCAGCCGAACAATGCACAGAGCACGCGCTCATTGCTCGGCAAAATGTTGCGGATCAATGTGCGGTGCGCGGGGCACGCTTACTGCTCGCCGAGCACGAATCCGTTCGCGGCATCCGCCACAGCACGGCACGAGATCTGGATGACGGGCCTGCGTAATCCGTGGCGTTGGTCATTCGACACGAATGGAACGCAGTGGATCGGGGATGTAGGACAGCACGCCTACGAGGAAATCAATGCAGTTCCCGCAGCCTCTGCGAAGGGGCGTAACCTCGGCTGGTCATGTCGCGAGGGGCTGCACATCTACAACGCGGCTCGCTGTCGCGTTGGCACGGTGTATACCGCTCCGGTACTTGAGTTCTGTCACCCCGATTCTGGCGCCGGCTGCCCCGCCAATCTAGGTGCCGAAGCGATCATCGGAGGGTTCGTCTACCGCGGCGCTACTTTCCCAGCCTCTCGAGGCACCTACGTCCTTGGCGACTACGTGACTGGCCGCATCTGGGCCTATCGCAGCGGTGTCCTGACTGCTGCGACGAGCCTTCCGGGGGTTTCGGGGTTCGGCGTCGACCGCCATCGGGAGCTCTATGCAGTCACTCTCGGCGGAGGCCTGTACCGAATCGGTTTCCGATCGTCCTGAGCGGCTGCGTGAATGCAGCCGGCACCCGGTAGCCTCGGAGGGTCAGAGACCGCCCTGAGTTCAGGAGTACCCGTGCCGCAGATCACGCTCACCGTTGGACCCGCTGGAGAGCAGCAGTCACACACGGTCGAGACCGGCACCACCTCTGCTGTTCTCTTCGCCGATGACCGCTCCATCGTGGTTGCGCGGGTCAATGGCGAACTCGTCGACCTCGACCAGCCGTTGACCGATGGCGATGTCGTCGAGCCGGTAGCCATTGACTCCGAAGACGGCCTCCGGGTGATGCGTCACTCAACGGCGCACGTGCTCGCCCAAGCGGTCCAAGATCTGTTCCCAGAGTCGAAACTGGGTATCGGCCCGCCTATCCGGGATGGGTTCTACTACGACTTTGGGGTCGAACGTCCGTTCACGCCCGAAGACCTGACGGCCCTTGAGAAGCGCATGACTGAGATTCTCAAGAGCGGTCAGCGCTTCCACCGGCGGGTAGTCAGTGACGAGGAAGCGCGGGCGGAACTTGCCGGCGAGCCGTACAAGTTGCGACTCATCGGCAGTGAGGGTGGCGCCGATGTGATGGAAGTGGGCGGCTCCGAGCTCACGATCTATGACAACATTAATCGCAAAGACGAGGTTGTCTGGAAAGACCTGTGCCGCGGTCCGCACGTACCTACTACGCGCGTGATTCCGCCCAATGCGTTCAAGTTGATGCGCACCGCCGCTGCCTACTGGCTCGGTGATCAGGACAACGAGCAACTGCAGCGCGTCTACGGAACCGCGTGGCCCGACAAGGACGCCATGCGCGCGCACCTCACGTTCCTTGAAGAAGCTGAGAAGCGCGACCACCGACGCCTGGGCAGTGAACTCGACCTTTTCTCGTTCCCAGAAGAAATCGGTTCAGGTCTCGCGGTATTCCACCCCAAGGGTGGTGTGGTGCGTCGCGAGATGGAGCACTACTCGCGCCGTCGACACGAAGAGGGTGGTTACGAGTTCGTCAATACCCCTCACCTCACCAAGGCACAGTTGTTCGAAACCTCCGGCCACCTCGACTGGTACGCCGAGGGCATGTACCCGCCCATGGAACTCGATGCCGAGTATGGGCCGAACGGTGAACTGAAGCGGGCGCCGCAGAAGTACTACATGAAGCCGATGAACTGCCCGATGCACAACCTGATCTTTCGCGCGCGTGGGCGTTCGTACCGCGAACTTCCGTTGCGGTTGTTCGAGTTCGGCACGGTCTATCGCTACGAGAAGAGCGGGGTTGTGCAGGGTCTCGCGCGTGCTCGCGGGTTCACCCAGGACGATGCCCACATCTACTGCACGGTTGAACAGATGCCCGACGAACTCGATTCGTTGCTTACGTTCGTGCTCAACCTGTTGCGTGATTACGGCCTTGACGAGTTCTACCTCGAACTGTCGACGCGTGATCCCAACAAGTCGATCGGTAGTGACGAGGTGTGGGCCGATGCCACGGAGGTGCTGCGCGAAGCAGCGCTTAAGCAGGGACTCGACCTCGTGCTCGATGAAGGTGGCGCCGCCTTCTACGGCCCCAAGATTTCGGTGCAGGCCAAAGATGCGATCGGGCGCACCTGGCAGATGTCGACGATTCAGGTCGACTTCAACCTGCCCGAGCGATTCGAACTCGAGTACACCGCTCCCGATGGTTCGCGTCAACGTCCGGTCATGATTCACCGCGCACTATTCGGATCGATCGAACGGTTCTTCGGAGTGCTGCTTGAGCACTACGCCGGAGCGTTCCCTCCATGGTTGGCGCCCGTGCAGGTCGTCGGCATTCCGATCACTGACCAACATGTTGAGTACCTCAATGGGGTTGCTGTGAAGTTGCGTGCGGCTGGTGTGCGCGTTGAAGTTGATGACAGCGATGACCGTATGCAGAAGAAGATTCGCAACGCCCAGAAGCAGAAGGTGCCTTACATGCTCATCGCAGGTGATGAGGATGCCGCGGCTGGCGCGGTGTCATTCCGCTACCGCGATGGTGAGCAGAAGAACGGCGTGCCGATTGATGAGGCCATCGCCGAGATCACGGCTGCCATCACTTCACGGGTGCAGGTCTGACATGAGTGAGTTGCCGTCCGTGTCCCCTGAGGGGATTCTTGCGGGCGGAGTCGACCTCGGAGACGATCGGTTGGCGCGATTGTGGGCGCCGTTTCGGATGGCCTACGTCAGCAGCGGTCGGGCTGACGAGGGCTGCCCATTCTGCGTCATCCCGACGCTCAGTGATGACGAGAGTCTGATCGTGGCGCATGGCCAGATGTGCTACGCGGTGCTCAACAAATACCCCTACAACCCGGGTCACTTGATGGTGGTGCCCTACCGGCACATCGGTGAACTTGATGAACTCAGAGACGACGAACTCGCCGAACTCGGTGTCATGACTCGCACCGCGGTGCGAGTGATTCGCCAGGTGTCGTCACCTCATGGCTTCAACACCGGCTTGAACCTCGGTGGCGCAGCGGGCGGTTCGCTCAGCGATCACCTGCACCAGCACGTGGTTCCGCGCTGGGGTGGTGACGCCAACTTCATGACCGTCATTGGTTCGGCGAAGGTGCTTCCGCAATTGCTGCACGAAACGCGTGACCTGTTGGCCGCCGCGTGGCCGGTTGCCGACGAAGTTGGCTAAGCGTTCGTGAGGGACCTCACCCGGCCTCGAGGATCTTCTTCGCCGCGTTCTGTGGCATCGGCTCGTAGCCGCGCAAGGTGCGCGTAAACGTACCGGTGCCGTGCGACATCGACCGCAGGTCAATCGCGTACCGGGTGAGCTCACTTTGCGGAACCTCAGCGCGAATCAGGGTGCGGCCCGACGTCTCGGGCTCGGTACCGCTGAGCCGTCCCCGACGCGTCGACATGTCACTCATCACGGCGCCCACGTACTCGTCGGCGACGCTGACCTCGATCATGTCGACGGGTTCAAGGAGTGAAACCTTGGCCTTGGTCGCTGCATCTTTGAGTGCCAGGCCACCCGCGTGTTGGAAGGCCATGTCGCTGCTGTCGACCGAGTGTGATTTCCCATCGCGCAACGTCACCTTGAGGTCAACGACCGGGTACCCGGCCAACAGACCGTGTTCCATCTGAGTGCGGATGCCCTTCTCAACGCTGGGAATGTAGTTGCGAGGAACGGCGCCACCCACCACTGCATCGACGAACTCGAAACCTGATCCGAGGGGGAGCGGTTCCACCGAAATATCGACCACCGCAAACTGACCGTGTCCGCCGCTCTGCTTCACCAGTCGGCCATGCCCATCAGCGGGTTCGGCGAACGCCTCGCGTAGCGAAATGCGCAGCGGCACGACGTCGACCGAAACGCCGTGGCGGTTGGTGAGTCGATCGAGAACCACGGCGGCGTGAGCCTCACCGAGGCACCACAGCACTAACTGACCTGTCTCGTGACTGTTCTCCAAGCGCAGTGTCGGATCTTCAGCGGTAAGGCGGCTCAGCGCCTGACCGAGTCGATCTTCATCAGCCGTGGAGTGAGCGACGATCGCCAGCGGAAGCAGCGGGTCGGGCATGAGCCATGGCTGCATCAGTAGGGGTCGCTCCACCGACGACAACGTGTCTCCCGTTTCGGCATGCACAAGCTTGGCCACAGCGACGATGTCACCTGCGATTGCGCGCGAGACCGTGCGTTGCGTGCGACCAAGTGGCGATGACACCACGCCGACCTTCTCATCGAGGTCGTGGTTGTGATCGCGATCGGCGAAATGACCCGACACGTGAAGCATCTGGTCCGGTACGAGCGTTCCGGAAAAGACCCGCACGAGAGAGAGTCGACCAACATAAGGGTCGGTCGTCGTCTTGACGACTTCAGCGAGCAGCGGGCCAGAAGGGTCGCATGTCAGTGGCTCAACGGGGCTTTCCTTGATGTCGGTAACAGTTGGCAAGGGGTGTTCAAGCGGCGAGGGGAATCCGCGCGTCACCAGATGCATCACCTCGGTGAGACCGAATCCCGCCGGCTCAACGGCGGTGCCAAGTACCGGGTAGAACGACCCGCGAGACACTGCGGCCTCGAGGTCGTTGATGAGCGTGTCTTCGTCGACTTCCTCACCAGCGAGCCACCGATCCATCAACGTTTCGTCTTCGGACTCGGTGATGATGCCTTCGATGAGTTCGTTGCGCGCAACGTCGGTGAGGGTGACGTGTTCAGCATCGGGTTGGCGCTCGCTGCGGGTGCCACCGCTGTAATCGATGACTCGTCGCGCAAGAAGGTCGAGAAGTCCGGCCGCACCACCTTCGTCGCTGGCCATGGGTAGATACAGCGGCATGACGCCGTCGCCCAGTAGTCGTTGGCAGATCGCGATCATCTCATCGAAGTCGGCACGAGGATGGTCGACGCGGGTCACCACGATGGCTCGCGGCATGCCCACCACAGCACATTCCTGCCAGAGAAGGGCAGTGACGGCATCGACACCATCGACGGCTGACACCACAAAAAGTGCAGCGTCGGCGGCACGCAGACCTGCGCGCAGGTCACCCACGTAGTCGGCGTAACCGGGTGTGTCGATGAAGTTGACCTTGACGCCGTTCCACATCACCGGCGCGATCGATAACCCGACTGATCGTTGCTGGCGCTGCTCGGACTCGTCGAAATCGCTGACGGTGGAACCGTCCTCAACCCGACCTGCCCGAGTGATGGTGCCGGTCATCGCCAGCAGTGACTCGAGCAGGGTGGTTTTCCCTGAGCCACTTGGTCCGACGAGCACTACATTGCGAAGAAGGGCCGGATCATCGACCTCGGGACCCTTCTGGTCGCGCCCACGCGCATTTGCCTCAGCCACACTCGAAGCCTGCCCTCGTCGAGCCGCTCTGGCAAGGGACCTCCGTCCGGGCCGTCGTGCCCGAAGTACCTCGCGGCCAAGAGTCGGTACCATCGGGATACCGAGGCGGTGGGCGCCCGGCCTTGGCGACGGGACGGTGGCGTGCTCAACAATCAAGATGTTCGGGGAGCGGTCTCCGGCATCATCGAGCCGCCGGCTCGGTTGCTGCTGCGCATGCACATCTCGCCCGATGCTGTCACGATCGTCGGAACCGTGGGCGTCATCGCCGTATCCGTGCTGCTTGTCGCGACCGGTCATTTCCTGTGGGCGTTGCTCGGGGCGCTTATTTTTGCGCCCTCCGACATGCTCGATGGCACGATGGCGCGCCTGTCAGGTCGCAGCGGCCCCTGGGGCGCCTTTCTCGACTCCACTCTCGATCGCATTGCAGACGGAGCGGTGTTCGGAGCACTGATCTATTGGTACGCCTCGCAGCAGGAATTCGTCACGAGTGTGGCCGCGATGCTGGCCCTCATTGGCGGATTTGTGGTGTCCTACGCGCGAGCGCGAGCCGAGGGGTTGGGAATGACGTGCAACGTCGGCTTCGCGGAGCGCACCGAACGAATGCTCTTTGTGGCTCTCGGACTGCTTTTGACCGGGCTTGGCATCACGTTGGCGATGCCGATTTTGTTGTGGCTGCTCGTGATTGTGGTGTGGATCACCGCCATCCAGCGCATCCTGCACGTGCGCGGACAGGCCCTCGGATCCAAGGATGTGTCATGAGTCGCACCTCCGATCGAATGGTGGTCGCCGGATTCACGGTGGGTTGGTCGGCCGTTCGGCGCATGCCCGAAGGGGCCGCGTACGCCATGTTCGATCGGCTCGCTGATATCGCCTGGCGTAAGCGTGGCAAGGGCGTCACTCGCCTCGAGCACAACCTCAATCGTGCGCTGGGCGGACTTCCGGAGAAGGATCTGCGTGAATTGAGTCGCGCCGGCATGCGCTCGTACATGCGTTACTACTGCGACGCCTTCCGGATGCCGGGTTGGAGCGATGAGCGCCTCGCGACTCGATTCACACTTGAGAACTACGAACGGCTCCATGTCGCCCTTGCCGCGGGGAAGGGCGCCATCGTTTCTCTGCTGCATTCGGGTAACTGGGATCACGCCGGCGCGTGGGCGGCCGCTGAATACGGGGGAGTGACGACCGTTGCCGAGCGGCTCAAGCCCGAAGAGTTGTTCGAGAAGTTCGTGAGTTTCCGTCGGGCTCGCAATATCGAGGTGCTGCCGCATGAGGGTGGCGATACCTCGGTGTTGGCGATCTTCACCCAGCGGCTGCACGAGGGCAAACTCGTTGCATTCCTCGCCGACCGCGACTTGAGCGCACGCGGAATCGAGATCGAGTACCTCAACGGAATCAGCAAGTTGCCTACCGGTCCGGCCGCACTGGCCGTCGATACCGGCGCACCACTCTTTCCTGGAACGCTCTGGTACGGCGGTGCCAATGCGATGGGCCACATCCATGAGCCGCTCGTGATTCCGCAGGAAGGCGATCGTGCCGAACGCATTCGCATCGTCACCCAAGATCTCGCGCGGGTGTTTGAGCAGGGTGTGCGTGATCATCCGGAGGATTGGCACATGCTCTCTCGGGTCTACGTTGACGAACCGCGTGGGCAAGAAGGTCGAGCGCCCGCATGAGGATTGGCCTCGTGTGCCCCTACGACTGGGATGTGCCCGGAGGCGTGAAGTCGCACGTGCGCGATCTCGCGGAGGAACTGATTCGCGAAGGCCATTGGGTGAGTGTGTTGGCGCCGACCAAAGACGACGGCGAGGTTGAGTCCTACGTTGTGCCAGCGGGGCGATCAACGGCAGTTCGCTACAACGGATCAGTAGCGCGCCTGAAGTTCGGCGTAGGAGCAACACAAATCGTGCGGCGATGGATTCGCGAAGGCGAGTTTGATGTTCTGCACATTCATGAACCAGCGGCGCCGAGTCTTGGCCTCATCGCGTGCTGGGTGGCCAACGGTCCTGTCGTAGGAACATGGCACTCATCGCATGAGCGGTCACGCATGTTGCTGGCCGTGAATGGCCCCATCCAGACCGCTATGGAGAAACTCAGCGCTCGAATTGCCGTCAGTGAAGCGGCGCGCCGCACGCTTGTTCAGCATGTCGGCGGCGACGCAGTGCTCATTCCCAATGGCGTCAACTGCAGTGCCTACTCGCAAGGAACTGCGCGGCCGGGCTGGCCCGGGGATGGCGGCGCGCTGATGTTCCTTGGCCGCATCGACGAACCGCGCAAAGGACTTGAGGTGCTGATCGATGCCATGCCTGCGATCCTCGAACGACACCCGAACGTTCGCTGCCTCGTTGCCGGTCCAGGCGACGTCGACGACATCGTTGGCTCCCTGTCCGATGAGGTGCGGCCACATCTGGAGTTCCTCGGACTCGTCAGTGATTCGGACAAGGTCGACGCGTTGCATTCGGTCGATATTTACGTGGCTCCCCATACCGGTGGTGAATCGTTCGGCATCGTGCTGCTCGAAGCGATGGCGGCCGGAACGCCGGTGGTTGCCAGCGACCTGCCGGCATTCGACCGGGTGCTTGATCATGGTCGTTGCGGTGAAGAGTTCGCGACCGGCGATTCGGCGGCCTTGGCGCGAAGTGTCAGTGACCTGCTCGACGATCGCGTGCGTCGTGAGTACCTGTCGACTGTGGGACTGCGACGCGCACACGAATACGACTGGTCGAGTGTGGCTCGCGAGATCGTGGAGGTCTACGAGAGCGTCACGGTGGGCGCCGGACCAGTGCAATGTGATCTCCGTGGTCAGATCGTTGGCCGGCTTGCCCGCTTCACTCGATCCTCTGAGAGTGGTGAATCGTCGTGACGTGGATGTGGTGGGCCATCGGCATCGCGATTCTGCTGCTATTCGGGCTGTATCTTTCGCAGGTTGCCGGACGCCTCGACCGTTTACACCTACGCATCGAGTCGGCCGCCAATGCTCTCGAGGTGCAGTTGGCCAGACGCAGTGGTGTCGTGTCGGAAATTGCGGGGTCGGGCATTCTCGATCCGGCCTCAAGTGTCGTATTGGGAGAGGCGGCTGCCGCGGCCCGAGAGGTTGAGCCCGACGATTTCGATGAGGTGTCGATCGTCGAGAGTGAGCTCACTGGAGCTTTGGCGGCGGCCTTCGGTGAGCGTGAGGATGTCGAAGTTCTCGACGAAATCCCCGAGGCGCCGATGGCCGACGTCCTAGAGACCGCCTGCCGCCGCGTGCAACTCGCTCGCCGCTTCCACAATGACGCGGTGAGGTCATGTTTGGCGATTCGTCAGCGCCGACTGGTGCAAATGTTCGGACTGGCCGGTCACACACCGTTGCCAACGACGATTGAACTCGACGATGCCGTTCCCGCTGGGTTTGGCTCCCGGTAGATCGGCCTCATTCGCCGACCTTCGGCTCAGGTCCTAGGATGGGAGCGCCCGAGAGGCCTCGTGTAGGCCCTTGATCGATCCGAAGAGGTGCGCACCGTGACCAGCCCAGACGAACAGACCACCCCGCACCTTGGAACCGCGCGCGTCAAGCGCGGAATGGCAGAGATGCTCAAGGGTGGCGTGATCATGGACGTTGTCACGGCCGATCAGGCCAAGATTGCTGAAGATGCCGGCGCAGTAGCGGTGATGGCACTCGAGCGGGTGCCCGCCGATATTCGTGCTGAGGGTGGCGTGTCGCGGATGAGCGACCCCGACATGATCGACGGCATCGTCGCCGCGGTCACCATTCCGGTGATGGCGAAGGCGCGCATCGGCCACTTTGCTGAAGCTCAGGTGCTTCAGGCCCTTGGGGTCGACTACATCGACGAATCCGAAGTCCTCACGCCGGCCGACTACGCCAACCACATCGACAAGTGGGCTTTCACAGTTCCGTTCGTGTGCGGTGCCACCAACTTAGGTGAAGCGCTGCGTCGCATCACCGAAGGCGCCGCAATGATTCGCTCGAAGGGCGAAGCTGGCACGGGCGATGTTTCTAATGCCACCACACACATGCGCAAGATTCGTGGCGAGTTGCGTCGACTTAACTCCATGTCTCCCGATGAGTTGTACGTTGCGGCGAAGGAATTGCAGGCGCCCTACGACCTCGTCGTCGAAGTTGCCAAGGCCGGCAAGCTTCCGGTGGTGCTCTTCACCGCTGGTGGTATCGCCACTCCCGCCGACGCGGCGATGATGATGCAACTCGGTGCAGAGGGTGTATTCGTCGGCTCGGGTATCTTCAAGTCCGGTGACCCGGTCAAGAGGGCGCAGGCGATTGTGCAGGCCACGCTCAACTACGACAACCCCGATGTCGTCGCGAAGGTGTCGCGCGGACTGGGTGAAGCCATGGTCGGAATCAACGTGGCGGACATCCCCGTGCACCACCGCCTCGAAGACCGGGGCTGGTGAACCGAGGCCTGTCGATGGCCTCATCGCAGCCGCGTATCGGGGTGCTCGCCCTCCAAGGTGATGTCCGTGAACACGAGCACATGCTGCAGCAGTGTGGTGCTCTCACTCTGCGCGTGCGTACACCTGAGGATCTTGAGTCGGTCGAGGCCCTGGTAATTCCTGGCGGCGAGTCGAGCACGATGTCGCTGCTTGCCCGAACCTCGGGGCTGCTTGAGCCGCTGCGCGCGCGCGTTGCAGGCGGGATGCCTGCCTATGGTTCCTGTGCCGGGATGATTATGCTCGCTGACCGCATTCTCGATGGGCGTTCGGATCAGCAGACCATCGGCGGAATCGACATGACGGTGCGGCGTAATGCTTTTGGCCGCCAGATCGACTCGTTCGAGGCTGACCTGCACCTGCCGACCCTTGAAGGGCCGGCAATGCACGGAATCTTCATTCGGGCTCCGTGGGTTGAGCAGGTGGGCGAGTCGGTGGAAGTGATCGGGCGGGTTGAAGGTGGGCCCGCCGCAGGTAGGATCGTCGCTGTCCGTCAGAACGTCCTGCTAGCAACCGCTTTTCACCCTGAACTCACCGGTGACTTGCGGGTGCACCGGCACTTCGTCGAGATTGTGAGAGGTCAGTCATGAGCGGCCATTCCAAGTGGGCCACCACCAAGCACAAGAAGGCCGTCGTCGACGCCAAGCGAGGCAAGCTGTTTGCCAAGCTGATCAAGAACATTGAAGTGGCCGCGCGCATCGGCGGGGGAGACCCGCTGGGTAACCCGACGCTGTACGACGCCATTCAGAAGGCCAAGAAGACCTCGGTTCCTAACGACAACATCGATCGCGCCGTCAAGCGCGGGTCGGGTTTGGAAGCCGGTGGCGCCGACTGGCAGACGATCATGTACGAGGGCTACGGCCCAAACGGAGTGGCCGTTCTCATCGAGTGCCTCACCGACAACCGCAACCGGGCGGCCTCCGAGGTGCGCGTGGCCATGACACGCAACGGTGGCAGCATGGCCGACCCCGGCAGTGTGTCATACCTGTTCACGCGCAAGGGCGTCATCATCGTGCCGGGTGAGTCAGTGACCGAAGACCAGATTCTTGATGCGGTTCTCGACGCGGGCGCCGAAGAGGTCAACGACCTCGACGGTTCCTTCGAAATTGTCAGCGAAGCCACTGATTTGGTGGCGGTGCGCACCGCGTTGCAGGCCGCTGGCATCGACTACGAGTCGGCCGATGCCTCGTTCCTGCCCAGTGTCACTGTTCCCCTCGATGCTGACGGCGCGACGAAGGTTTTCCGACTGATTGAGGCACTGGAAGACAGCGATGATGTACAGAATGTGTTTGCGAACTTTGACGTGAGCGACGAGATCTACGAGCAACTGGGCTAACCACCCCCCCCATACCTTTTTTCGCATGGGGGGTCAGTAAGCACGCATAGAGGCAGTTTTTCTTCCCCATCAACTGCTCGAGGAGAGGACCCGCCGTGACGGACGAGACGACGACGCCACCCGCGAAGAAGGCTCCCGCGAAGAAGGCGCCCGCGAAGAAGGCGCCTGCCAAGAAGGCGCCCGCGAAGAAGGCGCCTGCCAAGAAGGCGCCTGCCAAGAAGGCTCCTGCGAAGAAGGCGCCTGCCAAGAAGGCTCCTGCGAAGCCCGCTCCAAAGAAGCCCACCGGCCCGGTGCTGCAGCCGCAACGACTCTCGGGGTGGGACTTTGCGACGTGGCGCGGTGCCGCGGGCGACCCGTCCCTGCGTTCACCCATCATCGGCTTAATTCTTCTTGAGGGAACCCCGGATTGGGACCGCCTCGTCGAGCGGTTCGACCGAGCCTCACGGTTGGCTCCCGTGCTGCGACAAAAGGTAGTCACCGGACCCGTTGACACGATGACCCCGCGGCTGATGGTCGATCCCGACTTTGACCTCTCGTTTCACCTCAGGCGTTTTCGCATCAGCCTTCCCGGGAACTGGGATCAGGTACTCGATGAGGTGCGCCGCCAAAGCATGACTGATTTCGACCTGCAGCGGCCACTGTGGCGAGTGACCTTGTTGGAAGGTCTTGAGGGCAACCGGTCAGCGTTGATGATCAAGCTCAACCACACGATCGCCGACGGCCAAGGGGCCATGTTGCTCGGCGCGACTGTCGTCGACTTCGTTCCTGAAGGTGTCGACCTCGGCCCGATGCCTGAAGCGCCTGTGGCGGCCGACATTGATCAGATGGGACTCGTTGCTCACGCGATGAAGGAGGCCAGCGGCCGGATGGCGCGTTCGGCTCGTGAAGCGGTGGAGGCGGCTCTGCCTGTCTTGGGCAAGTTGCTCAGCAGCCCAGCTGAGGCAGTCGACGACGTGGCCACCCTCGTTCGCAGCATTGCCCGATTCGTGTCGGTGCCATCGAGTCCGCTTTCGCCCTCAATGACAGGGCGCAGCATCAACTACCACTTCGTCACGTATGACCTGCCGCTCGCGGAACTCAAAGCGGCAGGAAAGAGCCGGGGCTTGTCGTTGAACGATGCCTTCATGGGCGCCATCACTGGTGGCCTTGGCCGCTACCACGACGAGCGCGGCGAACCCATCACGTCGCTGCGCGTCAACATGCCGATCAGTCTGCGCAAGCACGGCGACAGCGCATCGAACGCGGTCACCATCGCCCGCTTCGAGGTGCCGGTTTCTTCCGACGATCTCGACGGCCGCATGCGCACGATTCACGACACGGTCATTTCTTGGCGCAACGAGCCTGCACTCGGTCTTGCCGACGCCCTCGCCGAGATGAGTCGTCTGGTTCCTTCGGAAGTGCTCGCAGCGGCAGCTCGCACGAGCGACTTCACCGCGAGCAATGTTCCTGGGGTGCCGGTTCCCGTGTGGGTCGCCGGTGCGCAGGTTCTTCGTATGTACCCGATGGTGTCGACCATCGGTGCGGCCGTGAACGTCACACTCCTGTCGTATGCGGGTCTGGCGAGTGTGGGTCTGTCGACGGACGATGCGGCCGTACTCGATCGGGAACTGTTCGCACGCTGCATGGGCGAAGGTTTCGCCGAAGTGGTCGGACGACCGATCGTGCCGGCCGATCCGCTCGGAGCGGCGGCTCTGACGCTCGACGGTAGCGATCCCCTCTGATCAGGTCGGCGCGTCGGTGGTCCCGAAGACACGGCGGTGCCGATAGCATCCGAACACATGTTCGGATAATTGCGCGTAGCGGGAAGTAGCCGCGTGCCGGTACCGGGAGGTCGATCGTGCGCGTTCTCGGCGTCGATCCCGGGTTGACCCGATGTGGCATCGGGGTAGTTGAGGGAACCCCGGGACGTTCCCTTCACCTAGTGCACGTGGAAGTCATTCGAACTCCCGCCGATGCCGATTTGGCGCTGCGATTGCTGGCCGTGGCCGATGGGGTTCGGCGCGTTCTCGAACAGTTTGAGCCCGACCAGGTCGCTGTCGAGCGGGTCTTCAGTCAGCACAACGTGCGCACGGTCATGGGAACGGCGCAGGCGGCAGGTGCGGCGCTCACTGAGGCCGCGCGGGCCGGCATTCCCGTGATGATGCGTACGCCCAGTGAGGTAAAGGCGGCAGTTACCGGAAGCGGTCGGGCCGATAAGGCTCAGGTCGGAACGATGGTCGCTCGACTGCTCTCACTTGACGCTGTCCCTCGACCCGCCGATGCCGCAGATGCCCTTGCGCTGGCCATCACGCAGATCTGGCGCGGATCGGCCGAAGCACGCCTCGACGCGGCCCTGCGCGGTGCGGCGCGATGATCGCATCCGTACGCGGAATCGTGCTGCACAAGGGCGTCGACAACGCTGTCATCGAGGTCGGCGGCGCGGGTCTGCTCGTTCAGTGCACTCCGGCAACCATCGCGTCGCTGCGCCTGGGTGACATGGTCACACTTCCGACTACGCTCGTTGTACGCGAAGATTCCCTGACCCTCTTCGGCTTTAACGACTCAGACGAGCGCAGTGTTTTTGAGTCGGTGCAGACAGTCAGTGGAATCGGTCCGCGCATTGCTCAAGCGATGCTTGCGGCCCTTCGCCCCGACGACATCCGTCGTGCGGTGGCGACCGGCGATTTGGCTACGCTCACCAAGGTTCCCGGCATTGGAAGCAAGGGCGCGCAACGACTTGTGCTCGAACTCAAGGATCGGCTGGCACCACCATCGTCAACGGCGAGTTTCAACGGCGACGTGGTAACTGATTGGCAGAGTCAGGTACATGGTGCACTCACGGCTCTCGGTTGGACATCCCGCGAGGCCGATGAGGCGATCGAGCGCGTTCGTGTCGATGTTGAATCAACAGAGCTCGCGCCCGACGTCCCCGGGCTACTGCGCGCTGCCCTTCGCAGTTTGGACCGCGGATGAGTGACTCCGAACCCGACATCGTTGATGCTGAGGCGTCCGTCGATGACCGAGCCGTAGAAGGAGCCTTGCGGCCGCGTGACCTTAATGAATTCGTCGGGCAGGCACGTGTCAAAGCGCAACTCGGATTAGTGCTTGAGGCTGCCAGGCAACGCGGGCGCGCCGCCGACCACATCTTGCTTTCAGGTCCTCCCGGGCTCGGAAAGACGACGCTGGCGATGATCGTCTCGGGTGAACTCGGAGTGCCCCTGCGCATCACCAGCGGCCCGGCCATTCAGCACGCGGGCGATCTCGCGGCGGTGCTGTCCAGTCTTGAACCAGGTGAAGTGCTCTTCCTTGACGAGGTACACCGCATGGCTCGACCTGCCGAAGAAATGCTCTATCTCGCGATGGAGGACTTCCGCGTCGATGTAGTGGTGGGTAAAGGCCCGGGAGCCACGGCGATTCCACTCGAACTTCCTCCCTTCACCGTGGTCGGTGCCACGACGAGAGCGGGGCTGTTGCCGGGGCCGTTGCGCGACCGCTTCGGATTTACCGCGCATATGGACTTTTACTCGACCGGCGAACTCGAGCAGATCTTGGTCCGCAGCGCGCGACTCCTCGCGGTCGAACTCGATGCCGAGGCTGGTTCGGAAATCGCCTCCCGCAGTCGAGGAACACCGCGCATTGCGAACCGACTCTTGCGTCGCGTACGCGATTACGCGCAGGTCGAAGGCTCGGGTCGCATCGACCGCGCCACAGCGCAGTCCGCGCTCGACCTGTTCGACGTTGATTTGCTCGGACTTGATCGCCTCGACCGCGCGGTCCTCGATGCCTTGGTGCGCCGCTTTGGCGGCGGCCCCGTGGGTGTGTCGACGTTGGCGGTGGCAGTGGGCGAGGAGTCGACCACCCTGGAAGAGGTTGCCGAACCCTTCCTCGTGCGAGCCGGACTCCTAGCCCGAACCCCTCGCGGACGGGTTGCGACACCCGCGGCTTGGACTCATTTGGGTCTTCAGCCGCCTGGTCCCGCGGCGCCGGATCAAACCCAACTTGACCTCTGAACCGGTGCCTTGACCGACCCGCGACCTACGCTCCTCTAGGATCGGGTGACATGGTCAGCGATTTGCGGCTGACCCTCCGAGGCCACACTCCACTATGAGGAGCTCTACTCCATGGGCGACAACCTCTTCCCGCTCATTTTCTTGGTTGTAGTGGCAGCTGCTTTCTGGCTACTTATCTTGCGCCCGGCAAAGGCGCGGGCCGCCGCTCAGCGGTCCCTGATCGAAAGCATCACCCCGGGCGACCGCATTCTGATGGCCTCGGGCATGATCGGCACGGTCGTCTCTCGTGGTGACGGTGAACTGGAAATCGAAGTCGCACCGTCGGTGATCGTCACAATCGTCGATCAAGCGGTGGCGAGGGTACTCACTTCTCCGACCGCTGAGGAAGAGTCGGGAACTGATCAGAGCGCTGCACCGTCAGGATCCACAACAGACACTGTTTAGTCCGTAAGAGCGCGGACTCGTTCAACACTCGACCAGGAAGGCACACCACGGTGGCCCAGCAACAGACACCCGCGCGACCCGGGCGGTCCTTGGTCATCCTTACCCTTGCGGTGATTGGGCTCATTGTCTGGGCCTTCTGGCCGGGAGTGCCCAACTCGCCTCAACTTGGTCTTGATCTTCGCGGTGGTACCCAGGTCATCTTGAAGCCGCGTGCTCTCAATGACCAGACGATCAGCGATCAGCAATTGCAGCAGACGGTCGAAATTATTCGGCAGCGCGTCAACGGGCTAGGCGTGGCGGAGGCCGAAGTCACCACGCAAGGTTCCGGTAATAACGCAGCCATCATCGTGTCGATCCCGGGGGTGAGTGACAACGGAATTGCCGAGTCGCTCAAACAGACCGCGTTGCTCGATTTCCGTGCAGTTGAAGCGGAGACGGCCGGATCGCCGCAACCCATACCCACGCCGTCGCCAAGTGCCTCGGCATCGGCCTCAGCAACTGCGTCACCGTCTGCGAGCCCCACGGCATCTGTATCGGCATCCCCGAGCCCGTCGGCAACCGGTAACGGTGCGCCGGTCCCCAATCTCGTGCGCGCGGCCACGACGACGCCGAGCCCGACGGCAAGTGCGAGTGCCAGCCCGACCGCGGCTGCGTCGCCGTCGCCTTCGGTGAGCCCCACAACTCCTGCCGACGCCCTGATCCCGCCGATCCAGAGCAAGACGAACGACGCAGCCCTCCAGAAGAAGTTCCTTGAACTCGATTGCTCTGTGCCGGGCGCCACTAGTGGCGGAACGCCTGACGATCCGGCTCTGTGGCTGGTGACCTGCTCGCAGGATGGGCAAGCCAAGTATCTGTTGCAGCCCGCCTTCATCCGCGGTACCAACGTCACCGACGCGTCGGCAGCGCTTCCGCAGGGCGGCACCACGTACGTGGTGAACCTGAGCTTTGACACTGAGGGTCAGAAGAAGCTTGCCGAAGTCAGCCAGACTATTTACCAACTGTCGCCGCCGCAGAACCAGTTCGCGATCGTGCTCGACAGTCTTGTTGTCTCGAGTCCGTACTTCCGCGAACCAATTCTCGGCGGAACCGCCCAAATCGAGGGCACCTTCACGCAGCAAGAGGCAAAGGCACTGGCCAACGTCCTCAAGTACGGTGCTCTTCCGCTCACCCTTGACCTGAGCCAGTCGACATCCATCTCACCGACGCTTGGTGATGACCAACTCAAGGCTGGTATCGCGGCTGGCCTGTTGGGTCTGATTCTTGTCGCACTGTATTTGCTCTTGTATTACCGCGCACTCGGACTGATTGCCGTTGCCAGTTTGATGGTGGCGGGAATCATCACGTACTGCGGATTCGTGGTGCTGGGCCGCACCATCGGCTTCACCTTGACGCTCGCGGGTATCGCCGGTGCCATTGTGGCAATCGGCATTACGGCTGACTCCTTTATCGTCTACTTCGAACGTATTCGAGATGAGATTCGTGAAGGTCGCACACTACGTGCTGCCTGCGATGCCGGCTGGGTTCGAGCGCGTCGTACCATCCTGGCTGCCGACTTTGTGTCGCTCCTAGCCGCCATCGTGCTGTACCTCCTGAGCGTCGGAGGAGTGCGCGGATTCGCCTTTACGTTGGGTCTGACCACCCTGATCGACATCGCGGTGGCCTTCTTGTTCACGCGACCGGTGGTAAGTCTGATGTCGCGCAACTCATGGTTCTCGAAAGGTGGTCCGATGACTGGCCTCGACCCCAAGCGCCTGGGAGTAGACAGCATCCCTACGGCGACCACCACACGGCGACGCACTAGGTCTAGCGCTGGGAAGGAGGCCTGATGTCTCGGTTCGGAACCCTCGGTGCGAATCTCTACCGCGGTCAAGTGAGTTACGACTTTGTCGGCAAACGCAAGATCTGGTACTCGATCTCGGCCGTCATCTTGGTTGTTGCCATCGGTGCCTTACTCTTTCGCGGTCTCAACCTGGGTATCGAGTTCAAGGGTGGCGCCGAATTCCAAGTCCCCGCTTCTTCGGCAACCATCAGTCAGGCTCGGGATGTCGCAGTGAAGGCTGGAATCGCCGAGCCCATCGTGACTCAACTGGGAACAGGTGCACTTCGCGTGCAGACGCGGCCTCTTTCACTGGCCGAGACCAATGCGCTGCGTACAGGCCTTGGCGAGATGGCGTCAGTGCCGGCCTCGGATGTTGACGCGCAAATCGTGGGACCGTCCTGGGGCGCCGACATCACCAGCAAGGCGCTCCAAGCGCTGATCGTGTTCCTCATTTTGGTGGCGATATTCCTGTCGGTGTACTTCGAGTGGCGCATGGCGGTCGCGGCCCTCGTCGCACTCGTTCACGACGTCGTCATCACCATCGGTATCTATGCGCTCACCGGATTCGAGGTCACCCCTGCCACCGTGATTGGTGTGCTGACGATTTTGGGTTACTCGTTGTACGACACGGTGGTCGTGTTCGACAAGGTGCGCGAGAACACGCGTGGAATTGCCGGTCAGTCGCGCGTGACTTACTCGGAAGCTGCCAACCTGGCCCTCAACCAGACGTTGGTGCGATCGATTAACACCACTGTGGTCGCGCTGCTGCCGGTGGTGTCGATTTTGATCGTGGGCGTGTGGCTGCTTGGCGCCGGTACGCTCAAGGACCTCGCGCTTGCACTCTTCATTGGGTTGCTCGCCGGTGCCTACTCCTCGCTGTTCATCGCGACCCCGGTGCTGTGCCAGCTCAAGGAACGCGACCCGGCCATGCAAGCCGTGCGGGCGCGCGTCGAGGCGCGCAACGCCGGACGTGCGACGGGTAAGGGCAAGGGTGGCGTTGCGGTGCTCGAAGGCGACGAGGGCGACAGTGGTAACGCTGACGACGCCAGCGGAGCAGATTTGGCATCGCAGGTTGATGCCGACGCCGAGGCCGCGGTTCGCGGCGGTGGCGGTCGCAACCAGCCCAAGCGCACGACCAAGCGCAAGCGCTGACCACGAGTCGACGTGATCTCTGCCGGGTCACCTACACTGTCGGTGGGGTGACGCGATGACCGACGAGGTACTCAGTCCGCCGTCCGACGGCGTCGACTCCACCATGCCCGCAGGCGCGGCCGAAGTCGGCGGTGAGCGGCGGATACGCAATCGTCTTGCGCGTCTGGCTCCAGGACGCCGCCAATCAAACCCCGAGATTGAGCCCATCGTCCGCACGGTCAAGCAATTTCATCCACGGGCCGACACTGAGATCATCGAGCGCGCCTACGAGGTCGCGGCCTACCATCACCGCAATCAGACGCGGCGCAGTGGCGATCCCTACATCACGCACCCCGTGGCAGTCGCTGGCATTCTTGCCGACCTCGGTATGACGGCACCTACGTTGGCGGCCGCCCTGTTGCACGACACGGTCGAAGACACCGAGTACTCACTCGATCTTCTCCGAGCCGACTTCGGCGAAGAAATCGCCCGGCTCGTTGATGGGGTCACCAAACTCGACCGAGTCAAGTACGGGCAGTCGTCGGCCGCCGAGACGGTGCGCAAAATGGTCGTGGCCATGGCGCGCGACATTCGTGTGTTGGTCATCAAGTTGGCAGACAGATTGCACAACATGCGCACACTGTCGTTCATGCCTCCCGACAAGCAGGAGCGCAAGGCGAGAGAGACACTCGAGATTTTTGCACCGTTGGCGCATCGCCTCGGAATGAATACCATCAAGTGGGAACTAGAGGACCTTTCGTTCGCCACCCTGTACCCCAAGATGTACGAAGAAATCGTGCATCAGGTTGAGCAGCAGGCACCTGAACGTGAAAAGGATCTGCAAGAACTCGTCGGCATCATCGACGGAGATATGCGTGGTTCGCGCATTCGTGGAGCGGTCACCGGGCGACCCAAGCATTACTACTCGGTTTATCAAAAGATGATCGTGCGCGGCCGCGACTTGTCAGATATCTACGACCTCATCGGGGTGCGAATCCTCGTCGATTCGATTCGCGATTGTTACGCGGTGCTCGGCATTCTGCACGCGCGATGGAATCCGGTGCCGGGTCGGTTCAAGGACTACATCGCGATGCCGAAGTTCACCATGTACCAATCACTGCACACCACGGTGATCGGCCCGCACGGTAAGCCGGTGGAGATTCAGATTCGTACGCACGAAATGCATCGCGCTGCCGAGTATGGTGTCGCGGCACATTGGCGCTACAAGCAAACCAGCGTTGGCGGGAAAGTCAGTCCCGACGATTTGGGCTGGTTGCGCCAGCTCTTGGAGTGGCAGCGCGAAACCGAAGATCCCGATGAGTTTCTTGAGAGTCTGCGCTACGACCTCGCTGATCAGGAAACGTTTGTTTTCACACCCAAGGGTGACGTGGTGGCCCTGCCTGCCGGAGCCACGCCGGTCGACTTCGCTTATGCGGTGCACACGGAAGTGGGTCACCGCTGTATCGGCGCACGAGTCAACGGCAAACTCGTCGCACTCGAGTCACCCCTCGCCAATGGTGACGTGGTCGAGATCTTCACCAGTAAGGCAGAAGGTGCCGGCCCATCGCGCGACTGGCTGGGTTTCGTGCGCAGTGGTCGTGCGCGCAGCAAGATCAAGGCATGGTTCTCGAAGGAGAGGCGCGAAGAGAGCATTGAGCACGGCAAGGAAGCAATCATCCGTGCAGTGCGTAAGCAGGGTCTGCCACTTCATCGACTGATTAACACCCAATCGCTGTCGACGGTGGCGAACGACCTGCATCTCGCTGATGTCACGAGTTTGTACGCTGCGGTAGGCGAGAGTCGTATCTCTGCAGCCGCTGTGGTTGAGCGGCTAGTGGCGGCCATGGGTGGCTCCGAAGGTGCTCTCGATGACTTGGCGGAATCCGCCACTCCCTCACGTGTCAGTCCTACTCGCTCGCGTACGCAGGGCGATCCCGGTGTCATCGTCCGCGGTGCTGACGATGTCTGGGTCAAGCTCGCGCGATGCTGCACTCCGGTTCCAGGCGACGACATTCTCGGCTTCGTCACGCGTGGGCAAGGTGTTTCAGTGCACCGCGTCACCTGTTCGAATGCGGCTTCGCTCCAGGCCGAACCCGATCGAATTCTCGAAGTTGATTGGGCGCCGACGAATCAGAGTGTGTTCCTGGTGAACATTCAGGTGGAGGCACTTGACCGTTCGCGACTGCTCAGCGATGTGACACGCGTGTTGTCCGACCACCACGTCAACATTCTGAGTGCGGCAGTGTCGACTACCCGTGATCGTGTCGCGCTCAGTCGCTTCACATTTGAGTTGGCCGACGCCAAGCACCTCGGCAGTGTGCTGAAGGCAGTGCGCGGCGTCGAGGGTGTCTACGACGTCTACCGGGTGTGAGATAAGCCCGGCCGCAATCCGCGGAAACTTAGATGGTCAGGAATATTCAGTGAGCGAGCGTTGAGCGGCCCCGAGCAACTCACGTGTGCCAGCCGCTGACTCGGCGATTTTCGCAGCAGCGGCAGCGTCGCCCTTCGCCTCGGCAGCAGCCTGTTGCTTATCGAGCTTGGCCAGTGCCTCCTCGAACTTTTCGACTGTGCTTTGTGCGAATGCCCGCTTTGCCGGATCGGTGCGGCGCCAGCGGTCACCTTCGGCGGCGCGCAGGGCCTCTTCGACCTTGCGAAGGCCTCCTTCGAGGCGATCACGGTCGTTGCGAGGAACGGCCCCCACGGCCTCCCAGCGCTGCTGGATAGACCGCAGTGACTTGGTGGCCACTTCCAGATCGCTGACCGGTACGAGGGCTTGAGCTTCGGCCAGGAGTGCCTGCTTGGCGGCTAGATTGCCCTGTTGCTCAGCATCGCGCTCAGCCGTGACGGCATTGCGTGCCTCAAAGAACGTGTCTTGGGCCGCTCGGAACCGTGCCCACCACGCGTCTTCGTCCTTACGCGCGCCTCGAGGGGCGGCTTTCCATCGGTCGGTGAGGGCGCGGTACGCGCTCGTTGTTGGACCCCACTCGAGGCTGAGGGAGAGCTTTTCTGCTTCAGCGATGAGTGCTTCCTTGGCGACACTGGCTTCACCGCGCTGGGCCTCCAGCTTGGAGAAGTGTGTGCGACGAGCCTTATCAAAAGCCGAACGTGCGGTGCTGAATCGCTTCCACAGGGCCTGCTCGGAACTGCGGTCGCCGTGGGGGAGTGTCTTCCACTCTTCGAGCAACTCGCGGAACCGTTCGCCGGTCGGCTTCCACTGGGTTGAGCCAACGAGTGACTCTGCCTCAACGATCAGTCGTTCGCGCTTGGCCACCGCGTCGGCGCGCGCTGCGGCCTTCGCTTCGGATTTGCGTCGCTTCTGCACCTCGATTTCGGCATCGATGGCGTCGCAGGTAGCGGCAAGTCCGGCGAGGTCGCCGACCATGGTCGGTTCGACCAGCGCTTCACGAACCTTGGTCGCCACTGCGGCACCGGAATCGATCGGCGCACGCCCATCGCGCATCCGGGTGAGAACCAACGTGGCCTCGACGGCCAAATCGTCGAACTTGCGGGCGAAGAAGGCCAAGCCCTCGTCGGGAGTGCCCGCCGCGTACTGACCAACCCGGACTTCACCATCGGCGGTGGTCACCCAGACGGTTCCGTCCGAATCTGCCCGGCCGAAACTCGTGCTTGGAACCTGCTCGGAAACAGGTTCCTGGGCAGCAGGCGCCGAGGGTACTGGTGCTGAGGGAGTCGGCATCGAGGGAGTCGGCATCGAGGGAGTCGGCCGAGGGCCGGGTGTGGGGATGGTCATGAGCTGCCCGTCGCCGAGTAGGAGGTAGTGGCCGTCACGATGCTGATGGGCTGCGCGGGCGCGCCGTCTGCGCCGCCGCCCTCGACCCCTTGCGATGCCACGTAGTCAACAACGTCGAGACCGGTCGTCACCGTTCCCCAGATCGTGTAGTCAGGGGGCAGCGTGGTGTCTTCGTAGACGATGAAGAACTGGCTGCCGCCGGTGCCTTTACCAGCATTCGCCATCGCCACCGTGCCGCGTGGGTAGTTGTTGGCGCCAGTAGCGGGCAGATTCTCGTCGGGGACGATGTAGCCAGGGCCGCCACTTCCATTGCCGGCAGGGTCACCGCACTGGAGCACGAAAAGGCCCTCGGTCGTGAGGCGGTGGCACGAAGTGAGATCGAAGTACTTGTTGTCGGTGAGGAAGACCATCGAATTGACCGTGGCAGGTGCCTTGGTCTGATCGAGGGTGAACACCATGTCACCGCAGTTGGTGGTGAGGTTCATGGTGTAGGTGCCCGTGGGTTTGATGGTGGTGGGCGGTGCGGCCTTCCAGGTCAGGTCATCGGCCCGTGACTTCGGTGCTGCCGTGCACGACACACCGCTGGTGTCGCTAGTGACTGAGGCGGAGGAGTTTGGCGAGGGTGCCCCGGTCGGCTCAGCGATGGGAGTGTTCGACGAGGCCGCCCGGGCCAGCCAGACTCCCACCAGCACGACGAGTGCCACACCGACCACGGCAGCGATGATCACCTGCAGTCGGCGTCGCCGGTGCTGTTCTGCCGCGCGGCGTGCTTGCTGCCGCTCGTGCTTCGCGCGCGCGAGTTCGCGCTGTCGCTTGTTGCTGGTCACGCCACGCCTCCTCGGTGGGCCGATTGGGGAAGTCTAGGCGAGTATGCCGCCTGCGGTCTCCCCGGCGGTCGAAGCAACCAATTCGTGACCGATACCCTCAAGGGGTTACGGTACGCGGCAAACGCCCGCGCCAAGAGTAGTTGAGGAGGTGGCCGTTGCTCGTCGCCGGATTCCCCGCGGGTTCGTGGGGCACCAATTGCTACCTTGCTGCACTGGAAGCGGGCAGCGAATGCGTGATTGTCGACCCCGGAATGGACTCCGTTGACGGAATCGCGGAACTGATTGCCGAACACAATCTCCGGCCGATTGCCGTGTTACTCACCCATGGTCACATCGACCACATGTGGTCAGTCGTACCGGTTGCCGACGGATACGGAATCCCCGCGCTGGTACACAGCGCTGATCGTCACCTGCTGGCCGATCCTGCCGCTGGAATCTCATCGGATAGTCGCGAAGCCATTGCGCGCATGGTGGGGGGCAGTTACGACTTTGTCGAGCCAGCCGACGTAGTTGAGATCGGCGACGGTGTCGCGCTCGATCTCGCGGGAATGACCTGGCGGGTCGATCACGCCCCAGGTCACACGGCCGGGTCGGTCACCTTCCATCGAGACCGTGACGGCGACACTCCACCCCTGTTGGTCAGCGGTGACGTGCTTTTCGCCGGCTCCATCGGCAGAACTGACCTCCCCGGGGGAGACACCGAGGCGATGATGCGCTCATTGTCTCGGGTGGTGCTGCCGCTCACCGATGACACCATCGTGTTGCCCGGTCATGGCGAGTCGACGAGCATTGGTCGCGAGCGCGCCACCAACCCGTTTCTCGTGGGACTTCTTGAGGGTGACCGCATGCAACCGACACCGAGGGGGTTGTAGGAATGGCTCGTCCCACACCACTTTCGGGCTTCCCGGAATGGCTGCCCGAACAGCGCATCGTCGAACAAACGGTGGTCGATCGCCTGCGCCAGACCTTCGAAGCGTGGGGGTATGCGTCGATCGAGACGCGCGCGGCCGAACCGCTCGATCAACTCCTGCGCAAGGGCGAGATTGACAAAGAGGTCTACGTCCTGCGGCGACTGCACGCCGAACAAGACGACGCCGATGCGGGACTGGGTTTGCACTTCGATCTCACGGTGCCGCTCGCACGTTACGTACTCGAACACGGCGGGCACTTGAACTTCCCGTTCAAGCGCTACCAGATTCAAAAGGTGTGGCGAGGTGAACGTCCGCAAGAAGGGCGCTACCGCGAATTCCTGCAAGCCGATATCGATGTGATTGATGTTGATTCGCTGTCGTTTCACTTCGAAGTTGAAGTAGCACAGGTGATGTCCGAAGCGTTCGCGGGCCTTCCACTTCCAGCGTTGCGAATGCAAGTGAACAACCGCAATCTCATCGAGGGTTTCTATCGCGGAATTGGCGTCGCCGATATTCCTGGGGTGATGCGCGTTGTCGACAAGCTCGACAAGTTGTCTCCGGAAACTATTCGAGATCTGCTGGAAACGGAAGCTAACGTCACAGGTGCCGCAGCCGATCTGGTTCTGGCATTTGCTGCAATCAGTGCTGAAGACACCTCATTCGCCGACGCGGTCACGGCGCTCGGCATCAGCGATCCGCAACTCGACCAGGGGCTGGGCGAGTTGGTGCGCGTTATCGAGGGCACTGCACCACTTCGAAGCGGTCGGTTTTCCGTGGTCGCTGACCTGCGCATCGCTCGAGGCCTCGACTACTACACAGGCACCGTGTACGAAACCCGCATGGCTGGCTTCGATTCCCTGGGTTCGGTCTGTTCGGGGGGGCGCTACGACTCGCTCGCGTCCGACGGTTCGACTACGTACCCGGGTGTCGGAATCTCATTCGGCGTCACGCGCACGCTTGCCCCACTTTTTTCACGGGGTGTGATTCGTGCAAGCCGGTCAGTGCCCACGTGCGTGGTGGTCGCTGTGGCCGATGAGGAAAGTCGCCCGGCGTCCGATGCGATTGCGCGCGCGCTCCGAGCTCGTGGAATTCCGGTAGAAGTGTCGCCGTCAGCGGCCAAGTTCGGAAAGCAGATTCGCTATGCCGACCGTCGCGGCATCCCATTCGTGTGGTTCGCAGACGCCGACGGAACATCGTCGGTCAAGGACATCAGAAGTGGCGAGCAGGTGCCAGCCGATCCGACGATCTGGCAGCCACCGACCGCCGACCTTCGTCCGCATCTTGTGGTTGAAGGCGACTAGTGAAGGAGTTTCCTCAGTGATTCGTAGCCATGACGCAGGAACACTGCGCACCGCCAACGTGGGTGACGTGGTCACATTGGCGGGTTGGGTGGCGCGCCGGCGAGATCACGGGGGCGTAGCGTTCCTCGATCTACGAGATGCATCGGGTGTCGTGCAGGTCGTCGTTCGCGACCCCGACGTCGCTCACCCGCTGCGCAATGAGTTCTGTGTTCGCATTGTGGGAACGGTGTCAGTTCGACCCGAAGGCAATGCCAACCCTGACCTCACGACCGGTGAGATCGAAATCATCGCTGACGAAGTTGACGTACTCAGTACCGCCGCGCCGCTGCCCTTCCCGATCGACGACCACGTTGAGGTGGGAGAGGAATCGCGTCTGCGCTACCGCTACCTCGACTTGCGCCGCCCGGCTCCGGCCGCGGCTTTGCGTTTGCGTAGTGAAGTCAACCGCGCGGCAAGAGAGGTGCTCTACGGCCACAAGTTCATCGAGATCGAGACCCCCACGCTAACCCGCAGCACTCCTGAAGGTGCTCGCGACTTCCTGGTGCCAGCACGACTTCAGCCCGGTAGTTGGTATGCGTTGCCGCAGAGTCCTCAATTGTTCAAGCAGTTGCTCATGGTCGCCGGCATGGAGCGGTATTTTCAGATCGCGCGCTGCTACCGCGACGAGGATTTTCGCGCCGATCGTCAGCCTGAGTTCACTCAGCTCGACATTGAGATGAGTTTCGTTGAGCAGGATGACGTCATTGCCGTAGCCGAGGATGTGTTGCGGGCGCTATGGTCGCTGATCGGTCACACGATCGAACCCACCATTGCGCGGATGCCGTATCTCGAGGCGATGGCACGCTACGGAAGCGATAAGCCTGACCTTCGCTTTGGACTTGAACTCGTCGAGTGCACCGACTTCTTCGTCAACACTCCTTTCCGGGTGTTCCAAGCGCCGTACGTAGGCGCGGTGGTGATGCCAGGTGGGGCAGATCAGCCTCGTAAGACGCTCGACGCCTGGCAAGAGTGGGCCAAGCAGCGCGGAGCCAAGGGTCTGGCGTACGTGGTGGTCGGGGCTGACGGCGAACTCGGCGGACCGGTCGCGAAGAACCTGTCCGACGAAGAGCGTGCAGGCCTCGCGCAGCGAGTGGACGCCTCACCGGGCGACTGCGTGTTCTTCGCCGCTGGTGACGCTGGCCCGTCTCGCGCACTGCTCGGCGCAGCCCGACTCGAGGTGGGCCGCCGCTGCGACCTGATTGACGAGTCGCAGTGGTCATTCGTATGGATCGTCGATGCGCCGCTCTTTGAGCCAGCGTCGAAGGCGACGGCCAGCGGGGATGTTGCCGTCGGAGCGGGTGCGTGGACTGCCGTCCATCACGCGTTCACCTCACCAACGCCTGAGTGGATCGACCGCTTTGAGGAAGATCCCGATAATGCCCTTGCCTATGCGTACGACATCGTCTGCAATGGCAATGAAATCGGTGGCGGTTCGATTCGTATCCACAGTCGCGATGTTCAGCAGCGGGTCTTTGCCCTCATGGGCCTAGGCGAAGAAGAGCAGCAAGAGAAGTTTGGATTCCTACTCGATGCCTTCGCCTACGGTCCGCCGCCGCACGGAGGTATTGCCTTCGGCTGGGATCGCATCTGCACTTTGCTCAGCGGTATGGACTCCATCCGCGAGGTCATCGCCTTCCCGAAGACTGGTGGCGGTCACGATCCGTTGACGGGCGCTCCTGCACCCATCACCGCGGGGCAGCGAGCCGAAGCAGGAGTCGACGCTGTGCCCGACAAGAACGATAAGTCGGACTCCTGACCACTGCTTGGAGGTGCACGTGAGCGCCACGCTCTTTGACGAGGGAGCTTCGCCTGCACGGCCGGGTGCGCCGTTGGCTGTTCGGATGAGGCCGCGGTCGCTCGAGGAGTTGGTCGGGCAACAGGGATTGCTGGTGCCGGGTGCGCCACTGCGGCGACTGATCGAAGGTGATGAGGGGCCGAGTGTGGCGTCCGTTCTTCTGTGGGGGCCGCCCGGTACGGGCAAGACCACACTTGCCTCCCTTGCTGCCTCGGCATCGGGTCGTCGTTTCGTTGAACTCTCGGCCGTGACTGCGGGGGTGAAGGACGTTCGCGAGGTGATCGACGCTGCCCGGCGCGAACTGGGAATGTCGGGCCGCGGCACGGTCCTGTTTGTCGATGAGGTGCACCGGTTCAACAAGACGCAGCAAGATGCGTTGCTACCCGCGGTGGAAAACGGCTGGATCACTTTGGTGGCTGCCACCACGGAAAATCCGTCCTTCTCGGTGGTCGCCCCACTGCTGTCGCGATCGCTGCTGCTGCGACTTGAATCGCTCACCGACGACGACCTGAACCGGCTCGTGGACCGTGCATTGACTGATGTGCGCGGATTGGGTGGTCGACTCGAACTCGACGATGAGGCTCGCGAGCACCTGATGCGGGTGGCTGGAGGGGATGCTCGTCGACTGCTCACCGCATTGGAGGCAGCCGCGGGGGCAGCGCTTGCTGAACGAGGCGCACAAGCAGTCAGCATCATGCTGCCCGATGTTGAGCGGGCCGTTGATCGAGCGGCTGTGCGCTATGACCGAGATGGTGATCAGCACTACGACATCAGCAGTGCCATGATCAAGTCGATCCGCGGCAGCGATGTAGACGCCGGGCTCCATTACTTGGCGCGCATGCTCGAAGCCGGTGAAGATCCGCGGTATATCGCTCGTCGACTGGTCATTCTTGCCAGTGAAGATGTCGGAATGGCCGACCCGACGGCTCTCCAGACTGCCCTGGCAGCCATGCAAGCCGTGGCCTTGATCGGAATGCCCGAGGCGCGCATCGTGCTGGCGCAGGCGGTGGTGCATCTGGCAGTGGCTCCCAAGAGCAATGCCGCGTACCTCGCCATCGACGCCGCTATTGCCGATGTGCGCGCAGGCAAGTCCGGCGCGGTGCCGGTGCACCTGCGCGATGCGTCGTACTCCGGTGCTCGCGGGCTTGGTCACGGGCAGGGGTACCTTTACGCGCACGATGCGCCCGGGGGAGTCGCCGCCCAGCAGTACCTTCCGGACGACCTCATCGGTACCCGCTACTACCGGCCCACCGACCGGGGATTCGAGGCCCGTGTCACCGAGGTGCTGGAACGAATCCGTGAGGGGTTAGGGTCGGAGTCCTAAGCGCCGGACCCTTCGGACGGCGAGTATCTGGAGGTGACGTGATGGAGTCCGCCGAGATCCGTCGACGGTTCCTTGACTACTTCGCGCGCAATGGTCACACCATCGTGCCGTCGGCGTCGCTCATTCTCGACGACCCCACCCTGCTGTTCGTCAATGCGGGAATGGTGCCGTTCAAGCCCTATTTCCTCGGCGAGGCCGCACCGCTCTACGACCGCGCCGTGAGCGTGCAGAAGTGCGTGCGCACGCTCGATATTGAGGAAGTGGGTAAGACCACTCGACACGCGTCGTTCTTCCAGATGGCTGGCAATTTCTCATTTGGTGACTACTTCAAGTCGGGTGCGATTCCCTTCGCCTGGGAACTGCTCACCGGATCGCAATCCGACGGCGGTTACGGGTTCCCAGAAGAGAAGTTGTGGGTCACGGTCTACGACGACGATGACGAGGCCATCGACATTTGGCATCGCACCGCCGGCGTTCCCCTCGAACGTATTCAGCGACGTGGCCCCAAGGACAACTACTGGAGCATGGGCGTTCCCGGTCCGGGTGGGCCGTGCTCGGAGATCTACTACGACCGTGGTCCCGAACACGGACTTGAAGGTGGCCCGGTCGTTGACGAAGACCGCTACCTCGAGGTCTGGAACCTCGTCTTCATGCAGTTCGAGTTGTCAGCGGTGCGCTCGAAGGAAGACTTCGACGTGCGCGGCGAATTACCCGCAAAGAACATCGACACCGGAATGGGTATCGAGCGGATGGCCGCTCTGCTTCAGGGTGTCGAGAACATCTACGAGATCGACACCACCCGCGCGATTCTCGATCGAGCGGTTGAACTCAGCGGTGCCACTTACGGTTCCGCGACATTGAACGATGTGGCGCTGCGCGTCGTTGCCGACCATGCACGAACCTGCGCCTTCCTGATAGCCGATGGCGTACTGCCCGGAAACGAAGGTCGTGGCTACGTACTGCGGCGCATTCTTCGACGCGTTGTCAGCAAGATGCGTCAACTGGGTGCTCACGACCCCACTATTGGCGCATTGGTTGAGTCGGCGATCACCGCGATGGCACCGCAGTATCCCGAACTCACGGGTGATCTCGGCCGAGTCATGAGTATCGCGGTGAACGAGGAAGCGGCTTTTCTGCAGACTCTCGAACGCGGCACGCAAATCTTCGATGTGGCGGTGAGCGATGTGCGCTCGTCGGGTCGTACCGGTCTCGCGGGTGAGCAGGCATTCGCCCTCCACGACACGTACGGCTTTCCCATTGATCTCACTCTCGAACTCGCTGCCGAGCAGGGTCTTGCAGTCGATGAAGAAGGTTTCCGCCGACTGATGGGCGAACAACGACAGCGGGCGAAGGCCGATGCGCGGGCGCGCAAAGCTGGGCTCGTTGCCGACACCGAGTACCGCACTGTCATGGACCGCTCGGGTGTCACGGCATTCACGGGCTACGACGAAGTTGTCACTGAATCCATTCTCGCCGGACTTCTTCGTGACGGAACAGTCGTTGAGGCTGCATCCGAAGGCGATGAGGTCGAAGTAATACTCAGTCGCACGCCGTTCTACGCCGAGGGTGGCGGACAGCTCAGCGATCAGGGGCTGATCGAAGTCAACGGGGCGATCATCGAAGTGCGTGATGTTCAAAGCCCGGTGCCCGGACTCATTGTGCACCGCGGTGTCGTGCGCAGTGGCGAAGCAATCGCCGGAGCCATGGCAATCGGGCGAGTCGACACCGAACGACGCCGTGCGATCAGTCGCGCCCACACGGCCACGCACCTTATTCACCGCGCCTTCCGCGAGGCGTTAGGCGACACTGCCACTCAGATGGGCTCCGAGAATGCACCAGGTCGACTGCGTTTCGATTTCCCGTCTGTGGGTGCCGTCCCGGTCAGTGTGTTGCGCGATGTTGAGGCGCGGGTCAACGACGTTCTCAGCGTCGACTTGCCGGTGACTGCTCACCAGATGAGTCAGGCAGACGCGCGAGCACTCGGGGCGATGGCGCTCTTCGGCGAGAAGTACGGCGATCTCGTGCGGGTGGTGTCGGTGGGTGACTGGGCGCACGAACTCTGCGGCGGTACTCACGCGCAACGTTCGGGCCAGGTCGGAGTGGTGACGTTCCTGTCGGAAGGTTCAATCGGCGCGGGTGTTCGACGCGTTGAAGCGCTCGTCGGATCTGAGGCCTACCGGTTCCTTGCTCGCGAGCACATTCTTGTCTCGCAATTGGCAGAGGTACTCAAGTCCCGACCCGAAGAATTGCCTGAACGCGTCGAGGCGATCGTCACGCGTCTGAAGGATGCTGAGCGCGAATTGGCGAAGGTCCGTCGCGCGCAACTGTCTGCCAGTGCCGGAGATGTGCTGGGTTCCGGTGCGGAAGTTGGGCCGTACCACCTGTTTACCTTTGCTGCTCCCGAAGGAACATCCGCTGCTGATCTGCGCGAATTGGTGCTGCGCGGCCGTACGTCGGGTCCTACGGGTGCGGCTGTTGTGGTCGTCGGGGCGTCGGTCGACGACGGCAAGGTGGCTCTTGTGGCGGCGGTCAATGATCGCGCCGCCGAGTTGGGTGCCAGTGCCAACGACGTACTCAAGGCAGCCCTTCCCGCAGTTGAGGGTCGAGGTGGAGGAAAGGGTGACGTCGCGCAAGGGGGCGGCACGCGCCCCGAGGGTATTGATGCCGCGCTGGCGGCCGTGGCCACGGCATTGGGTGGGGCCTGAGGCATGCGCCTCGGTACGCGCATCGCAGTCGATCTCGGCGAACGACGAATTGGTGTGGCACGCAGCGACCCGTCGGGACTCATGGGTGTGCCTGTCACTACGGTGGCGCGTGGTGCTGGCGATGTGGAGGCCCTCGTCGCGCTTGTTTACGAGTATCAAGCAATTGAACTGATACTGGGTCTGCCTCTGACGCTGCAGGGTGACGAGGGTCCGGCCGCGGTCAAGGTCCGCGCATTCGCGGTTGATTTTGCCCCACTGTGCCCCTGCCCGGTGCGTCTTGTCGATGAACGCATGAGCACCACGCAGGCCCAGCGGTCGCTGCACGACGCCGGTCGGTCAGTGAAGAGTTCGCGCGCGGTGATCGATCAAGCCGCTGCTGTGGTGATTCTTCAGTCGGCCTTAGACAATGAACGCAGTACGGGTACTGCCCCCGGCGTGCTGGTGGAGGTTGATCAATGAGCGAGTTCGGTTTTCGCATGGACCTCGAAGAGCCGAAGAAGCGCCGCCATGTCGCGGGCTGGATTGTCGCCCTGTGCTCGCTCGTCATCATCGGATCAGTCGGGGTGTGGCTCCTCACGCGCAGTGTTGCCTCCCAGGGCGACTACACCGGCGCAGGCAACGGCTCGGTTGTTGTCGAGGTTGCCTTGGGGGCATCGTTGACCCAAATCGCCGATTCGCTGGTTGCCTCCGATGTGATCGCAAACGGGCAGCCCTTTATTGATGCAGCCACGGCGAGCGGACGCAGCATTCCGCCCGGTCGCTACACACTGCACGAGCAGATGGACCCCGGAGCGGCGTATCTCCTGATGCTCGATCCATCGTCACGCTCGTCTTCGCGATTGGTCATCAAGGAGGGTCAGCGGCTCAAGGAAATCGTGGCGGAGGCGTCGGCCATCACCGGAATTCCGGTGTCGGAGTTCCGCGCTGCGTTGACGCGGCCGGAAGCCATCGGGCTGCCAGCCGCGGCGCACGGAAACCCCGAAGGCTGGCTGTTCCCTGCCACTTATGACGTGTCATCCAAGACCACCGCCACAAGCTTGCTGCGCCAAATGACGACGCGGTTCGGTGAGACTTCCACTGCTATTAACCTCACCAAGCGGGCTAAGGCGCTGGGACTTACGCCCGAAGAGGTAGTGACGATCGCCAGCATTCTTGAAGTCGAAGTGGCACCCGACGACTACGGCAAGGCGGCTCGCGTTATCTACAACCGCCTTGAGGCCGGGCAGAAGCTCGGACTCGACTCGACGGTCAATTACGCGCTCGGAACATCGAATCCGACATTGTCGGCCAGCGACCTCGCAGTGGACTCGCCCTACAACACCTACCTCGTGAAGGGTTTGCCTCCCGGCCCGTTGGATTCACCCGGAGAAGTTGCGCTCGAAGCGGCACTCGCGCCCACCCCAGGGCCGTGGCTGTACTTCATCACCACTGATCCGAAGACCCAGACGACCGTTTTCACCGAGAGCGAGGAAGAATTCCTTCGGCTGAAGAAGCAGGTGGCTGCGGGATCATGAGTGTTCGAATCGCCGGCGTCCTCGGCCACCCCATTACGCACTCACTCTCTCCTATCCTGCATCAGGCCGCGTACGGCGCGCTTGGTCTTGACTGGACGTACGATCGCCACGATGTCGAGCCCGAGGGTCTTGCGCAGTTCGTCGACGCGTGCGGACCCGAGTGGATTGGTCTGTCGCTCACGATGCCCCTCAAGTCGACCGTGATTGCACTCCTTGACCGGGTGAGTTCCTTGGCGGCCACCGTCGAATCGGTGAACACGGTGTCCTTCATTGATGGTCAGCGAGTTGGCGACAACACTGACGTGCCCGGCATGGTCGCGGCCATCGGACGGGTGGCGCCTGGCCCCATCGGTAGCGCAACGATTCTCGGTGGTGGTGCGACGTCGCGTTCCGCTCTGGCGGCCATTGCCCAATTGGGGGCGAATCAGGTGGCGGTGTACGTGCGGCGACCGGAGGCGGGGGAGTCGATGCGACCACTTGCTGAATCTGTGGGTATCGAATTGGTCGTCGAACCCTGGGAGCGAGCCGCCGAGGGGCTGCTGGCAGATCTGGTCGTCTCAACCGTGCCGGCGGGTGTCGCCGATGGGCTCGCTGATGCGGTGGTGTGGAGTTCGGGGGTGCTTCACGACGTGGTGTACGCCCCCTGGCCGACGCCCTTAGCGTTGGCGTGGAGCGATCACGGCGGGTTGGTCGTACCCGGGATCGACCTGCTGATCGAGCAGGCGGCTCTGCAGATAAGGCTGTGGACCGGGCTTGAACCCCCGCTGAGCGTCATGCGCGAGGCAGTGGGGGCACACTAGGCAGTCAAGGTTTTCCCTCTTCCTGCCGAAACTCCTGTCAAGGGCCAGTACCACTGGCGCAGACCCACGAACGGACGGACCATGCGGCAACTCGGCGACATTCTGCTGGAGAACGGCCTGCTCACGTCTGAGCAGCTCGCCGATTCGCAGGCACAGTTTGAGCGCGAGGGCACCTCGCTCGGTCGCGTCTTGGTTGAACGCGGGCTGTTGACCGAGGCTCAGGTGGTGGGAGCGTTGGCCGCCCAAATCGGTCTCCAATTCCTCGATTTGTCCGAAACCTCCATCGAGCCGGGTGCGGTCACGCTCATCCCTGGAGTGTTGTGCCGCCGATACACGGCGATTCCGGTGCGTATTGAGGATGACCGGCTGCTCGTCGCGATGGCCGATCCGAGCAACGTGTTCGCCATTGACGACCTGCGGGCCGCAGCGGGCATGGATATCCGTGCTGTGGTGTCGACGAAGACCGACGTGATGGCGGCGATCGATCGCTTCTATCGAAGCGAAGCCGAACTCGGTGATCTGAGCACGGCCCTCGACGCCCAAGCCGATGAACAAGAAGATCTTTCGGCAGTACACGAAGTCACCGAAGAAGCCCCGATTGTCCGGTTTGTGAACTTGTTGATTACTCAGGCAATTCAAGACGGCGCCTCCGATATTCACCTCGAGCCAACCGAAACCGACCTGCGGGTGCGGTTCCGTATCGACGGCGTGCTTCACGAAGTGATGCGGGCGCCTCGGCACATCCGCTCGGGCGTCATCAGCCGACTGAAAATCATGTCGGATATCAATATCGCCGAACGACGCATTCCTCAGGACGGACGATTGTCGGTCACCGCGCACGGGCGCAAGATCGACCTTCGCGTGGCCACCCTTCCCACGGTGTGGGGCGAAAAGGTCGTGATGCGAATCCTCGACAACTCAACGACGCGTCTGGGATTGGCCGATCTGGGGTTTAGTCAGTTCAACTATGACCGCTACGCGAAGAGTTTCTTCAAGCCCTACGGAATGATCCTGGTCACCGGGCCTACGGGGTCGGGTAAATCGACCACCCTCTACGCGACGCTCAACATCGTCAATCGACCCGAGGTCAACATCATCACCGTTGAAGATCCGGTCGAATACCGACTGCCGGGCGTCAATCAGGTGCAGACCAACGCCAAGGCCGGCCTGACCTTCGCCTCGGCACTGCGCTCGATCCTGCGTTCAGACCCCGATATTGTGCTGATCGGTGAGATTCGTGACCACGAGACGGCTCAGATTGCTGTGGAAGCAGCCCTCACCGGTCACCTGGTGCTTTCGACCCTGCACACCAACGACGCAGCCAGTGCGGTGACTCGATTGACCGAGATGGGGATCGAGCCGTTCCTCGTCGGATCCGCCCTCGACTGCGTTCTTGCGCAGCGCCTTGCCCGCAGGCTCTGCAGCAAGTGCAAGGAGCCCTATGTCCCGTCGCCGGAAACCTTGGTGGCCGCCGGCTTCCCCTGGGTTGACGGAGAGCGCCTGCCCACTCTCTACCGCGCCGTGGGCTGCTCGATTTGTGCCAAGACGGGCTACAAAGGTCGGATGGCACTGCACGAAGTGATGCCGGTGACCGAGCAAATTGAGCGTCTGACCGTCGAACACGCGAGCGTGGCTAAGATCGGAGCCGCTGCCGTAGCCGAGGGAATGATCAGCCTGCGCCTCGACGGCATGTCGAAGGTTCTGGCGGGTCACACCAGCCTCGACGAGGTTCTCCGCGTCGTGGTCTGAGCGGTTCAAGGAACTGGCCTTACCTGCCGATACACCCTTCAGTCACCATCGTCTGAGGGAGTTCGCGCGTGAGCATCGAAACTGGGGCCGCCCTACCGCCCCCGCCGCTCAGTGGCCCCTTGCCGCCTCCTGTCAACCCCGCAGCCTTCGAGCCTGAGGTTTTCCCCGGACAGGTCATGCCGCCGGTGCAGGCCGCTCCCGCCCCGACCGTCGCGGTATCTGAGGGTCAGCGGCTCACTGGCCGTGCCTCAACCGAAGACACCATGCGCTCAGGCGATCTGAGTTTGGAAGCGGTCCTGAGCCAGATGCTCGAGCGCGGTGCTTCCGATGTGCACTTGACGGCCGGGGCGCCCCCCACCATGCGCATCAACGGCGAACTCGTTCCACTCGACGACCGACCGAAACTGACGCCGCCTGAATTGCAGCGCGTGCTGTATGGCTCGATCACCCAGCTGCAGCGCGAACGCTTTGAACGCGACCTCGAACTGGACTTCTCCTACAGTCTGCCCGGCCGCGCTCGCTTCCGTGGAAACCTTTATCGCCAGCGCGATTCGGTCGGAGCGGCATTTCGGCTTATTCCCTTTGAAATCAAGGATCTGGACACTCTTGGAATGCCAGCGGTCGTGTCCAGTTTTGCCCAATTCCCGCGCGGATTTGTGCTCGTCACGGGGCCGACGGGAAGCGGAAAATCGACCACCTTGGCCAGTTTGGTTGACCTCGCCAACCGCACGCGCCACGACCACATCATGACCGTGGAAGACCCCATCGAGTTCTTGCACCGGCACAAGTCATGCCTGGTCAATCAGCGTGAGGTGGGGGAGGACACCCAGTCCTTTGCACAGGCGCTCAAGCATGTACTGCGTCAAGACCCCGACATCATTCTCGTGGGCGAGATGCGCGACCTTGAAACCATTCAGGTGGCGCTGACCGCAGCCGAAACCGGCCACCTGGTATTCGCGACCTTGCACACCCAAGACGCCGCTCAGACCGTCGATCGCATCATTGACGTTTTTCCGCCGCACCAGCAGCAGCAGGTACGCCAACAGCTGGCCGGGTCGCTGCAAGGTGTCGTGTGCCAAACACTGTGCCGCACCGCCAGCGGCGAGGGTCGGGCAGTCGCGGTGGAGGTTCTCACGGTCACTCCCGCCGTTCGAAATCTCATTCGCGAAGGTAAGACTCATCAGATCTACTCGGTGATGCAGGCAGGCGCTTCCCACGGCATGCAAACACTTGACCAGCACCTCGCCGAATTGGTGCGTGCGGGCCACATTACCTACGAAACGGGCCTCGAAAAGGCTCACCACGTTGAGGACTACAACCGCCTTGCCGGAAGGGCCTAGGAAACGTCATGAGTGCCACTACGTTCGAATATGCGGTCCGCGATCGGGGCGGCAAGGTTGTCACCGGCCGGATGGATGCCGACTCAGAGGCGGCGGTTGCCGGCAAATTGCGGGGAATGGGCTACTCGCCTATCTCCATCGCGCAGACGAACGCGGGAATGAAGAAGGAAATCAGTCTTCCCAGCTTCAACAAGCGTGTGAAGCTCAAGGATCTCGCGATTTTCTCTCGTCAATTCGCGACGATGATCAACTCGGGGCTTTCCCTGCTCAGAGCACTGTCGATCCTGGAAGAGCAGACTGACAACAAGGAATTCTCACGAGTGATCTCCGAAGTTCGACTTGATGTCGAACAGGGAACCGCGCTGAGCACGGCGATGGCACGGCACCCGGAGGTTTTCCCGCCTCTGATGGTCAACATGACGCGAGCCGGCGAGGTCGGCGGATTCCTCGATACGGTGCTGCTTCAGGTGGCTGACAGTTTTGAGTCTGAGGTCAAGCTGCACGGGAAGATCAAGGCCGCCATGACCTACCCGGTTGCGGTGCTGATCATGGCCATCATGATGACCATCGGAATGTTGATCTTCGTCGTACCGACCTTCGAGAACCTGTTTGCTCAACTCGGGGGCGAACTTCCGGCTCCCACCAAGATGCTGGTGCTGATGAGTTCACTGCTCAAGGTGGGGCTCATCCCGCTCATCTTCGTGTCGATCGGCGCCTCTATCTGGTGGCGCAAGGTGAAATCCACTGAGAAGGTTCGCAACATCGTGGATCCGATGAAACTCAAAGTCCCGGTGTTTGGTGGGCTGTTCCAGAAGATCGCCCTGGCTCGATTCACAGGGAATCTAGGCACCATGGTGAAGTCCGGTGTGCCGATCCTGCAAGCTCTCGACATCGTCGCCGATACCTCCGGAAACGTGGTGATTGCGCGCGCCGTGCGCGATGTTCAGAACAGTGTCCGACGTGGTGAGAGTCTGGCGGCGCCTCTGGCTGAGCACGCGGTATTCCCCTCGATGGTGGTGCAGATGCTGGCCGTGGGTGAAGACACCGGAGCTCTTGACACGATGCTGGCGAAAATCAGCGAGTTTTACCGGTCTGAAGTTGAGGCCACAACCGCCTCGCTGACCTCGCTCATTGAGCCGCTCATGATCGCATTCCTCGGTGGCATCGTGGGCTCGATGATCATCGCCTTGTACCTACCGATCTTCAAGGTCTTCGATCTCGTGGGCGGTCAAACTGGCAGTTGACACCAGACATGGCGGTTGGCCAACGTAGTTGGCCCCTATGTGACGGTGCGTGGTCACGTAGTTGGCGGTGCGAATAGTGCAGTTGACCACGGCGAGTGTCGTTCAATGGGTAATCGTCAGAGCGGGGGTTAATTAGAACCCCGAATTCCCCCGTGGATCATGCTCGGTACAACGTCAGATTCCTGAACGGGTAAATCCTCCGCGACGAATCTTCAAACCCCTTCACTTTCCGACACGGCGGTCTACGTCACGACGGTCGTGACTGCCGGGTCACTCCCCCCAAACTTGGTGACCGCCAGCACCTTGACGGTGTAGCGCTTGGCGTGGGTGAGGCCAGTGACTGTCATGGCCAACTTCGTTCCAGTGTTGATCACCGGCGTAGTCGCCGGAGAGGCAGTGCAGTTGGAGGCTGTCCATCAGGTCCTCGGTCCGGCCCCCCTCGGCAATCTGGCGGCCGGATCCGCGCCACCGATGCGGGCCCGCATTCATCTGCAGATGGGGCACGCGCAAAACGCTACAGGCTCGGGTGACTCTCAGTCGCGCGCAGCCGCCTCAAGCGCAGACTTCCTGCGCCCAACCAGCACGATGCTGATCGCGGTCAACAGATGACCGACTCCGTAGCAGATGAACAGGTCGGTGTAC
>CAIYMF010000140.1 GCA_903927265.1 uncultured bacterium | reverse complement strand
GGTGCCGCTGCCGATATCGCTATAGCCGGCCGAAGGGTTGCACGAGTACATGTCGCTGTCGTAGAGCAGGAACTCACCGGTGATGGTGGTAGTGCTCGGCGATGGCGTGGCAGAAGCCGCGCTGCCCGAGCCCTTCGACGTGCTCGACTTCCAGGGCTGAAGGGCCACCACACCGACCAGGGCGAGCACCACCACGGCGGCGACGATGATCCACGGGAGTTTCGACTTCTTTGCTGGCGGCGGCGCATGCTGGGGTGGGTACTGGGGTAGGTACTGAGAAGACCAACTCGGGTGTGCGGAATAGGGCGGCAAGGACTCGGGAGCCAGCGGGCCTAATGCCAGCGGAGACGCAGGCGGAGGGAGGGTCGACGCGGAGACGACCGCACCGCCACACTGAGGGCAGAATGCTGCTCCCGGCGGAACGGGGTGCCCCTGAGAGCAGCGGCTTCCCCCGGAATTGTCAGGAGTTACCTGAGACATTGCACATCCCCCGTTACTCGCATTGTTCAATCAAACTTACCACTCAGGGCAGGGCGTCACAGTGAGTTAGCCGCGTGCGTATGTGTTCGGCGACCACGGATATCGCGCACATTCACCAACTCGCCGTGGGGTGGGCATGTTGACGTTGCGGTGGGTGGGGGACACACCCATGCTGGCCTAAAGGCGGCTCCGCCACGGCTCGTGTGAAGACTGGGACCACATGTCGCCCGCACACTGACCATGCTGGGCTAGCCTTGCGTTGCGATGCAATCAGGGGATGCGTCCGAAGGTTTCTATGGGGGCGGTGCATGGAGCGCGCAGACGGCTGGTTTGAGGACCCGAACGACCCAAGTCAGTACAGGTTTTTCGATGGCACGTTGTGGACAGACCAGACCATGCCGCGCCCTGCCTCTGAGCGAACGGCGGCGATGTTGGGTTCACCTGACATCCAAGCAAGCACAAGGGCGGTATCCGCCTGCTGCGCTCAGTGCGGCTCACCGCTGGCGGAAAGTGCTGTGTTCTGCGGCACCTGTGGCGCTTCACGATCCGGGCTGGTGAATCGGCCGCAACTTAGTCCCGAGGTTGCCGCTGAGCGGAATGCTGCGATGTGGGCACACCTGGGGCCGCTGGTGGTGTGGGTGGTCGCCGGACTGCTCAACTTCGTGCACCTCGGGGTGATTTTCTTCCTCGGAGCGTGGATCCCGGCCCTGCTGATTTACCGCGCCTCGAAGTCACCTGCGGTGATCCGGCAAGCCAAGGAGTCCCTGAACTTTCAGTTCACCGTCCTGCTGGTCTATGCCATCGCAATGGCACCACTCGCGCTGATGCTGGCCGTTGACGTCACTTCCCTCAACTATTGGAGTTCAGCAAGGAGCGGCGACGAGTTTGCGACACTCATTGTGCTGCTGGTGCTGGTCGCCTTCGCGATATTCGCCATCGTGCAGATGATTCAGGGCACTGTGAAGGCCAAGGAGGGTAGCGACTTCCGCTACCTGTTTAACCTGCACCTCATCCGACTTGGGGAACCCGAAGATGGGGGATGACAAGCCCGCGCGGGAGTGCGGATCGTGCACGGCACTTCTTGACGCTGACGCACGGTTCTGCTCGTTCTGCGGGACCCGACAGGACGAGTTAACTACGTCCGCCGGGGTACCAAACAGCATCCCCACTTCGTCTACCGTTGCCGTCATTCCAAAAATGCCAACTTCAGCAAACACTGAGGGGGACCCACGTTTCGGCCCCGGGCCACTGCCCTCCTTGACGAGGGGGGCGGAGGGCGACTATCAGCATGCCCTGCGACTAGCGGATTGCCTGCGCGACGGATGGGAACCGCCCGGCATGCCGCACTCGATCCGGGTGGCGCCCGACGAGAAGGTCGTCGAGACGGTGGGCGCCCACTCCACTACCTACACCGGCTACACACCTCAGAAGCGTGACGGACTAGCGCTCATCGCATTCGGCTCACCTTTGATGCTCGCCGCTTCTGTGGCGGGCAGCATCGGCTACAACTCATGGCGCAACAGTCAGGCCGCTCAGGAGTCCGCGATGCAGTGGCGCCACACCGACACCGGCACCCTCTACCTCACCGACCAGCGCATCGTGTTTTCCGGCGCGGGCGGCTTCGAATCCATCGCGATCCAAAGCATCCAAGCAACCGAACTCGAACCCGACGGGTTCGTCATTCACCTCATGGGCGCACCGCGCCGGAAGTACCTTGTGGCCCACCCCATCACACTGCTCACCTGGGTGCGTTTCCTGTCGTTCGACGAATTGCCCGAGCGGCCCGAGTCCTCGGGCGCTCAAGGAATCGGGGGATCTTCATGACCATCTGCGGCTCGTGCCTGACGAAACTGCCCGCGGGCGGGATATTTTGCCCTGCGTGTGGGAGGGACACGTCCTCCACCTCATTCTCCGACCAACCTGGCCCTCCGGTCGGGCCGCCACCCACGCAGCGGGGCTCTCAACCACCTCCTCCCACTGGTGAACCACAAAGCGGCTGGCAGATACCACCCCCAGCCACCTCCTACCGGCCGATCGCGCCTGGAGTTGCAGGGAACACCGACGCGTCCAAGTCCAAGTCACAGGCGATGTGGTGCCACCTAGGTCCGCTGGTCATGTACGGGGCCACCCTCCTCTTGGGTGCCACTGGCATCGGACTGCTCATCTCATTCCTGTGCTGGGTGCCGCCTCTAATCATCCGCAACGGCGAAGGGACGCGCGACCCGTTCGTGCGCAAGCATGCAACCGAGTCGGTCAATTTTCAGTTGAGCGTTTTGATCGTGAGTATCCCCTTGCTGTTCATTGAGTTGCTCTTCATCGTCGCCACGGGCGGATTCGGCGCACTTCTGGTTCTGCCGTTCGCACTAGCCCTCCTCGCGTTCTGCGTATGGCAGAACATCGTGGGCAGCATCGCCGCAAACAAGGGCGAACCCTTCCGATACCTGCTGAATTTCCGACTACTGAATACCTGAACTGCACCTCAACCCCACGGTGAACCGCCACACCGCTGATTGTCATGCGCTAGACGGGATCTCTGACATTCGGATAGGGCTCTGGTATCGCCCAAAGCGCACGCCAAGCGACAGCCACATCGTTCATGTAGCCACGGCCTTCGATGAACGCGATCGAATCGGCCATGTACCCCTCGTAGGATGCTGCGTCCCATGGCAGCGTGGCCGTGGTCTTCGAAGGGCAGGAAGAACCGAACCTTCCCAGAGTCCACCTGCACCATGTCTTGGAGTGGCGACTTCCGAGGCGATGCCTCACTAAAGATGGGCTGAACTGCTGAACCAAGCCAGTCAGGTACCAAGGTTTGGTGTCGTATGGGCAAGGGTCACAGAAGTTCGGTAACGGCTCGCCGGGTGGTCAGTCGTCAGTCGCGCTCCCACTTGAGCGACGACCACGGTCTCTCTGCTACTCGTTGTCGGTGAGCAACGCTCGAGCAAGGTTCGCGGCGAGAGACCGCACCGCTTCCTCGGACAGAGCCTTGATGGCGAATTTGGGCATTTTTCGATACCCCGCGTCCCTTATGGATTCGGAATCAAGCCCGAAGTCGGGGATGCTGCACACCGCTTGCGTGAGGCGCTCCGCTACTTCAGGGGTACTTCGGAAGTCGCCAAAGCGGAACTCCACAGTGGAACCTCTTTGGGGCAACGAGTACAAGCAGAGCGGCCACTTCCGCCCGACTCCTGGCACGGTGAACCGGATGGTGAGTGACGGCGCGGCCGCACGGCCGCCGTGCACGAAGCCCCCGTGCGATTCGAACTCGTCTAGGAGCAATTGGACTTTCTCAGCGGCTTCCACATCGTTGTCCTGCGCCCATTGAACGAATTCTGAAACGCTCCAACGCTCCTCGCGAGGCTCCCAGACCGAGGACGACCCTTCAGTGTGGAGCTGTTCCAGCCAAGCATTTGGTCGCTCGACCACCTGCAGTCGGGGGATCACGTATTCGTGCACGCGCTCCACCTCGAGAGTGACCATGAAAACAGCGATGCCTTCGTCCCCGAGGTGCTCGCGAGCCTTGTTCAGGTAGGCGGCGATCGCAAGGAATTCGTCTAGGTGGTTTTCGGCGATCACCACGAGAGCACGAGCCCCCAGCCCGAGAGCGTATGCCAGACCCCTCGTGAGGTGATCGTGATCGGCCTGTCGGTACTGGTTCTCGATCGCGATCCGACGACCGGCCGGATCTTCGACGAGGACGTCTAAGTGACGGCTCGTTCCGGGGACTGAAACTTCCGTACCGACGAGGGTCAACGGCCCCAGACCCAGAATGTCCAACCAATCCAGATTCGCCGCAAGCCAGGGAGTGAAGTCATGGGCCTCGTGCGGCCAGACACTGCGTAGTTCAGCGGACTCCGGTCGCTTGATGATCGGTTCCAAAGTCATGCCCCCCATGATCTGTAGTTGTCAGGGTAATAGACCACAGATCGGACCGCCTTGAGTCGCGGCCTAGTCACAGAGGCCAGACCTCAACGATGTCCAGGTCTGGTCACCAACCAAACCGTCTACCACTAGGCCGTGATTTGACTGGTAACGCATGACGGCAGAGGTTGTTACAGCCCCGAAGTCCCCGTCGATCGGTCCTACGTCGTAGTTCAGCGACGCTAGGGCCGCCTGCAGCAGACGGACCGCTTGTGTGTTGTCGGAGCCTTCCGAGATGGTGAAGAAATCTTGCTGTGAGCACAGCTCTCCGCGGACGAGTCCGAACCCCGGGTCACGGGTCACTGTCACTGTTGGTTGAGGCGCCTGAGGTGTCGAGTCTGGAGAAGCGGAAGCCTTTGTGGGCTTTGGTGTCGGAGGCGAGGGCGGGGCGGGGATCACCGTCTCCGTGACCACGGCGGTCGCCGTTTGCGTTGTCACCTGAGTCACGGGCGTTGCTGTGACAGTGATTGGAGCCGACACCGTCACGGCACTGCAGGCTGAGATTAGAGCCACTATTACGGCTGCGCCGCCGACGAAGATCAGTTTCCGAATCACAACTACCCCCCCCACGAACCGAATTAGAACTTGAACGTACCTTACGAAGTTGTTTGATTACACGGGGTTTCGTCCGCAGGCGCCTATGGCACCTTGGCCGCAAAGCCTGGGGTAGGCCACCGAAACCATCATCAATGCCGCGCCATGAAATGTCGCGACTACTGCCAGACGTAACGTTCGGAAGAAGGGAGGAGGGCCGGAGCAGGATCTCTCGGAATCGCGATAACCGTTACGTACCAATACTTTTCGAAAGTGCGCCCGAAGGGATTCGAACCCCTAACCTTCTGATCCGTAGTCAGATGCTCTATCCGTTGAGCTACGGGCGCCGAAAATAGAACTTCTTTTCGTGTTTCGTACCCTATCAAAACTTTCCCATAGAGCACATTTAGAGTGATTTTCGCTCAGTAAATGGGCCATCAGGAGAATCTCTCCGCTATCTGGACGCGGTCTTTGAAAAAAGTCGAGAGAAGACTTTAATTGGACATCTAGACAAGGAAGTGAGTGGCGTAATGAATGTAAATATTCCAGTTCCGGGAGCAGATCCAATTATTTTCAATCTTGATGATATGAAGAAAGAAATGTTGGAAGCGCTCACTCGCGGAAGTCATCCAACTGGAAGATTTCTAAACGGACGCATCGTTGTTGTATTAGCCACTCCCGATAACGGAACAGCCAAGGATGTCGCAATTGGATTAAGTGCGATTCCCGCAGGGTTAAGTACTGAAGAACATTTTCATCCGGCAGAAGAAATTGCAACAGTTTTGGCTGGTAAGGGGACAATTTATATTGACGATGTTCCATTTGAAGTAGGGCCAGGATCTGTTATTTACACTCCTTCAATGGCAAGACATCGAACAGAAGTCACCGGGGATGAGGTTTATCTCTCTTGGTGGATGTACTCACCCGCCGGAAGTGAGTCTCGCTGGTTACCATCTAAAGGATTTGAAGAACCGATCGCAATAAAGAAATAATTACTTAAGAATTATTCTTTACCGCTCGAGCGCTCCGAAATTCGATATTTGGCAATGTAATCACGGTCTAATTCCCAACCCAAACCAGGGTTGCTGTTGAGTTGAACATGGCCCGATTTTAATTGCGGGCGATTAGCAATCATGTTGTGCCAAATGGGATCCCGCATTGGATGGAAATACTCCATATATGTTCCGTGGGGAATGGATGCTAGAAGGTGAGAGGAAACTTGAGGTTCTTCATGATGTGCCATCTTGACGTCATAAACCGTTGCCATCGCCGCAACTTTGCGCCACTCAGTTGGTCCACCCGACCATGAAGAATCAAAATTGCAGTAATCAATAGAGCCGATCTCCATTAAGTCGCGACAGCCAGCTGCAGAAAATTCACTCTGTCCCGCGCACACGGCGACACCACCTGCAAAGCGAACATCCCGCATTGCGCGTCGATCATTTTGCCATTGGCAGGGCTCTTCAAACCATAGGAGGTTGTCATCTTTAACCAT
>CAIYMF010000139.1 GCA_903927265.1 uncultured bacterium | reverse complement strand
GTCGAACCGGTCGCAGCCTGACGCTGAGCCTGCGTGGGCGTGTACGTGAACTCACCGGTGCCCGAGTCGATCGACACTGTGGCACCACCGGTAGAAGTGGCCGGCACGCTGTACGACAACGTGAGCCCCGCAGGATCGGTGAACACGGCCGACCCGGAAACCACGCCCGTGGCATTCACCGGACTGCCCACGGTGGGCGTACCAGCCACCGGCGGAGGCGGGGACACCGACACCGTCACTACCTGCGGCGCGGTGTTGATCCCGTTGGAGGCGGTGATGGTGAACGTGTCGGTGGTCGAACCGGTCGCGGCCTGACGCTGAGCCTGCGTGGGCGTGTACGTGAACTCACCGGTGCCCGACACCATCGACACTGTGGCGCCACCGGTGGACGTAGCCGGCACGCTGTACGACAACGTGCGCCCTACCGGATCAGTGAACGCCGCCGTTCCGGTGACCACACCGGTGGAACTCGCAGGATCGCCCACGGTGGGAGTTCCAGCTACCGGCGTGCCTGGCGACACCGTGACCGTCACCACCTGCGGCGCAGTATTCACCCCGTTGGAGGCGGTGATGATGAACGTGTCGGTTGTTGAATCCGACGCGGCCTGACGCTGAACCTGCGTGGGCGTGTACGTGAACTCACCGGTGCCCGAGTCGATCGACACGGTACCGCCATCGGTCGACGTGGCCGGCACGCTGTACGACAGGGTGCGCCCTGCCGGATCAGTGAACGATGCCGATCCGGTAACCACGCCGGTGGCATTCACGGGAGCGCCCACGGTGGGGGTGCCCGCAACTGGAGTACCCGCCCCGATGCCGGCCGACGCCGGGGCCGCGGCGACCACTCCAATGCCCACGGCCATCAGCGCGCACGCCAGCACAGTCGCCAGCACTCTGGCGAGGGGATGTCCGACCACTTGCTTCACTGAGGCCCCCACTAACAGATGCTGAGTCGCGATTCTGTTTATGCAGTTGATCACGATTCGGGACCTAAGTCCCCCTTTTGGGCGACCGAAGAACCCGTCTAAATGAAGATCACTCGTTAGGGACTCACTTGCAGTAACTGCGCACTCGCTGCGCGTGTCGAACTACTCCAGTGGAGTAACGAATCAAGTGCGGAATCGGCTACCACCTACACGAGCGGGTTGCGCACTCGTAGCGTCGGGAATCGAGTGAAATCCCGATCGGAGGTGAGCAGTTCACTCACACCGTGGTCGAGACACATCGCCGCGATGCGCGCATCGTGCGTGACTCCCCCCAGCACCCGGCCGCTCGCCATCAACTCGCGCAGAGTCGATAAGTGTCGGCCCGATTCGTGCAACAGCGTCGCCCGTGGGCTGGCGGCCCAATGGTCAACCTGATCAAGGGCCATCGTCATAGGCGTCGGCGGCCTGAAGATCTTCGGACTGGTCACGATCGCAAGAAACTCGTGCAGCACAGACCAGCAGAGGCCGACCGGTTCGCTGCCCGCAAGTGCTTCCGTCACTACCCGCAGGGCAACGTCGTGCTGGGGCATCTCGCCTCGATGCGCATACACGAGGATGTTGGTGTCGAGCGCGATCACCGCTCGTTCGCCATCTCGCGAATCTCGGCCCATGACATCGCTGCTGCAACTTCGGTCAGCCCCTCGCCGGTGAACACCAGGTCGGCTTGGGGAGTCCACGTTTGAGTTGCAGACCGGCGTTCGATCTCTCGCCGCAAGCCTTCCTCAATGAGGCTGCGCATGGTCGTGCCCCACTGCGCGGCACATCGGCGCGCCTCATCGGCGAGCTCGTCGGGAAGTTCGATCGTGGTCTTCTTCATGGGCTCACCGTATCCCATTACCCATATATACGGGTCTGGATGAAAACGGCACGAGCGCAGTCGCGCGCCGGCCGTCGAGACCCCGTTCCAGTGCTACTTCAGACCTCCCGAAACAACACTGGAGTGGGGTCTCGAGTGGCCTCGCTCGCGATCCCCTCATCGACAACCGTCACGGGCGTACGCTTCCGATGTGACAACTCCTCGAAACCACACGTCCGACGCGAACTACTCCCCCGATGGTCGTCCCCGAGCGCGAGCGCTTGGAATCCCATTTGACGGTGTACCCGGACCGCTGAATTCCATCACCGACGTTCCTCACCTCACCGTCGGCCACGTCACGTTGATCAGTGGTGATGGTGAACTCGTCGTCGGCGAAGGCCCCGTTCGAACGGGTGTCACCGTCGTTCTACCGCGAGGAATCGAAGGAATCGGCCGACCGTGTACCGCAGCTCGCTACTCGCTGAACGGCAACGGCGAAATGACTGGCAGCGCCTGGATTGATGAAGTGGGCATGGTTGATCTTCCGATTGCCATCACCAACACCCACTCCGTCGGCGCCGTTCACCGCGGCATTGTGCAGTGGATTGCGGAACACCGACGCGACCTCGCGGCGACCTGGCTCTTGCCCGTGGTGGCCGAAACATGGGATGGCTATCTCAATGACATCAACGGCGATCACGTCACGAGTGAGCACGTGTCGCAGGCGATTGAGTCGGCCACCACCGGTGCACTGCAGGAGGGCTCTGTAGGAGGCGGTACGGGAATGAACTGCTACTCCTTCAAGGGCGGATCGGGAACGGCCTCTCGAATCGTGCGCTACGGAACTTCCACTTACACCGTGGCCGCACTCGTGCAAGCGAACTTTGGCGATCGAGAGGAACTGCGCATCGCGGGAGTTCCCCTCGGTGCTGAACTGAGCGATAACAATCCCATCAGTACCACTGACTGGTTCGAGCGCGACCTCGCACGCGCGTTGCCTCCTGGCGCAGGTTCAGTGATTGTCATCATCGCCACCGATGCACCACTACTTCCAGGGCAATGCGCCGCCATGGCCCGCCGCGTGCCACTTGGCCTTGCTCGCACCGGCACCACCGGCGGGCACTTCTCTGGAGATCTGTTTCTCGCAGTGTCGACCGGAAATGAAGGCCTTCACCCGAGCGCCTATCAGAGCGCCGATCCGACCGACGACGACTATGAAAACCTCAGGTTCATTCCGTGGGGGCGCATAGACCCCTTCCTCGCGGCGGTGGTTCACGCAGTTGAAGAAGCGGTGGTCAACGCACTCGTGGTGAACGCCGACATGGTGGGTCGCGACGATCACCGCAGTCCGGCGCTTCCGCACGATCGTGTTGTCGAAGCAATGCGGCGCGTCGACTCGCAGCACTGACAGGTGTACAGCACGTCGAGACCCCGCTCCAGCGCTACTTCAAGTACCGCGAAACAGCACTGGAGTGGGGTCTCGATGAAGTGGGACTTGCCTCAGTCGGCGAGTGCGCAGATCTCGTCGATGACGACCTGCGTGTCTTCCCAAATCAACAGGTGACCCATGCCGGGTACCCGCATCAACTTAGAACCAGCGATGCCCTTGTTCAGATCGTCAGAGTGGAAGGTGGGCGTGGTCTTGTCCTTGTCGCCCACGAGAATCGTGCACGGCAGGTCGATCTCACCGAGTCTCGGGTAACGGTTTTCCTGCACCATCGCCTTGAGCACCGGCACTGTCGGGCCAAGGTTCTGCTCACCGAAGCCCGCGCGGAACGCCGCGATGATGTCGAGGTTCTTGTCGTCGCCCATGAGCGATTTGGCGAATGCGGTTCCGAGTTTGTCGTTGTTCACGATCTTGGAAATGATGCCGGCCTGAATGAGAGGAATCTGCAACCGGTTCTGCGGGTTGCCGCGGTTGACGTCGCCGGCGAAAGCCGAGATGAGGACCACTGCCTTGATTCGGTCGCGCACTACCTCGGGGTAGTCGACCAAGAAGCGGATGCCCAGGAAGGTTCCCATCGAGTGACCCACGAGAACCGCGTCGTGCAAGTCGTAGTGCTCAAGCACCGCGGCGTAGTCGCTGGCCATCTGCTCGGAGTTCAGGCCCTTGCTGCCGATCGTGGTCTTGCCGTGGCCGCGCTGGTCGAAGGCGATGACGCGGTGGCCGCGCTCGACTAGTCCGGCTGCGACGATATTCCAGCAGCGCATGTCAAAGGCGTACCCGTGGGCCAGAACTACAGGCGATCCCTCGCCGACAGACAGCGTGTTGATGCTCGCGCCGTCGGAGGCAGTGACAGTCTCGAGTTGACCCGCAATGGGCTCGGCATAGATGTTGGTCATGGCGACACGGTAAGACCTGCCTATCGGCAATGTGGCCGAAACTTCGAATTACGTGGCAAGCGCGCCACGCTACTCGAACTGGCGTGCTACCGCGCGCAGAAATTCCGTCGTTTCTTCCTCACGGTTTTCCGGTTCGTCCTCGGTCAGGCCATACGTGCGGTTCGACGAGAGCTTGACGATGGTGACGCCTGCCGTCGGATCGACGTAGACGAACTGGTTGTACACACCAACAGCCTCGAACTCGCCTCGGTCACCCGGCGGCAGCCACCACTGGTAGCCATATCCCTCGTACCCCACATGCCCACCGACGACCACCTTGCCTGACTGCAGATGAGGAGCCGACGCAGTGACTGATGCGGTGACCCACTCTTGCGCCACCACCTGCTGGTCATCGACGCGACCACCATTGCGGTACAACTCACCGATGCGTGCGTAGTCGCGTGCAGTCAGCGCCAAACCGCCGAAGCCGAGTTCAACACCCTGCGGGTCAACGAGCCACGCACCGGGATTGGTGAAGCCCAAAGGTTCCACTAGTCGCGACTGCATAAAGTTCGCGAGGTTCTCGCCGGTAGCGCTGCGCAATAGCGCAGTCAACGCCTGAGTATCAGCGGAGTTGTAACGGCAGAGCGTGTCGGGTGGAACATCGCACGACATCGTGGCGACGAAGTCGTCGAGACCGCCATTCTCTCCTGCCCCTGCCGCACCCAAACGAACGATGTCGGACTCAGGATCGCTGTAGTCCTCATGCCACCTCGCGCCCGATGACATCTGCAGGACACTGCGGATGGAAACCCCGTCGTACGCCGACCCCGCTTCAACTCGCACGTAGTCGCTGATGGGTTCCTCGATGCTGCCGATGAGTCCTTCCTGAACCGCAATCCCCACCAGCGCTGACGTGAAACTCTTCGCCACCGACATTGAGATCCAGCGAACGTCCGGACCTCCTGTGAGGTAGTACGACTCGTGCCGCATGACGCCGTCCTTGAGCACCAGCACTGCCGCAGTATCGGTTACGGCAAGGAACTTCGCGGTGTCGCTCTGCGCACCGTTGAACTCGAAACTCGTCAACAAGGGCGCGTCGTTACCACCCGACCAGGGGCGAGGCGTCGACGACGGCGCCATGGCGCGACTCGAGATGAGCTCGTCGATTTGGCAGAAGTTCTCATGTTGCGGAATGCCAGTAAACAGGCCGAGTTCGAAGAACGCATGTGGGCCAGGAGTGAAGGTCATGGCCGCAATCTATCGTTCGATCTTCTCGACCGACCAACCCTTCGCCAATTCGTCGACCACCTTGTCGAGGTAGCGAATATTGCGCATCAGCGGATCCTCAACGTTCTCGACGCGCACCCCACACACCACCCCCGTGATCAGGGAAACGTTGGGGTTGGTTCACGTGGCCCGATCTCGCGACTGAGCCCGCACCCGACGAGAAGCGCACCTCGCAGCAGAGCAAGGGCGCTCCCCTATCGTCAGGACACACGCCTAACCCAACAACGGTCGCAACTCAACTTTGCGGTTGCACGCCTTAGAACCTTCCGTGGCCAGCTGCTGTGCCTGCTCAAGGTCAGCGGCCTCGATAATCCACAAGCCACTCATGTACTCGGGCCATTCAACGAGTGGTCCGGCACTCACCAGCCCTGCCCCGTTTCGGTTGTCAATGACGGTGGCAGTGCTGGGCCCATCGATGCCGCAGGCGAATTCCCAGTGACCGTTGGCGATCAGCGAGTCGTTGAACACATCAATAGCCGCCATCTCATCTGAGGATGCGGTCTCGCTCGTGTCGTGAATGACGGCAATCAGGAATCTCATCCCGGAATCCTCTCGCGTGGTATCAGACACGGTATCACCGTGGCATACTGGACACATGGCCATGACTCTCAGACTCTCCGACCAAGATTCCGCCGCCCTTACTCGGCAGGCTGAGCAGGAGGGCCGTTCCCAGGCCGAGATCATCACTCAGGCTGTGCGCGAGTACGTCGAGCGCGCGAGTCGTCGCGAACTCCTCGATTCCGTACTCAACGACGAGTTGCCTCGCTACGCCGAAGCCCTCGAGCGCCTCGGGCAATGATCTATTTCACCCTAGAAGAACTGCTGTACGTCGCCGAACGCGCAATCGGCGCGCCAGTCGAACTGCGCGATGCCGGGCTGCTCGAGGCCGCGGCCGCCCGCCCGCGTGCGAGGGCGTTCGGAGCCGACGCCTATCCCGACTTGCACGCCAAAACGGCAGCCCTGCTTCTTTCGATCTGCCTCAATCACGCACTCATCGACGGCAACAATCGACTGACACTTGCGGGAGCAATTGCCATGCTCGGAGTGAACGGATGGCATTTGACTCTCACCAACGACGAGGCCTACGAGTTGGTCTTGTCGGTAGCGACGGGCGCGATGTCGACCGTCGACGAGGTGGCCGATGTTCTTCGCAGAGGATCGCAGCACAGATGAAGGACCAGCTCGCGCTCGCTCTCTGATACAAAGAACCACACCCACGACGCAGGGAGCCTGACATGCCGTTCCTCATGACCCACTTCTATCCAGGGGGCACGGCCGAGCAGTACGCGGTTGTTCTCAATGCAGTGCACCCCGATGGCGCCCTTCCTGCGGGCCAGCTCTCGAGCGCTGCCGGACCGTGCGACGGCGGCTGGGTCATCAGTGCAATCTGGGAATCGCGCACCGCATTCGAAACGTTCGTGGTCGAGCGACTCATGCCCGCGTTGAACGGAGTCGAGGGCGGTTTCACCACTGCCCCGGACGAACACCTCGCTGAACTCTCCCTCTACCAAACTTCCTGAGCGCCACCCACTTCAACCGAGGGACGTCACCATGACCGACGACACACTCGCATCAGCGCACGACAACTTGTACGCAGCACTGAATGTGATGCTCACCGGAGACCCCGCGCCCGTTCAGGCAGCATGGTCGACGAGCGATGACGTGACGTACGCCGGACCGTTCGGCGGCTTCATCAAGGGTCGAGACGCCGTGGCCGACGAGTTCGCGCGTTCTGCCGCGATGAATCTTGATGGTCGCATCGAGGTGACCGACGTGCACATGGTCGAGGGCCCTGACCTGGGCTACACCACGTGCACCGAACACGGAATTGATCACGTCATCAACGGCCAACTGGTGAACATCACGCACCGTGCCACCAACGTGTTTCGTCGTGAACCGGGTGGATGGAAGCTTGTGCACCACCACACTGACCACTCGTCCTAGTCGACGAGCTGTGGGCGACCTTCGTTCGTGCTTCCACCTGCATGTGGCAGCGCAGGCGGAGCGGCCGGCGGCTCTTCGGCTTCACTCAATCGACTGAGGTCTTCCTGCAACTGCACGTGCGGCCCAATCAACACACCTAACATTGCGATTGCTGCCACACCCGCGAGAGCCGCACTGACCGACCAGGTGTCTGAGGCGAAACCAATCAACTCCTGACCGATGGGCACAAAGAGCGCGGGGATCATCGCGTAGCCAGATAGCAATGCACTGCCGGAACCCTTCTGCGAGACGACCTGCATGAGCGAGCCGAGAATCGTGCCATCCATAGTGAGTGCGAAGCCCACCGGAATGATCGCGACCGATGCGATGAGCAAGAGCAGGTAGGGGTTGAATTGCTCACCCGACACCGAATCGTCGGCGGTGGTGGCCGCGTGGTTGGCCGCCCAGGCGAGCACACCAATTCCAGCCGCGACGACCATGTACAACAGCCGGTGTACTCGACCCCATGGGATCGAGCCGTGCGCTGAATGAATCGCCCAGCCAACGATCAACCCACCAACGACGGCGGCGGTCTGCAGTACCGAGAGAATGAGGGGGTTGGTGCCGATAAGCGATGCGATGGCAGGCAACGTCACGCTGTACCCACCGATAACGAAGCACCACGCACTGAACATGCAGATCACACGAACGCTGCGGTTGCCGCGCCGAATGGCAATCGCCTCACGGAAGCGCTCGCGCGGGCCAACTGCGTGCGGCGCACGCCCAAGCAGCCCGAACACTGAGAGCGCTTCGACGATTGACACCAGCGCGCCGATGACGAATACCCACGTTGACCCGATGGCAGCGAAGATGGCGCCACCCGCGAGCAACCCGATGATTGTTCCCGAGGCCGATGCCTTCGCGAGGGCACCGTTGAATTCGGGCACCTGCCCGGGCGCTGCAATCATGGCGCGAACTAGTCCCGTCGCCGGGCTAGAAAGCGCGTAGAGAACCCCTGTCGCGAGAAACCACATCAACAGGCTTGCGGTCGTTAAGTTGCCGGATATCGATAGCGCCACCGGGAAGAATCCCACTATTCCAATAGCGATACGCGAAAAGATGTAGTCCTTGGGACCTCCCCACCGACGAGCAATCGCAGTCGCGGGCGCGGGTAGCAGAATTGCCGGCAGTGACGAACACACCACGATGAGCCCGCTTACCGCGACCGACCCTGACTGCTGGTAAACGATGTAAGCGGTGACGATGCTCACCATCGAGCTTCCGATAGCGAAGAAGAACGTTCCCCAGACGTGTCGATGGCGAATATCTGCGTAGGGATCGGTCGTCTGCTCTTCAGGCACGTGGATTCTCACTTTGATCGGTGAACGCGTCTGGCCCAGAGTGATGCACGAGGCCACGATCTACCACCGTGCTTCCACGGTAGTGACTCGTGCCCGTCTGAACTACAGATCGTTAAGTGTTCCCCACAAGCCACCCGGCTTGATTCGCGTGTTGCTGTGCAGCGGCTGCACTTTGAGCCGCTCATCTTCGACGGCGAGTAATCCGGTCAGGCGTAGTTCACCCACCACTCGCTCACCCTCCACTTGAGTCCAGCCGAGTCCTTCAGAGGCTTGAGCCACCGTGAGTGGCTCTTGCGACCTCATGATGTGCCGCATCAGTGCCAACTGAGTATCGGGCAAGTGCAAGATGTCGGACATCGTGAGCGGTGTCGCGTCGGCCTCACGTTCCTCTAGTTCACCTTCGACGCGCTCAAACATTCCCTCGGTACTCATGTCAACTCCGGCATTGCAATGGGCTCGGGCTGTGGGCGACACACCTGGCACCACAGCGTGCCTCCCACCACGATCGAACGCGGAGGGTCGTTACCGAAAACAGTAATGATGAACGGCATCGCCGCATGATGCGTGGCGCACACACCCCGGCCGCAGAATCGGCAGACGCCCCGCGCGCTCTCGTCACACTGTGCACAGAGCATCGTGGCGCTCCTTCCTGCTGGTCACGCAACCCTAGTCGGCCGGAGGTTCAAAATCTGCCACGACCTCGTCATTGGCGGGTGCCACGTCATTGAGGCGGGCCCACAGCCCGGTAGGAGCAGACACCTCTGACTGCTCGTCGACGTCGATGGACTCATCAAGTGCCCCCCAGATACTGGGGTCAGCACCATCAACAGGGAGGTGCGAGCGCAGCCACATCATGGCGAACATTCCGATATCCCGCCGAAGGGATGCGGCCTCTTCTTCGAGCCCATCAACCTCTGCAGCCGAAGCCCGACCGGCTCTGTGCGCGATGGCAAGTCGCCGTTGCACACCCACCAGTTGCTCAGCGCTCTGGGCCGCGGCCGCGCCGTAGCGCACCTCGAATGCATCGAGGATTTCTGGGACGCTGCTTCCCGTAAGCGCTGCTTGCTCGCTCGCCGTCGCACCCTGACGCGAGAGATCCTCGCGCACCCAACGCGCAGAGATCGGAAAGCCCAGACCGACGATGGCCACAGCGCCACCGAAAACTGCGATTCCGGTGGCGGTAATGAGCAGGGGCGACATGCCCTCGGTCTCGGTGAGGCGGTTGAACGTTGAGTGCAAGGTGATGGCGATGACAAGCCCGGCCAGTGGAATCGCCACGCGGGCCATCGAGCCGCGGCTGTAAGCCAACACGATTGCGGCACCGACGATGGCGGTGCACCCTGCATGCATGAGGTTCGTTGACGTTACTCGCGCAAGAGCAAGACCTAGGCCCGCGTCGGCGCCGACTCGCTCGAGATACACCCAGTTCTCGCGAATGGCGAAGCCAGTGCCCGCCGCGGCACCGAGAACTGCCCCATCGACAAACCACGTAGCACGGTGTGACGCACTAATGAAAGGAAGCGCCAGCGCCTTAGTGATCTCCTCGGCGATAGGTGCGCCTAACACAATGAGCGAAGTCAACCCGAAGGCAGCGGCCCACCAATCGTTGATGTAGATGACGAGGTAGGTGTCGAGGAATCCCCACAGCAAAGCGAGTAGCGCCAGTGGCCACAGCCGACGACCATTTCGCCCAAGGGTGAGCACGGCCGCAAGCGCCACCAACGGAACAACCGTGGCCACAATGACGCCAGTGTCCACGTTTACCTCTCGACGGTGATCAAGATGTCGATTCGTCTGCTACGGCGTGATGTCAATGGAAACACCGCACATTCCAACGACGGTACCGACCTCGTCGCGCACCGCGCTCTTCACCGTCCAGTACACGCGCTCTTCACCGGTTTCCTCGATGATGTTGCGTTCCTCGCGGGTGACGGTATTGCCCGTGGTCAGGACTTCATGGTCGTTAGCGCGGAGTTCGTTGGAGCGTTCGAGGTCGAAGAACTCACTGTCATCCTTGCCCACGATGCCGGCGAGGTCGGTACCAAAGAGTTTCTGCACTGACCGGTTGGCGTACGTGTAGTTACCGTCAAGGTCTTTGCTGTAAACGTAGGCCTTGAGCGTGTCGAGAATGGCTTCGACGTCCATGCGGGCTCCTCGCTGGTGGTGGGGTCATCCCGCTCGCACGGCACCCATGCCGAGAGACTCCACTAATCGCGACCATAACACCACAAGAGGACCTTGAACCGGTCGTTGGCTTCCGGTGGCCCTCGCCACCGTGCCAGCACGGTGCCGGCCCCAATGCTCGACGCTAGCCTTGGGCGTGTGCCCAGGTCCGAAGTGCCGCAGGTTTCTTCGACCGACGATGCTGTACGCGCTCATGGGTGGCGATGGGACGACCGACTCGCGCACACACCGCACATCAACCACACTCCACCAACTGCCGGCGATGAGGCAGACCTCGCAGCGTGGCGAAAGCAGATCGACCCCGATGCGCTCGGCACCTTCGACAAGCGGCTGGCATGGAGCGGCCTTACCATCACCGACGCCGCGGCTCTGATTGCGGCCCAACCCGACACATCCGCACCCGACTGGTGGCCCGACCTCGTTGAGCTGCGCGCCACCTGCCGCACCGCTGCTGAGGGTAACGAATCGAACGCCGACTGGCTGGCCGAGATAGACGAGTCGATCCCACTCGGAGTAAGCGCCGAACCCATTCCGTTCGCACATCTGCTCTGGCCGATTGCCGCGTGGGCGTGGGCGTCACTGGAGACGCGCATCGATGCGGCATGTCTGACACTCGTCACCGCGGCGGCACGTGATGATCTGCGGCGAGCACTTGTGGTGCGACTCTCCTTGTTGATCGATCGAGCCGTGACTGAAGACTTCACCCGTAACCGAACGGCGGGACAGTCACTGATGTTGCGTCTTGGCGCGCCGGACACGTTCGACTCGACCTCGCAGGTCGCCTACGCCGCGTACTGTCGCGAGAACCTCGGTGATGGACTTGATCGGCTTCTCGGCGAGTTTCCGGTGATGGGTCGCATCATCGCGGTGGCGTGTAGTCAATGGCGTGCCGCGGCCACCGAACTCCTTGAGCGTGTCGATCGCGATCGACCACGTCTCTGCACCGAACTCGGCATTGCCGAGGCGTCAGTGCTTGAGCAGGTGCAGTGGGGCCTTAGCGATCCGCATCGCGGCGGTCGAAGTGTGGCGATTGTTGTCTTCGGAGTAGGTGCCACTCAACGTGAGGTGGTGTACAAGCCCAAGGACATTACGATCGAACAGAAGTTTCATCAGTTCGTCTCCAACGTTGCCAGTCAGAGCGTCAGGGGCAACGAGCCCGCTGTACGTACAGTGCTGGGCGACGACTACGGATACGTCTCGCGCGTGACCCACCTGCCCTGCACCCCCGACCAGTACTCCGACTTCTACCGATGCGCCGGTCGACTACTCGCGATCCTCTATTTGCTGGGCGCAAACGATTGTCACTACGAGAACCTCATCGCGCACGGGCCTACCCTGCACCTCATCGACGCCGAGACGCTGTTCGAAGGCAAGAACGTGTCGATCGGTTCAGCGGAAGTCATCACCGACCCCGATCCACTTGAGGCCTCGGTACTTCGAGTCGGGATGCTACCGACATGGATTCTCAGCGCCGCCAATTCGCCTAGCGATATCAGTGGCTTAGGCATCGATTCGCGCCCGCCAGAGCGGGCACCTGTTCCCGGGTGGCGTTACGTGAACACTGACGCCGTGGTGTGGGCTACTCGCGCTGCCACAGGCGCCCAACCACATAGCCTGCCGGTGGATGGTCGTTCGCCTAACCCGCTGAGGCACCATGTCGACGATCTGATCGCCGGCTTTACCGAACTCTATGAGGCAGCAATGCGGCCCGAGGTCTCAGCTTTCATCGTGTCGGCAATTGCCGACTTCCAAGGAGTGCGCCGACGAGCCATCTTGCGCGCCACAGAAGCCTACGC
>CAIYMF010000138.1 GCA_903927265.1 uncultured bacterium | reverse complement strand
TTGCTCAAGGATTTGCGCGCTCACTGACCCGAAGTCGCGTTAGCAGGCTAGAGCTTCTCGGGTCGCACCATTCGAGTGCGCGGCGCGAAGGAAAATCCATCGCGCGCGGTGAGGGTGAGATTGCATTGCCCTCGTCAAGGTGATGTGACAAGATGGCATCCCCCGTGGAGAGTTCGATAGAAGTTGTGACTCGGAAGTTGCGTTCCCGAAAGTGGTAGTCGGAGGATGTTGAGGACACGAGGACACCGTCGACATTACCGCGATGGTCAGAAAGCGAAAGGGATATTCATGCCAATCATGTCAGTGTCTCCAATTCCGCATCGAGTCGTCGTGGGTCTTTCCGGCGCCTCTGGTGCCATCTACGGCATTCGTCTGATCGAGGTTTTGGCCACGATGGAGGGAGTCGAGATTCACCTGGTGATGTCAAAAGGGGCGGAAGCGACGATTTCTTATGAGACCAAACGAGAGCCCGGCGACATTGCTGCTCTCGCACACGTGGTTCACGAAGAAGGCAATCTTGCGGCCGCAATCGCCAGTGGGACGTTTCTAACGTCGTCTATGGTGGTAGCTCCCTGCAGCATTCGGACCCTTTCCGCGATTGCTAATTCGGCCAACGATAATTTGCTGGTTCGCGCAGCCGATGTTCACCTGAAGGAAAGGAGGAACCTTGTACTCGTGGTTCGAGAAACTCCCCTTCACCTTGGACACCTTCGACTAATGACCGATGTCACCATGGCGGGAGCGGTGATTCTCCCGCCTGTGCCGGGTTTTTATACCTTGCCTATGAGTATTGACGACCTGGTTGATCACACCGTGGGCAAGATTCTCGACGTGATCGGATTGACCGAACACTCGCTTTTCACGCGGTGGAGCGGACCCCAAGGGGCGATCACTCCTGAATGAAATAAATATTCAATACTTCCTTGACTTTGGCAATGTTTAATGTCAAACTCCAATATCAATCAGCGTGGCTGATAAATAACGGTTTGGGGGGGGTTTCATGAGAGTACTTCATTGGAGCGGTGGATTACCCGTTGCCAGCATGAACAAGGCGAGGGGCACGGTAGTACGGGAACGTAAAGTCACCCGATTCAACACCCGAGCCCGTCAGCTAACTGGTTTTGCAATCACGGTGGGTTTGGTCACTTCCGGTGTGGGCATCCCTGCCGCAACAGCGTCCAAGTCGACGGTGCGAATCACGGTCGGAGGCGGCACTGCCTTCGCCGACGCCTTGATCTTCTACGCCAACGACCTGCTAAAGAGTCAAGGGATAACAGTCAAATTGTCAGACTTGGGTAGTCCGGCATCTGCGCTCCAATCCGTTGTCGCGGGGAGTTCAGACATCTACCTCGGCGACCCGATGGAATCGGCGATTGCAGTTGCCAACGCCGGCGCCGATGTCAAGTACATTGCAACGATTGCTCAGACGACGGACTACGTCGTCCTTGCGCTACCTAACATTACAATGGCCAATGTTGCGGGAGCCACGATGGGTTCGGCGGGTCCAGGGACGGCCGGTACCATGATCGCCCTTGCAGCGTTCAAGAAACTTGGTGTTGATCCCACTACCATCAAAACCGTCACCGTTGGAGGAACTAGCGCGCGAGTTACCGCAATCTTGGCGGGCCGGATTGATCTTGCTTCCGCCCATGCGGCTTCTACGGTTTCGGCGGTGGAGACTGGCAAGGTCAAGATCCTCTTTAACGCAGGTGCGATGATGGGGCAGTACCTGCAGCAAGGTTTAACCGCGAACGGCAAATTTGTTAAATACAACCGGGCGCTCGTTCAGAGTGTCGTTAATGCGTACATTACGGCGAATCGATGGGCGTCGACAAATGGCCCGGGTTTCATCAAGGTTGCCAACGATAATAAGCTCGACGGAGGTTTGACATACGCTCAGGAGCTAATGGCGTGGCAACAACTTCAGTCGAGCAATTACTTCGCCGTAGACGGCGCAGTTGACGAGGGTGCTATCAAACCGACCTTCGCCTATACTTACGCGGCTGGTGGAACTCTGACTGAAGCGACTACGCCGGCGTATCTCAAATGGGTCGATCCGTCATTTGTGGGGACCTACTTGTTGGCGAACGGTTTGAAGGAAGCCAAAGTTGTGGTCTCACAAATCGTCGGCACGGCTGTGGCCGGCCAGACCGTGAGGATAAGCGCCCTCGGTGCGTTCTTCAACCAAAAGCCTGAGGTCACGAGCGACGCCGCTGGGACGAAAGTTCGGGTTAACAAGCTCGAAGGCGGAGCCTTGGACCTATCGGTGACGACGCCAATCAAGACCGCC
>CAIYMF010000137.1 GCA_903927265.1 uncultured bacterium | reverse complement strand
GCTGGTATGCACCGCAACCAAGCCTGTGTGTAGCGCGTGCCCGGTTCGAACCGATTGTTCGTGGCGTGCGGCCGACTACCCCGCAAGCACGGTCGCACCGCGGCGACAAGCCTGGCACGGAACCGACCGGCAATGCCGCGGTCGACTGATGTCGGTGTTGCGCGAGAGCAGTGGTGCGGTGCCCGGCGCACTCTTGCGTGAGGCATGGGACGACGCGGCTCAACGCGAACGGTGCCTGGACTCGTTGCTTGATGACGCACTCGTCGCCATCGTCGGTGACGACGAGTACGCCCTCCCGAGTTCGTAAGCACCGCCGCTCGACATGTCCGGCCCCGGGGCATCTTTTGACCAGAGAATCCCCAGACGGTCACCTTGTGACCAAAGATGACCGAGAACCTCGGCGAGGGCGCCAGCGGCAGCGCGGGGCTCAGCCGCCGCTCGGGGTCGGGGCCGGGCCTAGCGGCAGCACCACGGTCTCGAGCGGGAACCCCCATGGGCCGAAGGCCTGAAGCGAAATCGCGGCGGCGTCGGTTCCGAAGCCGGAGTCAGCGACGTGCCAGCCGTCCGCCACAGGCTGCAGGGCAAGTTCGCGCGTGCCGTCGAGCGAGACGTTGATCGCTCCGCCAACCCCGCGAATCTCGACCCGGCTCACCCCTGGCCGCACGGCGAAGTACACGAGATTCCCGTAGACGACGCCCGCGTAGCCGATCGCGCCAGCACGCGGCCCGATACTCGCGGCGATGGGTGGCCCACCATCTGGTTGCCCGGACACGCAGAGCGTTCCTTCTCCCGGTGCGCCACCGGAGATATACATCGAACGCGCCGGCACCACGGCTGAGCCGACCGTCACCGTCCCCGGGCTCGGCTCGGGCCCGGTGGTCATCTCATAGAACGTCGCGAACGGAGGCCGGGGGTCGGCGCACCCCAACTGGGCGGGCCCGCGGGGGGCGACGAAGTAGGGCCACGCGACGTAGAGCGCGCCAAGAACGACCGCGCACAGCATCAAAACGCCGACCACTGCTGCAATGCGTCGCATCAGCAATCACCCCCTCTACGTACTGCCAACAGGCTACGGGCCGCACCCCCCCTGCAAGGGGAGATACGGCCCGTTCAGTGATGCGTGAGTTTTAGCCCTCGCCGCCTGTGATGGCCTCTTCGCCGCCGCCCACGACCTCAATCGGGGGGATATCCGGAAGCACGGCCTTGGGCTCGCCCTTGAAGGTGAATACCCGCTCGGCACCTTCACCCTCAACGTCGACGACCACGATCTCGGCCGGCTTGAGATCACCGAAGAGAATCTTCTCGCTCAGTGCATCTTCGATCTCGCGCTGAATCGTGCGACGCAGTGGCCGTGCACCAAGCACCGGGTCGTAGCCACGCTCAGCGAGCAGCGCCTTGGCTTCGGTGGTGAGTTCAAGGCCCATGTCCTTGTCCTTCATCCGCTCGTCGACCTTGGCAATCATCAAATCAACGATGGTGACGATCTCAGCCTCGGTGAGCTGGTGGAACACCACGATGTCGTCGATGCGGTTGAGGAACTCAGGCCGGAAATGCTGCTTGAGCTCGTCATTGACCTTGGTCTTCATCTTCTCGTAGGCCGACTTGGTTTGGTCGCCCGCCGAGAAGCCCATGTTGAGCCCCTTGGAGATATCACGGGTACCAAGGTTGGTCGTCATGATGATGACGGTGTTCTTGAAGTCGACCACCCGACCTTGAGCGTCGGTGAGTCGACCATCTTCAAGAATCTGCAGCAGCGAGTTGAAGATGTCGGGGTGCGCCTTCTCGACCTCGTCGAACAGCACGACCGAGAACGGCTTGCGCCTCACCTTCTCGGTGAGCTGGCCACCCTCTTCGTACCCGACGTAGCCGGGAGGTGAGCCGAACAGACGCGACACCGTGTGCTTCTCGGAGTACTCACTCATGTCGAGCTGG
>CAIYMF010000136.1 GCA_903927265.1 uncultured bacterium | reverse complement strand
CTCGCGGCTGGCAGCGGCGCGTTCGGCTGCTTCGCGCTGAGCGGCAAGAGCGGATAGATCGATACCGCCACCGGGCAAGAAAGGCTGATTACTCACGCGCTCATCCTCCCCCGACGCTCGGTACAGCTATCCCCCGGGTCCGCTGAGTCCAGCCGATGACGCCCAAGATTCCAGAAGCGACCGCAAGCCCGACGTACACCCACGGATTCCCTGTGTACTGCGCAATGAGCGGTCCTACCACGGCGCCGAGCGCTACACCCAACGCCCACAACATGTTCCACAGTGAAAAGGAAATCGCCGGGGCCAGCTTCAACAGGTGGCCCTGGTGATCAACGGCCACCGATGACGGCGCGTACACGCCCGAGCCCACCGGTAAGAGAATCGCGAGCACCACCACAGGTCCGAGCGCCCCGGGAGCCACGACAAGTCCGAACGTCAAAATGGCTAACACGCTCAGAGTCAGCGACATCACGCGCACGGCACCCTGCTTGTCGGTGAGGCGCCCGATGAACGGCCCAAGTAACGCCTGCCCGAGGCTGCCCACGATGAAAGCGAAACCCACCACCGTCGCCGAGGCACCCAGTGACACAGCCTCCAGCGGAATCATCACACTCAATGCCGAGAAGAACAGTCCAATGAAGAACGTGATGGCCAGAGCCAATGCTGCCGTCGACAACAGGTGCCGCAAGCCATGATCACTGGGCTCAACAGTCGAATGGGACTCACCCAAGAACCACGTCGGAACAATGAGCGCCAACGACACGACCGCGATAAACACAAAGACCGGCGCACGACCGGTCACGGTGATGAGTGTGCCCAGTACGGGCCCAACAAGGCTTCCCACGATCGCCGCAGAAATGACGGTCGCCAATCGCGTGGCCTGCGTGCTGCGTGGGCCGGTGGACGAAACCCACGCCATCCCCGCCGCCCACACCATGGCCGAGGCAGCACCCGCGACGAATCGCGCCGCCACCAATTGCGACGCAGTTCCGGCAAATGCAAACCAAAAATTGGCTAACCCAATGAGCGCGAGTCCGACACCCACACCCACGCGTTCATCAATCCTTGCCGCCAGACGGCCGGTGGGAATAGCGAATAGTACGACTCCTATCGCATACGCACTACTGATGATTCCGGCGCCCACATCGTCGATGTTGAATTCAGCAGCCAACTCTGGAAGCACCGGAGACAGCACCGAAAACTGCATCGTCTCCATGAAGATCGCCGCACACACAGCAATCAGCACCAAGGTGGTGCGCCGGGTCAGTGCAGGATCGGAATCCTCGAGGCTCACGGCCTCGACTCCCCCAACAACCGATCGGCTGCGGCGAAAGGATCAAGAGTTCCGGAAGCGACGGCATCGGCAAGTCCGTCGAGTCCGTTGTCTCCACTCGCCCTTTCGAACCGTTGCCGCACGCGCGTGAGTGCAATCGCTTCGATCTCGTCGGCTGCACGTTGGTGTCGTCGCGTCAACCATGCACCCGAGCCCACGGCCCACTCACGATGACGGTCAAGCGCTTCGACCACACCGTCAACACCTTCGGAACGACTGGCGACCGTCAGCAAAACCGGTGGTTGCCAGCCGCCATCAACCCGCTGACCCAGACCGACCATGTGGCGAATCTCGCGGGCCGTACTTTCAGCACCATCACGGTCGGCCTTGTTGACCACGAACAGATCACCGATTTCGAGAATGCCCGCCTTCGCCGCCTGGATTCCGTCACCCATACCCGGCGCAAGCAACACGATCACCGAATCCGCAACCGCGACCACCTCGATCTCACTCTGTCCGACGCCCACGGTTTCGACGAGTACGACATCGCAACCGGCAGCATCGAGCACACGCAATGCCTGAGGTGTCGCCCACGCAAGACCACCGAGATGCCCTCGTGATGCCATCGATCTAATGAACACATCGGGGTCGGTGGCGTGCTCTTGCATGCGAATGCGATCGCCCAGCAGCGCGCCTCCGGAAAACGGCGACGACGGATCGATCGCCAGCACTCCCACTCGCTGACCGCGCGCGCGGAATGCGGCGACGATGGCCGACGTGATCGTCGACTTGCCGACACCGGGTGATCCGGTGATGCCCACGACCTGTGCTCGACCGGTGTGCGGCATCAGCGCAGCGGCAACCTCCGCCGCCTGCGGTGATGCGTCCTCGACGAGCGACAGCAGCCGAGCGACGGCGCGAGCATCGCCCGCCGCCGCACGCTCGACCAGCGAGTCGACGTCAATGGCCACGGGCCGCCTACGCCCCCGGCACGGTGATGATGAGAGCGTCGCCCTGACCGCCACCGCCGCACAGAGCGGCAGCACCCACGCCGCCACCGCGACGCTGCAACTCGAGAGCCAAGGTGAGCACGATGCGCGCACCCGACATTCCGACCGGGTGACCCAACGCAATCGCGCCACCGTTGACGTTGACGATGTCTTCGCTAATGCCGAGCTTGTTCGCCGACACCAAACCGACCGCGGCGAACGCCTCGTTGAGTTCAAACAGGTCAATGTCAGAAATCGCGATGCCCTGCTTTTCGGCCGCCTTGAGAATCGCGTTGGCGGGCTGCTCGTGCAACGAGGCATCGGGGCCAGCGACCACACCGTGTGCACCGATTTCGGCGAGCCACGTGAGTCCGAGTTCCTCGGCCTTGGCCTTGCTCATCACCACCACCGCGCACGCGCCGTCACTGATCTGCGATGAGGTACCGGCGGTAATGGTGCCGTCTTTTGCGAACGCCGGACGCAGACCACCCAGGCTCTCGGCCGTCGTGTCGCCGCGAATTCCTTCGTCTTCACGAAACTCGATGGGGTCGCCCTTGCGCTGCGGAATCATCACCGGCGTGATCTCAGCGTCGAACAGACCGTTCTTGGTGGCCAGCGCTGCTCGCTGATGTGATTGGGCAGCGAATGCGTCTTGTGTTTCACGCGTGAGGAAGTCGTAGCGAGCGTTGTGCGCCTCGGTGGCTTCGCCCATCGCACAGCCGTCGAACGAACACGTGAGGGCGTCGTGCGCCATGGCGTCCTTCATCGTCCAGTCGCCGTACTTCGTGCCTTCGCGCGAGCCGATCAGCAGGTGCGGAGCGTTGGTCATCGACTCCATCCCGCCGGCCACGACGATCTCGAATTCACCCGCGCGGATGAGTTGGTCGGCCAGGGCAATCGCGTCAATTCCAGACAGGCACACCTTG
>CAIYMF010000135.1 GCA_903927265.1 uncultured bacterium | reverse complement strand
GCGTGCCGCCGCCGTAGAGCTCACGCTGACCCAAGCCGCCGCGCACGCGGAGCAGGAATGGTCGTCGGAGAGTACGCACACCGTGTACTTCATCAAGCCTGATGAGTCACTTGACGCTGATCATCCGCTGCGACGTCAGGTGCGTTCGGCCAAGAAGGCCTTGGCCTACGACCTCATCCCCGACGGCGCTCCGCTCAAGCGGTTGTATGAGAGCGATGACATGACCCGCTTCATCGGCGCAGTGCTAGAAATCGACCCCCTGTACCGCAGCGACGATCCACTTGATTGTCTCGAGATTGCGTCGTTCCACCCCGGTGATGAACTCGGTTGGCATTTCGACAACAGCGAATTCTCTGTGACCCTGATGTTGCAAGAACCCGCGAGCGGCGGTGAGTTCGACTATTACCCCGCATTACGTAACGTGGACAATGAGAACTACGAGGGTGTTGCGCACGCGATTGACAGCGATGGCGAAGGAAGCATTCGCATTAGCACGGCACCAGGAACGCTCGCCGTATTCCACGGCCACCACGCATTGCACCGTGTGACTCTCGTGGAAGGAAACGTCACCCGCATCAACTCGGTGCTGACCTTCGGCGACCGCCCGGGCATGCGCCTTTCCGAACTCACGCAGAAGTTGTTCTACGGGCGGAATGTCCAGTCGGCCGACGCTGGCTGAAGCAAACCAAACATCGCCCCCTCGGGGTCGGTGAGGTAAGCAATGCGCCCGGTGTGCATCGTTTCCGGTCCCATCAACACCGACGCGCCGGCTGCTGTGGCGGCCGCAATCGCAGCATCGGTGTCGTCGACGTTGAAGTAGACACTCCACGCTGAGGGCACGCCCTCGGGTGCTCCGGCAAACACCGGCATCGTTCCGGCGAAGTCGCCGTCTGCTGTGCGCAGAGTCGCGTAGTCCATCGGAGCAACTTCCGGTACGGGGTGCACGGTGGCGCCGAGCAGCTCGGCGTAGAACGTGCGCGCAGCGGCTACGTCATGTGATGCCAATTCATACCACCCTGCCGAACCGTGACCACGGTGTGTCATTCCGGGATTCGCAGCCTGCTGGGCGAGACCGAACGCGGCACCCGTGGGGTCGACGATGATCGCGAGTGTGGTCATCAACACTCCGTCAATGACGACCGGAAGCGGAGGCATCATGACGGTTGCGCCGAGTTCGACAGCGCGAGCAGTGGCGGCCTCAATGTCGCTGGTGGCAAAGAAGACCGTCCAGAACGACATCGGCATGTGCTCCGGCCGGGGCGACATGCCACCGGCCATCGCATCGCCCACCATCGCAGGTCGCCAACCGCCCGCATCGGAGTGCTGTTCGGGGTAGTTCCAGCCGAAGACGCCCGAGTAAAAGGCCTGCTCGGCCGCCGTGTCACCGGCGTTGAGGTCGATCCAGCAGGGGACGGTCACAAGTGCAGTCATGCGCCGAAGGTACACAACACGTGGGGCGTTCGCCAGACCCGCTCACCTGACTGAGCGAATGGGAATGATCGCGGCCGCTCCGAGCAGGGTGATGATCGCCGTCGCGACGTAGAGCGCCGGGTAGCCACCGAATGACGTGACGAGGGGTGCGGCGATCACTGGCCCGAGAACTTGTGGCGCTGAGTTGGCGATGTTGATGACCCCCAGATCGCGGGCGCGATCCTCAGCGCGGGGCAGCACTTGGGTGATGAGTGCTTGGTCAACGGCGAGGTACGCCCCGTATCCGAGACCGAGAATCAGCGCGGCGATCATTGCCATCTGCATGGTGGTGGTGCCCACGAGAATGAATGCGGCGATTGCCATCACCACGCTTGCCCCGATGACGTACACCTTGCGGCGACCACTGCGGTCGCTGAGGATTCCACCGATGACGGCGGTCACCATGGTTCCGACGGCGTACAGCGCAATGAGTACGGTCTGCGATTGCGAGGCTTCCGATTGCGGTTGCCCCACGCGGTCTTGCAGGAAGAACAGCAGGTACAGCGTGGCCATCGCTGAGCCGAGTGACACTAGGAATCGCGCGGTCCATGCCCAGGCGAAATCGGGATGCTTGCGCGGTGATACCCAGAAGTCACGCAGGAATTGGCCGAGGTGGAACGGCGGGCGGTCCGCCTTCGCGAGCCGAGAGTCCTTGATTACGAACAGAAATGGAATGACGAGCAGTACGAGAAGTAGCGCCGTGACGTACGTGCCGCCGGCGAGTCCGGTGATGACGAACGACACCAGTGCGACCCCGAGAACGATGCCGAGCGTCTGACTCATTCCGACCCAACCCGAAGCAACTCCACGTTGAGCAACGGGTACTTGATCGGGAATGGTGGCCGTCATTGCGCTGTACGCGCCGTTCACCGCGGCTTGTCCGAGGCCCCACAAGACTGCGAGCCCGACCACCGTAGTTTGAGTCGACAGCAACGCGATCAACACGGCACCGATGACTGCGCCGAGAAGAATCCACGGTCGGCGACGGCCAAAACGCGAGGTCGTGCGGTCAGACATTGCGCCGGCAAGTGGATTGGCGATGATGGCGACGAACGCACCGACTCCCGTGACCCACGCGAGTGCGGTCTCCTTACCGTCAGCCCCGGCGATCTGTTCCGAGAGGCGTGGGAGCAGGTTTTGAATCGGAGTGTAAAACGCCAACATGATGCCGAGGTTGGCCAGTGAGAGCGTGAGCAGAAACGGAACGCGTACCCGCAGTGACGGCTCGTTGAGTGCCGATGCTTCGGTCGCGGGCGAGGTCATGCCTGAACTCCCGGCACGATTCCTGCAGCGTTGCCAGTGACCACCTGGCGGTACCAGCGAAACGAATCCTTGGGAATGCGCTGCTGCGTGTCGAAATCGACGTACACGAGTCCGAAGCGCTGGTCGTATCCCTCGGCCCATTCGAAGTTGTCCATGAAACTCCAGCAGAAATATCCGCGTACATCGACACCTACTTCCATCGCGTCGGCTATCGCGCGCAGGTGTCGGTCGAGGTACGCCCATCGGAAGGGGTCGCGTACGCGCCCGTCGCTGTCGACGTGGTCGGCAACGGAGGTTCCGTTCTCGGTGATGTACAACGGTGGCAGTTGGTCGCCGTAGCTATCGCGCAGGCTCACGAGTCGATCGGTGAGTGCACTCGGAACCACGGGCCAATCAAACCCGGTGCGGGGAACTCCGGTGATGTCGACGAGTTCGAATCCCATCGGGTTGCCTTCGCCAGGCGCCTTCACCTGCTGAGGGTTGTAGAAATTGACACCGAGGAAGTCGATGGGAGTGGCGATGATCTCGGCATCACCGGGTTGAACACAGGAGGTGTCCGATCCTGGGTAGGCAACTTCCGGATCAATGGGCTGGGTTCCCAGCAGAATCGGCTCAAGCCACTGCCGGTTGTACAGCGTGTCGAGTCGCTCGGCGGCGGCACGGTCGCCATCGCTGTCGGTCAATGCCCACACTGGCGTGAGGTTGTTGGTGATGCCAATGGGTGCCGTCACGCCCGCGGCGCGTAATGCCTGCACTGCCAGGCCGTGACCGAGTAGGAGGTGATGCACGACGGGGTACACGGACAGAAAGAGAGTGCGCCCCGGCGCGTGCGTTCCGAATGAATAGCCGAACGTGGCCAACACGAATGGTTCGTTCAAGGTGATCCACGAACTCACCCGATCGCCGAGTCGCTCGCCCATCAGTGCGGCGTAGTCAGCGAAACGTTCGGCTGTCTCGCGGGTCTGCCACCCGCCCCTGTCTTCCAACGCTTGCGGCAAATCCCAGTGGTGCAATGTGACGTAGGGATCGATTCCACGCGCGAGCATTCCGTCGATGAGCCGGTCGTAGAAGGCGAGCCCGGCGTCGTTGTGCGGGGCAGATCCAGTCGGAAGTACGCGTGACCACGCGACGGAGAAACGGTAGGCATTGACACCGAGGTTGGCCATCAGGTCGAGGTCGGATTCCCAGCGGTGGTAGTGGTCACACGCGATGTCGCCCGTCTGAGCGCCAGCGATCTTGCCGGGCTGACGCACGAAGGTGTCCCAGCTGGAAGGCCCTTTGCCGTCCTCGTTCCACGCGCCTTCGATCTGATACGCGGCGGTCGCAGTACCCCACCGGAAGTCCGAGGGAAACTCCGGAAACGGATCGGTTGAGGCAGTGAGCGTCGGAGTCGCAATGTCGTCCATGACGCGACGCTACTCTCAGCGGGGCAGTACCACCACGAAATCCTTCTTGTTGGGTGTCTTGCCCGAGTAACGCGATGGCTCATCACGCACCAACGGATCGATACGCTTTCCGGTGCCGTCGCTATAGGTGTACGCGCTGGGCCACCAGTTATTGATGTCGAGTTCCATGGCACGCACCGCGCCCGCGTGCTTCAGCGCCGTGGCGAGGTCGCCCGCTTTCGACTCGTAACTGAACGCGTAGATGACGGTTCCGTCTTCGGTGACACCCAGTGCACTGCGTTCACCCGGACAACGTCGATGGGCTTCGGGGTTGGTACCCAGTAGCCCCCAGTCGTCGCATCCGTTGTGCCCGACCGTGCGGTCTTTGCCGTTGTCAATCAGCAAGGTGAGGTTTTGTCGAATAACGCGGTACTGCGAGGGATCCTGACCGTTCCACTTGATGACATCGAGCTGGCCGTCAGGTGTGATCACCATCGTTGCTCCGCCATCGACAAGGTCGGCGTACGTCTTTCCGCGGAAGGTGTACCCGCCCTCGGCATGCTGCAGCATAAAGGCGCCATTGAAGGCAGCCAGCATCTTCTTGCGGTAGGTGTCCGGCGCGTCTTTGGATGCGACGTAACCGCCGGGACTTTCGGTGCCGGGTATGTAGCGAAACGACACCTTGCTGGGGTTCATCGTCAGCAAACTCACGTCGCGCCCGTTTGCGGTGACGTGGGTGACCTTGACTGCCGGGCCGCTGCTTTCAGCAGGTTTCGTCGGTGTGCTGTGGGGAGTGGCGCTGGCGGACTCGCTGGTGGTGACGGGTTTGGCGCCGTCGTCAGTGGCGGTGGCCTTCGGCTTCGCAGTAGTCGAGGCAGCGGGGGCGGATTCGCTACTGCAGGCTGCGAGGGAAAGTGCGGCTGCGGCAATGAGGACGATCGCCGCATATTTCCGCATGTATTCAGACTACGTCGGGGGGTGAGGCTCGCCGTGCAGCGCCCTAGGCGGATCCGGTGGTGTTGGACGATGGCAGGTTCAGCGACGCGAGGTTGGGCTCAGCGGGGTGCTGCTCGCCCATCGGGCCCTTGGCCATTTCGGTGAGCACGTTATCGGTCACGGTGCCAACGAATTTCGCGCTACTCGTCGGGACATTGGGCGACATGCCCTTGAAGATCCACCCCATACTTCCGGTGGTGAACACTCCGGCTCCCGACGCAACCGTGTAGTACGACGACGTTGACCACGTGCTTTCCTTGCCACACTTCGTCGCCGACTTCGCCACGACTTGCAGGGTGTCGGGCGTGCCGCTGACGGGGTAGGCGCGATCGACTTCAACCGCCACGATGCCGTCGTAGGTTGATCCCTTCTCGGCACCGGTGTTGGCAAAGAGGAAGAACGACGGGTCAAGCACCGTGTAGGTGCCCTTGGCCGGATAGCACTCGTACATCTGCCCGGTCATCAGCCGCTCGGGCCTGCCAATGTCGCGGAAGTGCACGGTGGCTTCCTTGCCCTTGACCGGATCCTTGGCCTTCGACTTGTAGATGTCGATGATGCGGTGGGGGCCGGTAGGCGATTCGCGCAGTCGCACTTGCCAGTAACTGATGTTGGCGCCAAGGAAGGCGAGGTTGGTCCCGGCATCGCGCGCGGTCTCGACAGCGTCGCGTTCGGTTCCGGTCCAGTACTCGTCGTGACCGAGCGACACGTAACCGAGTGCTCCGTCGAGTAGGCCAGGGCGGGTGGCCACGTCGAGGGTGGTGACGTACGAGAGTGGGATGCCGAGGCGCTCGGCGCGCAACACCACGGGGTTCTCGTAGCTGAGGTACTTGCCGGTGCCCTTGCCCATCACATAGGGGCGATCAAAGCTCACGGCGTACTCGCGGTTTTCAAGTCCGCCCTGCTCGTCGTCGGTGTAGGCAGACTTACCGCCCCACGTGTTGTACGCCTGCCACGTGAGGTTCGACATTGCGAGTACGACCGTGCCCTTGGTCGATTCCGATCGCACGATGAGTGGAATGAATGAGGCACTGCCGTCAGTGGCTGCGAGCTTGAACAGGTAGACACCGGGCGTCCAACCCTGGGTGGAAACCTTCGTACTCGGCTTCCATTCGGCGGAGGTGCTGCGCGTGTCGGGGTCGGTGGTGGTTGCTTTCTGGCGCGTGCCTGTGAGCGTGCCTGACTTCCAGACCCGCAAGGCACCTGACTTCGCCTTACCGCTCATGCGGTACGCCTTGACGGTGTACGTCTTCGTCGGGCTGCTGACATAGAGCGTGACGGGTTCGCCGGGCAGCACGCTGTCGTGATTAGCGAACCCTTCGATGCCTGAGCGACCGCGGTTCTGAGCGTTCGACACCTTCCAGGTCGCGTCGTCGACCGCAGTCACAGTGCTGCCGGTGGTGGTACCGGCCGCTGTATCCCCGTCGGACGTTCCTGCTGTCGGGCTCGACCCCGAGCATGCGGCCAGACTCACGGCGAGCAGCAGGCTCGTGGTGAGAGCAGCCAGAAATCGCACACGCATGACTCCACGGTACGTTGCGCGCGTTCGTGCCGGTGGAAGTGTCCGCTGCGACGGCGATTCGCTTAGGGTGACGGCATGACCTCGCAGACGCCGATTCGCACTGTTCTGTTTGGCTATGGGTTGGGTGGCCGACTGTTTCACGCACCTTTTTTGAGTGCGCTACCCGAGTTCAGTCTTGATGCGGTGGTGACGGCCAACGCCGAGCGCGCGTCTCAGGCGGTCGATGACCACGCAGCGCGTGTGCTTGCCTCCGCCGACGAGGTGTGGTCGCGCGCCGATGAGTTCGATCTCGCGGTCATCAGTACCGCAAATGCGGTACATGTTGAGTTGGCGACGGCGGCGCTCGAACTGGGTCTTGATGTAGTGGTCGATAAGCCGTTGTGTGGTGATGCGGCAACGGGCCGAGTGCTCGCGCAGTTGGCACGTGAGCGCGGGCGGTCGTTAGTGACATTCCAAAACCGCCGGTGGGATGGCGACTTCCTGACGTTGCAGAAGTTGATCGCGCAGGGCGACCTCGGGGAGGTGCATCGATTCGAGTCGCGGTTCGAGCGATTCCGACCTGAGCCCAAGGCAGGTTTCCGAGAGTCAGCAGACCCGGCCGATCTCGGCGGATTGTTGTACGACCTCGGCAGCCACCTACTCGATCAAGCATTGGTGTTGTTGGGTTCTGCGACTCATGTGTACACGGAACTTGATTGCCGTCGGCCCGGTGTGGTGGTTGACGATGATGTGTTTGTTGCCGTGACTCACGAGAACGGCGCTGTGAGTCATCACTGGATGTCGGTCATGGCTGCAGCGTTGGGTCCGCGTTTTCGCGCGCTGGGTTCGCGCGGTGCGTATGTGATCAACAGCCTTGATCCTCAGGAAGAGGCGCTGCGCATGAATGTGCGTAGCGTGCCGGTGCCGGGTGACGGACTTCCGTGGGGTGTGCGTGAAGACGAAGAGCATGGCTGGCTCTACACGGGCCATTCCGGTCGCGTCATCGAAACTCTTCCGGGCGACTACCGCAAGTTCTGGACCGGTCTTGCGGGGGCTCTCACCGAGGGCGCGCCGTCGCCAGTTCCGATCGAGCAGACCATCGCTCTACTGGAGTTGATTGATGCCGTCCGCGAGTCAGCGCGGCTCGGTGAAGTTGTTGCGCTGAGCTGATCGCCCTTAGGCGAAGGTGGCGGCGTCGATCACGAATCGGTAGCGCACGTCGCCCGCGACGACGCGCTCCCACGCGTCGTCGATCTGGTCGGCGCCGATGAGTTCAATGTCGGCACCGAGCGAGCGTGATGCCGCGAAGTCGAGCATCTCCTGAATTTGGGCAATTCCACCGATGTTGGAACCAGCAAGTGATCGGCGAGCGACCACCAGCATGCCGAGGTTCAAACTCACCGCTCCTTCGGGCAGGCCGACGTTCACCATGGTGCCGTCGACATCGAGCAGCCCAAGGTAGGCGTTGAGGTCGCTGACTTCCGACATGGTGTTGAGGATGAGATCGAAGCTTCCTCGCAACTGCGTGAACGCGGTTCCGTCTGCCATCGCGGATGCGTGATCGGCGCCGAGACGACGAGCGTCGTCGGCCTTCGCGTCGGTGCGCGTGAGGGCGGTGACTTCGCAACCCATGGCATGGGCGAGTTTGAGTGCCATGTGACCCAGTCCGCCGATTCCGGCGACTGCGACGCGTGTACCTGGGCCGGCATTCCAGTGCTTCAACGGCGAGTACATCGTGATTCCCGCGCACAGCAGGGGTGCGGCCACATCGAGGGCGAGGCCGTCAGGAATGCGCAGTACGAAGCCCTCCGTGACCACGATGTGGGTGCTGTAGCCGCCCTGCGTGATGATGCCGTCCTTGCCACGCGAGTTGTAGGTGAAGACTCCCTTGCGGCAGTACTGTTCCTTGCCCGCGAGGCAGTGGCGACACTCACCACACGAATCAACCATGCAGCCGACCCCGACACGATCTCCGACGGCGAATTGGGTGACGTCGGTGCCGACTGCTTCGACCACTCCGGCGATTTCATGGCCGGGTACGAAGGGGTACGTGATCGTTCCCCACTCTTCGCGCGCGGTGTGAATGTCGGAGTGGCAGATTCCGGCGTACGCGATGGCGATGCGCACATCGAGGGGGCCGACTTCGCGGCGCTCGATCGTGGTGGGTGCGAAGGGAACCCGAGGGCCGGCGGTGGCGTAGGCAGAGACGGTAGGCATGCCCTTCACTGTAGGGGGCCTTAGTGTGGAGCGCATGACGACCTTGGCTCGCTCCGAGCGCACCGCATTGGCCGATCTCATGCTGGAGGTTGGCCCTGATGCCCCGACCTTGAGTGGTGACTGGACCACGCGTGATTTGGCAGCGCATTTGATTCTTCGCGAGAGCCGCCCCGACGCGGCGATTGGCATTCTGTCCGGTCCATTCGCGTCGTATACGGCGAAGGTGCAGGCGCAGATTGCGGCCAAGCCATGGGGCGACATTGTCGAGACGGTGCGTAACGGTCCGCCTCGGTGGTCGCCGCAGTCAATCGAGCGGCTCGACGCTGAGAGCAACACCGTCGAGTACTTCGTGCATCACGAGGATGTGCGTCGTGCGGTTGGGGGCTGGCAGCCGCGCGAACTGACGACCGGTGAGGTTGCGCAGTTGTGGCCGCGGATGAAGCGCATGGCCAAACTCATTGTGCGTAAGTCTCCGGTCGGCATCGTGGTGGTTCCGAGCGATGGCCCCGACGGCGGTGTGAACATTCGACTCAAGGACGGTGACCGCGATGTGGTCATTTCCGGGCCGTCGAGTGAGTTGTCGCTCGCCATCTTTGGGCGCGTGACTCAGGGGCTGACCTTCGAGGGCTCGGTGGCCGATATCGAGGCGTTTGGGTCCTTCCCGCGGTAACTTCCCGGCTGTTTTCGCGGCCGGCAGGCGGGGATGGGATAGTAGGGTTCGGCAGCGGATCGGAGCACTGATGCGCGGCTGAGTTCCACCAGGAGGGCTCGCATAGTGGCCTAGTGCGGCGGTCTTGAAAACCGCTGTTGGGTGATCCCCAACCGAGAGTTCGAATCTCTCGCCCTCCGCCACCTTTTCCGCCCCATCCACCCATTCGCATCGGGGGCCCCCAAGCGCGCACCTAGCGCGTTTACGCGCCCCACTGTTGCTGTGTTGGCCCAGTCGAATCTGAGAAATCTTCCGACATGGTGGTTTCCTGGCCTTAGAAACAGCAAAGACGGCAGATTTCCATGCCTGAGGTACGGCAACGGTGAGTGGTGCAGTATTCGGTGGGGCGTCTGGGCGCGCTAGGTGCGCGCTTGGGTGCCCCCGATGGTTAGAGGAGGGGGGTAGTGGAGGGGGGTAGAGGAGGGGTTAGAGGAGGCGGAGGGGTTAGAGGAGGCGGGCGTCCAGAGCGAGGGCTCCGACAGGCCTCACCAGCAGAGGGTTCACTTCGACGTCGGTCAATTCCGGATGCGCCGCTGCCACTTCGGTAATGGTCGAGATCACGGCCGCGGCAGCCGCCACATCAACCGGGGGTCGCCCACGAGCACCGGCCAGCAGTGCCGCGCCGCGCAGTGAACGCAGCAGGCGCTCGGCGTGCGTGGCCGATACGGGAGCCAGCGCGGTAGCCACGTCGTGAATGACCTCGGTGTACACGCCGCCGAGCCCGACCATCGCCACCGGACCAAATCGCAGATCACGCCGTACCCCAACAATGATCTCAACTCCATCGGTGAGGTCGGCCATCTCGTCAATCGAACATGCGGGCGGCGCAAGTCGCGCCATGACGTCGTCGTAGGCGGCAAGAAGTTCGTCAGCGTTCGCAATTGCAAGAATCACGCCACCGGAGTCTGACTTGTGCAGCAATCCGAGGGACTTCAACACAAGTGGAAAGGACAGTTCGCGTGCGGCAACAAGTACCTCGTCACGCGACCGCACAGTTCGTGCTTTCGGAAATGGCACGCCAGCGGCGGCGAGTAGCGCGCGCGCACTCGCGTAGTCGGTGTCGGTGACGGGAGGTGCTGGCGCCGGAATCACGGGAAGTGGGTCGAGAGCGCGTGGGGGGAGTGAGGCAGCGAGAGAACGTACTGCTCCCTCGATCGTGCGGTAGACGGCAATTCCGCCACGTCGCAGTTCGGTTGCCACTGCCGATTGCGGAAACATCGAGTGCACGGTCACTGCGCGGTCGAGACGACGCGCGATCTCGCCGAGCCGACGTGCGGTTGCGAGTTCCCGTTCATCAATTGCCTCGCTGTAGGCACCGTACCCACCGAAGTAGCCCGTCACCACCAGCGCATCGACTTCACCTGACGCCAACACTGCTTCGGCCACACTCGCGAAACAGGTGATGTCTTGCTCGCCGCCACCTGCAACGTCGATGGGATTCACCGTCGACGCCGAAGTTGGAAGGAAGGCCGCGGCGGCCGCGGCCACCTGCGCTGAAAGGTGCGGCACGGTGAGCCCCGCATGCTCAGCAACGTCGGCGGCAATTGATGCGTGGCCGCCACCGTCGGTGAGCACTGCCAGTCGTGGTCCTTGGGGGCGAGCCACTGCGCACAGTTGTGCCAGCACGTCGGCCATCTCAGTAGGAGTATGCACTCGTACGATGCCGGCTTCATGACACGCGGCGTCCACAACGTCAGACGACGAGACCATCGATCCGGTGTGCGACTGGGCCTGCCGTGCCGACGCTTCGCCAGCACCCACGGTCAGCAACACGACGGGCTTCCCTGCGTCGGTTGCCTGACGCGCCGCGTTGACAAATCGACGCCCATCGCGGAAGTCCTCGGCGTACACAGCGATCACGTCGGTGCCATCGTGACCGATACAGCCCAGTACTAAGTCAGCAGCCTCGAGATGTGCTTGATTACCCAGGGATGCAAAACGCGAGAACCCCATGCCGTGCTCGACCAGATGAGCGGCTAGTTCCAACGACAAGTTGCCGCTCTGCGAAACGAACGCAACACGTCCGCTAGGAAGTGGGTTCGACGAAAGTTCGAGAACTGACCCCGCGTCGAAGACGCCGAGGCAGTTGGGTCCGAGAAGTACTGCGCCGGCATCGCGTACCCGTCGCGCCAGCGCTTCTTCGCGGCGTCGTCCGTTTGGACCGGATTCACCCAGACCAGTACTAATTCCGACGATAGCTGTGGCACCCATCGCGAGCGCATCGTCGACGGCCTGATCGATGCCGTCGGCCGGCACGGCGATGGCGGCCAAACCGACGGGTCCGGGAACATCGCGCACCGATCGGTAGGCAGGCTGGCCCAAGACCGTGTCAGCGCGTGCATTCACGAGGTAGACCGGCCGCGATCCCTTCAGTGCACCGACGGACAGCCAGTTGCCCCACTTCGCCGGATTGTCGCTGGCCCCGACGACGACGACCGACACTGGGTCGAAGAGAACGGTGAGATCGTGGTCGCTCACTCGACCAACTCCACGGCGTTGATGGTGCGTGGGTAACGCGAATCCAACTCGGCTCGCTTGGAAAGCGACAAACGCGTTGCCGCTTCGCGTGGGGAAATTCCATCGCGGTCGGCACTGGCCAGAATGGTGCGCACTGTCGGACGCATTCGCGACGAGAGCATCGTGAAGGCGGACTGCGCAGTGGGCTCAATATCGCCGAAGCACACCCACCACCACCACTGATTCGTTCCGGTGTTCGCAACGAAATCGGGAACGACGGTGATGCCGCGGGCACGAAGGGCCTCTTCGGCATCGAGTGACGTCGACACATTCGCGGCTTCAACGATGATCGTCGCGTTGATATTCGCCACGTCGTCGACATCGATGACGTACGACATCGCTGCAGGCACGAGAATCTCCGCATCACAACTTAGCCACTGCGCACTGGGAAGTTGCAGGTCGGCGGCGTGCAACTGGGCGCGATCGACCACTCCGTGCGAATCGCGCGTCAGCAGCAGCGTCTCGACTTCAAGGCCGTTCGGGTTGTAGATGACGCCCTCGCGATCAGCAATTCCGACAATGCGTACTCCGGCGAGAGCGAGATAGCGCGCAGTTGCTCCGCCCATTGAACCGAATCCCTGCACCACGGCGCGTGATTCTGACGGCTTCATTCCACGGTGATCGAGTGCGGCAAGAGCAGCCTCGGCTACACCGAAGCCACCGACGAGTTCGCCAAGGCCCACGCCGTCGACGCGCACTGCAAAGGCCGCATCCTGACGCGCCAACGCTGCCTCAACGCCGCCAGGAGCGAGGCGGTACCCCGCTTCAGCAGAAGAACGGATTCCTTCTTCAGCAAAGACTTCGTCGATCAGATCCTGACGGACTCCGAAATCCTCGCCGGTTGCGAAACACAGGTCGATCACGGGCTTCATCGCACGAGCCCAACGGCGCAACACGTCTCGAGCACGCGGATCGTATGGATCGCAGTCGATGCCACCCTTGCCGCCGCCGAAGGGAACGTAGAGGTCACCCTCTTGCCACAGCACGGGATCCTTCAACGTCATGCCACGCGCAAGATCACGCACTTCCTCGATCGTCACGCCTTGGCGCATGCGTAGACCGCCGCCGGCAACGCCACGACTCAACCGATCAACCACGATGTACCCGTTGATGCCGGTTTCATCGTCGGTCCAGGTGACTTCTAGATAGCTCACTACTTCTCCTCGCGGGGTGGTTCTGGAACAACCACAACGGTTGGTCCGGAACGGGTGCGGGCTGCCGTGAGCTCGGTCGGCAGTTGATCGGGTGTGCTGATGCGCACGGCGTACGCACCGAGTGACTGGGCAAGCGCAACGAGGTCGCGCGGTGGTGCGTCGACGGCAATCGGTTGCTCGCCGCGATCGAGCATTTCATTGCGTATCTCGCCGTATCCACTGTTGTCGAACACCACGAATGCGATGGGAAGTTGCTCGGCAGCTGCTGTCGCAAGTTCAGTAACGGTGAACAGCAAACCGCCATCGCCGCTGATTCCGACGACCTGGCGATCAGGTGCGGCAAGTGCCGAGCCAATCGCCACCGGCACGGTGAAACCTAGAGTGCCGAATCCGGTGGGGAAGTGCAGTGAGGCGGGGTGCCGAACGACGAGTTGGGGAATGACTCCGTAGTACACGCACATGGCATTGTCAGTCGCCAGAATCGCGTCGGTATCGAGTGCACTGGCCAGTGCTTTAACCCAGGGAGCCCAGATCGCTCCCGTACCCGCAACCTCAACGCGAATCTGGGTGAGCAAATCGTCGACCCACTGTGTGGTGCCTGATCGATCGTCGGTGACCAGTGGCACGAGGGCGTCGTGTAGGCCACGCAGCGAACGCTCGGAATCTCCGGAGATGAAAACGTCTGATTTCACGTTGACCGCGGCCATGCGCTCATCGATGTCGATTCGTATTACCGAGCCCGTGGGCGAGAGTGCACCACGGTAGAGGTCGGACTGTCCGAGTTCGGAACCCACGATGAGGAGCACGTCGGCCGTTTCCACTGCGTTGACGACTGCGCGCGTACCCAAACGCGACCCCAGAGACAGGCGATGGTCGCTCGGTAGAACGCCGGTTCCGTTGATGGTGGTGGCAACGGGAGCTGAGAGGAGTTCGGCAAGCTCGCGCAACGAATGAGTGGCACCCACTGCCCCGCCACCGGCAACAATCATCACGCGCTCGGCGTTGGCGAGTATGCCCGCTGCGCGATCGACGGTCGCCGCGTCGACTGGCTGAATCGACGGTTCTGGCGCCAGCGTGAGGAACGCGTCGCCGCGTTCTTCGAGTAGGTCGAGAGGAATCTCGATGTGCACCGGCCGAGGACGCCCATGTGTCATCACGGTGAATGCTTCGGCCACTGCGTCAGCAATCTGCTGATGCGTCGTAGGCCGCAGGCTGCGATCAACGATGAGTGCCATCGCACCACCCTGATCCTTGGCCTCATGCAAGTACCCGGAACCGGTGGCGTTGGCTACCAGGTGACGCGGCATCGCCGGTGACACCAGCAGCACCGGTGAAGAATCCGAATACGCCTGTGCCAGTGCCGTGGCAGCGTTGTAGACGGCCGGACCTCCCGTCACGACGGCAACGCCCGGACGTCGGCTCGTACGCGCGTAGCCGTCTGCCGCATAGCCCGCACCCTGCTCGTGGGTGGTGGCGACAACGCGTACGTGATAGCGCCGCATCGCATCAAAGATGCTCAGGTTATGGGTGCCGGGGATTCCGAACACGACATCGACCCCGTGTGCGCGTAGCGATGCCACGACAACCTCGCCACCGGTGACACCCACAAGGTGGCGAGACGTAGCGTCGGAAACATCAGGAGTACTCACGGTCGGGCAAGCACTCGCGAGATCACCAGACGCTGAATATCAGATGTCCCTTCCTCGATCTCCTCGAGTTTGGCATCGCGCATCCACTTCTCTGCAAGGAACTCGCGTGAGTACCCCCACCCGCCAAGTGTTTGCACTGCGCCCCAGGTGCAGAACATCGCATTCTCCGAAGCGACCAACTTCGCTTGGGCACACGCCATCGGTGCCTTGGGGCTTCCCGCGTCGAGCAACTTCGCCGCGCGCCAGGTGAGCAGTCGTGACTCTTCAACGCGCGTCACCATGTCAGCGAGTCGGAAACCGACAGCCTGATGGTCGATGATGCGCTTGCCAAACTGCTGGCGTTCGCGCGCGTAGTCGAGGGCGAGTTCGGTGGCCGCCCGTGCGGTTCCCGTTGCGGCGGCCCCGAGGATCGCGCGTGATGAATCAAACGTGTGCATGAGTCCGTAAAAGCCCTGGCCTTCATCGCCGAGACGGTCTTCGTCGGGAACAAAGACGCCATCCATGAACACTTCGCAGTTGACCATCGCACGCTGGCCCATCTTCTTCATGGGTGCACCGAAACTCAAACCTTCAGCTTCCTTGTGCACCAAGAACGCGGTGACGCCGCGTGCGCGCTGCGTCGGATCGGTCTTGGCAAAGATTCCGTAGAACTCGGCAGCGCCGCCGTTACTGATCCACGTCTTCTGTCCGTAGAGGCGATACCCACCGGGTACTCTCTCGGCGCGCGTGGTCATTGCGGCGGCATCAGAACCGACACCGGGTTCAGTGATGCACAACGCCGAAAGGGGTGGCGTGGAACCAGACAATGGTCGCAGCCAACGCTCTTTCTGGTCATCGGTGCCAAGTTCCATCAGTGGGTGTGCGAAGAAGCCACTTGCCCCGATGAAGTTGCCCAATCCTGAGTCGCCGGCGCACAGTTCTTCCTGAACGAGGCATTGGCTGAAGGCATCGATGAAGCCGCCGCCGCCGTATTCCTCGGGCAGCATGAACGACGTGATGCCCACTTCCGAGGCGCGGTTCCAGATTTCCCACGGAACCTCAATGTCGGCCTCATCGACCGCGCGTGCGATGGGTCGAATCTCGCGGTCTGCGAATGATCGCACCATGTCAACGACGGCGATCTGCTCGTCGGTGAGTGGGACAAGTTCGGTCGGTAGGTCGCGCAGCACGGAGTTCTCCTTGTCAACGACCGCCTTGCGCGATCTGAATTTCAGGCTAGCGCTCTGCGTCGGTCGTGAAACGGGCCGAAAGTCGCATCAGGTGCGTGCGGCCAGCGCGCTTGCGAGGCCCGGTGCGAGCGGAAGCCGAGGAATGAGGGTGGTTTGAACAATGTGGTACAGATCGGGCTTACCGGGCCATACTGTGTCGATCGGAAGGTTATGGCGATCGAGTTGGTGGTGCCACGATCCGAGTTCGTGATCGATGAGGTACCCGTTGATGTACACCCACCACTGGTGCGCGAGCTCGGCGAAACGGGCCTCACCGGTGCGCGCGTGCAGCGCGGCCGCGGAGTTGGCACCTTCAGCCGCAACCCAATGCATGCGGTCATGCACGACTGCCTGGCCGTTCCAGTCGGTGGTGTAAACGAAGCCTTCGGCGCCGTCGACGTTCCAACCATCGGCGGCGGCTCGGTCGAAGAGCGCAATGGCAGCGGGCAGCATCCAGTCGGGTGCGTCGCTTCCCAGAGACGCCTCGACGTGAAGGAGCAGGCGCGCCCATTCAAGACCGTGTCCGACGGTCGCGCCGTAGGGCTTGAACGGATCGGCGGGTTGGTCTCGATTGAGTTCGAGTTGAGGATTCCACTGTGGATCAAAATGCTCAGGGATGCGCCAGCCATGCGGTTCGGCAAAATCAAGGGCAACGCGTTCGCAGATTCCGAGGGCTCGCTCGAGCCACAGACGATTGCCCGTGGCGTCGAACGCGGCCAGTAGCGCTTCGACTGAGTGCATGTTGCCGTTCACGCCGCGGTACGAATCGCACTGGGTGAAGTCGCGGTTCCAGAGATCGACGAACATACGTTGCTCGGCGTCAAAGAATCGGTCGTTCCATTCGGCGAGTGCCTGGTCAAGCAACTGGCGTGCACCGGCTCGCCCCGCAAACGACCCCGACGCGGCAGCGAGCACGACAAACGCCTGCGCGTAACACGCCTTCTCATCTGGTGTGGTGCCGTTGTCGTTGATCGACGAGTACCACCCGCCATTCACGGTGTCGCGAAGTCGACCCAACAGCGCGTCGAGCATGGCATCGGCGATCGGTGCCGATTCGCAGTCGCCGAGCAGGTGACCGAGCGCATAGACGTGAGCCATGCGTCCGGTGATCCAGGTATGCACTGGGTGGGCGAGGTCGGGAAGCCCAGCGTCGTCGAGCCACGCTGCTCCACCGAGCGGGTGCTCAACACGTCGACCGAAGTCGAGCAGCGACTGGCAGTGGTGAGTGAGCCACGCGTCGCTTCCGATGTCAGTCATCGCTCGACCTCTCGCTATCGCGTCTCGTTGAAAACGCTGATCAGGAATCCGCGCCTTGGGTGAGCCAGCCGAGATCGACGCGGCCTAGGGTGAGCGACTCGCGCAGGTCGTAACGCCCGGTTTCAAAGAGCACGAGAATCGTATGGTCTGACAGCACCCCGATTTGCGAGTACCCGGCGGCGCCTTGGTACATCAACCGTGACACCGGCCAATTCGCTCCATCGTCGTAACTCAGACGCAGGGTCATCTCGCCGCGATAAGGAGCCCCCGGGTTGGCAAAGAGCACGCGGTTGCGTTGCTGATCGCCAGCTCCGCTGTAGCGCATGATCGATCCCTGCGTTCCGGCATCAGGAAGTTGCTCGTCGAGGTGCCACGGATCCCAGGTGAGCGCCCCGTCGTGGCTACACGTGACGATGCGCTGGGCGCCGAGAGCGTTGCGTAGATTGGCACACACGCGATCGTCGAGAGTGGCGAACACCTGCGGCTCCTCGCCTGCGCCCATGGAACTTCCGAGCCGCCACGTTGCTCCGTGGTCGTCACTCACCAGCGCGCGCGGATCATCCTGCATCGTTGGAATGACAAGGCGTCCCGAGGTGAGTTGGATTCCGTTACCAGGACCGTTGTGACACCACGTTCCCGCAGGAATCGCGAGCTCGGCTGAGAGGTTCCGCGGCTCACTCCACGTCGCCCCGTGGTCGCGACTGCTCGCGATGTACAACGTTTGGTAATTGACGCAGAACGGCAGCCACACGGTGTCGGTGGACGTGTCGTAGACCGGTGCGGGGCTGTGCACGGTGTCAGTGCCGCGGTCTTCGACGACTTGAATCGGCGTAAACGTGCGACCGCCGTCGGTACTGCGTCGAAGCACGACGTCAATGTCGAGTAGGTCGGCCATCGCCTCCTGACGTGACTCGGCGAATGCGAGCACGGTGTCGTCGGGAAGAACGAGCATCGCCGGGATGCGGTAGGCGCGGCCGGGTTGATCATTGGGTGCGTACACAACCGTGTGCTCGACTCCGTCGGTCCACTGCGGATTCCAGTTGGCAGCAATGGCGGCGAATGAGGCAAACAACAGGAAGAACGGCATTCCGACCAACACCGAACCGCGCAGCATGCGAGTGGGTCGTCGACGCGCGAGACCCAGCAGCGTTGTGATTCCGTTGGCGAGGAAGAAGGCTGCGTAACCGACATACGGAAGAGCCGCGAGCACGAGCACCGGAGCCGGAATGGCGCCCAAGGCTCCGAGGCTTAACGTGCGGCCCATGCTCAGAATCGGAAGTGCCATCGCGATGGTGATCAACGACCACACGATCAGCCAGGCGATATGAAGGCCGCGCGGAAGTCGTGAGGACACGTTTGCGAGAAAGACGCCGCGTCGACGACTTCGCAATGCGAGAACGAATGCGGTGATCGTCGTGAGGACCACCGCAGCGACGAAGACTGGCAGCAGCGTCATTCCCTTGACGACGATGAGGAATTCCCCAGCGAATGAGGTAATGAACACCGCGAAGATCGCGAGCAGAAGCACTGCCAGCACGATGAGGCCCACAGCAAGCCAGACATCGCGACGCAGCCCTCGCTCTGGCGCCGGGCTCGCGTGGTTATCTGTGGCCATGTGCTCACGATAGGTCTCGTGCCATCGAAAGGCCGACTGTTGTCGTAGAGGCACGCTAGGTTCGAGGTGACAGGCAAGGTCGCAGTTAACGGGGGATTTCATGAGCGAGCAGCCGTACCAGATCGGTCAGATCGTCAACGGACACCGCTGGACCGGAGTGGTGTGGGAGCCAGTGACTCTGCCACCGCCTACGGGGTCACCTTTCACCGCACCGCCGCCTCCTCCATCGGGTCAACCCTTCTGGAAGAAGTGGTGGGTGTGGGTCATCGTCGCGGTAGTACTTCTTGCGCTCATCGGCGCCATCGGTGCCGGTGGGGGAAGTAAGACCAACTCGACGTCTTCAAGTAGCGCGGCGGCGGTCGTTCCTTCTACGGAACCCTCGTCGCTGGTGCCCACCGAGCAGCCCACCATTGAGCCGACATCGCAGGCTCCCACCCCAGAGCCGACGACTGAGGCCCCGACGCCCACACCAACCGAGAAGGCGGCCTCCGACTGGACACCGATTGTGGTGAAGGGTTCGGGGTCGAAGGTCGTGAAGATTGACAAGCCCACTGATCGCGCGGCCATCGTCACGCTCACGCACGACGGTGAGAGCAACTTCGTAGTGTGGGCTCTTGACTCCGATCTCAAGGAAAGCCAGCTGTTGGTCAACACCATTGGCACCTACAAAGGAACAACCTTGCTCGACCCCAACACCGAGGATGTCACGGCCCGATTGAAGATTGAGGCTGACGGCAACTGGACGCTGAAGGTGCAAGATGTCACCAAGGCGCGCGACGTCAACGAGAGAATTGTCGGAACGGGCGACGATGTGGTGATTTACAGCGGACCAGCGGGGGTTATCGCAGCCGAGGCTCCTTCGGAGGATAACTTCGTGGTCTGGTCGTATAGCGACGGCAGTGATCTGTTGTTCAACGAGATTGGTCCGTACAAGGGCGAGAACACGATTTCGGGTGGCCCACTCGTGTTATCAATTCAAGCCGTGGGTCCGTGGTCGATGAAAGTGGCGCCATAACCCACGGGGACCTACGACAGTGGCGTTGCGCGCCCGTTAGGGGCACGATAGGCGCGTGGCCACTTCACCGATGAGTGCACAGGACTCCTTGTGGCTGACCATGGATCGGCCGAACAACCTCATGGTGATCGACGGGGCGATGGTGCTGTCCGAACAGGTCAGTCTTGCCAGTGTCAAAGGGGTGCTGGGTGACGCCGGCGATCGGTTCCCCGTGTTCGGTCGACGAGCGATTCACACGGGTCAGTCATGGCTGTGGGAAGACGATCCGCACTTCGACATTGACCAGCACGTGCACGACATCCTGCTCGGCGGCACGGCCGATATGAAGGCGTTGCAGGAGTTTGTTGCCGAGCAACGCAGTAAGCCACTTGATCGCGAGCGGCCGCTGTGGCATGTCTATCTGGTCAATGGGGTGATATTTGATGACGGTTCGGTGGGCTGCGCGATTGTGTCGCGGTTCCACCACGCCATTGCCGACGGAGTGCGGATTACTCAGGTAATGCTCGGAATGTGCGAGGTGGCCGACGGAGCGACAGTTCCGACCGTGGGTCGTCGCCAGGGCGACGGGGGTGGTGGGTTCAATCCAGTGTCAGCCGCAACCGATGCTGCCGCAGAGGCCGCCCGCGTTTCGCTGACGGTGGCCGGCACGGCAACGGGTGTCGCAGTTAACGCGGCGGGCGCAGCGGTTGATGCCGCTAAGTCACCTTCTCGTTTGCTGGGCGCGATGGCCGGCTTGGTGCGCAGCGGAGTGGGCGGCGTCGAAGATGGCGTCGAGATGATCCGTCATCCCGATCGTCTCCTTGATGCATTGGAACTACTAGGGGCGGCTGAGCACCGCAGTGTGAATGACCTCGCCTCCGTGACCAAGTTACTTCTCACCGACAGCGGCAGCACGGTGTGGACAGGAATTCCCGGCACCCGAAAGGCCGTAGCGTGGTCGGCGCCGATTTCTCTCGCGCAGATCAAGTCCATCGGCCGCGCCCACAATGCGACGGTGAACGACGTGCTACTCACCGCCGTTGCAGGTGGGCTGCGTCGCTATCTCGCGAACTACGGCGAATCACTCGACGAGGTCGTGTGGATGGTGCCGGTGAATCTCAAACCATTCGAGGACAACCTGCCCGAAGACTTGGGAAACTACTTCGCACTCGTCATGCTTCCCATGCCCCTGCATCACGAATCCCATGACGAGGCTCTGGCCGACATGCGCCACCGCATGTCGCGTATTAAGAACTCCGACGAGGCAGCGTTGACGTTTGGGGTGCAGCAGGCGGTGTCAATGTCACCGGGGTCGCTCGCGTCGTTCCTCACCAACTTCTTCGCCAACAAAGCGGTCGGTGTCCTCACCAACGTGCCTGGCCCCAGCGGTCCGATGACATTCGCAGGTGCGCCGGTGGTGCAGATTGTGGGATTCGCCCCATGTTCGGGTGAACAGCCGATGACGGCGACGATCTTCAGCTACGACGGTGCAGTCACCGTGGGATTCGCGACCGATGCCGTATTGGTGCCCAATCCTGAGGTGCTGGCTGAACTTGTTGTCGATGTGATCGAGCAGATGGCTCAACCGGATTCCTAAACAGGCGTGAGTCGCCGTTATCGGGCACCATGGG
>CAIYMF010000134.1 GCA_903927265.1 uncultured bacterium | reverse complement strand
TACTACCCGCAAGTGGCAGTGGCGAAGAATGGAACGTTCTGTGTGCAGTGGACCGAGCCCCTGAGTGGTTCGACCATCAAACTCTGGGCGCGGTGCCGCACGTCAACGGCGCCGCCGACGAGTCCTGCAACGTGGGTCACGGGGGTGCCTGCAGCGAAACCGATTGTGACCTCGGACATTGTCATGGGCATCGCCGCTTGGGCGAGTATCGCGGCGTCGGGCAACTCCTTCACCTCGGCACTGAGTGCGGCGATGCCGGGCACGGCACCCGTGGTAGCAGCTCCCTTTGCCAGCAAAATCGTCATGTTCAGTCTGCCTTCGGCCGCCGGCACCTGGGCAAGTCTGCATCTGGTTGGTCCGGATGCGCAGATGCTTTTGCAACCGGTGCTCGGCGGTTCTGATGATGGTCGAGCGGTACTGACCTACAAACGGCTACAGGGTTCGGTCGGATCGACAAGTAGTTCCAATGCCGCGACCTTCGAAACGTATGTGGTCGATCGAAGTGCTACTGGAACGTGGTCGCAGCCAGTGCTGGTGGCAGCAGCAGCCGTCTCGTTGTCATCCGTGACTCAACTATTTATCACTGCGGCTGTTGCGTTCGGCCCTAATGGAAGTCTGGTGGTTGGCGGCATTCAGTCGAGTACTGGCCTCGCGCCCATCGGAATCACCTTCGCTTCAACAGTGCGTGCAGGGTGGGGGTTGCCGGTTTCGCAATCGGTATCGTGGGCACTGCCGGGTGCCTTCAGCGCCGCGGCCATTGCGCCCTCTGGTCGCACGACCATTGCAGTAATCGACATAGGTTCCCCCGCCGGAGTCGTCGAACGCACGACGGCGATGCCCAAACCATTCCTGCTGAGTCGAGCGATGTTGTCGAAGGCGCCGAAGAAGGGTGTGTCAGTCGCGTGCAGTTCGGCCTGGACCGACGCGGCATCTCGCACGTTCACGTGGTTGCGCAATGGGTCGGTGATCGGCGGGGCGACGTCATCGACGTACAAGCCCACAGGGGCCGATCGGGGCAATAAATTGTCGTGCCGAGTGAAGGCGGTTAATCCCACCGGAAGTTCCATCTCCGGTTCACTCGAGCGGACGGTGGCCTGACCATGAAGCGACTTCTTGTGTCGGGGCTTGCCGCAGGTGCGCTCCTTGTCGGTCTGGCCGTTCCTCCCGCGCAGGCGTCACCCGCTCCCGGTGTATTCGCGCCTGCACTGGAGTTGGCAACGGGTGTGATTCAGTTCGGTCCGGCGGCTGCGGAATTGACCGATGGCACGGTGGCCGTGGTGTGGCAGCCAGCGGGCGACTCGTTCGGTGTGCGCATTCGTCGCGCCGGCGCCACCTCATTCGGTGCCACGATGACGAAGACTTTGGCCGCGGGTCACACTCTCGGAATCTCTGGGTCGCCGACGAATTCACCAGTCATCAAACTCCTGGCCCTGACGTCAACCTCGTTCCTTCTTGGTTGGGCTGACTGCGTGGGCGCCGCATGTTCGGTTCAGGTGAGCACGCTCGGTGCATCCGCGGCGAGTATTCCGGCATCGGTCAAGGTGTCGGGTTCAGATGTTGCTACGACCTTTGAACCCACATTCGCGGTGTTGCCCGATGGCAGTGCCGCTGCTGGATGGTTGGTCACATCGGGGGGCGGCTACAGCCTGCGTGTGTCACAGCGAACCGGAGTGGCTGGCGCGTGGTCGGCCGCGAGTACAGCGGGGTTGACGTCGCTGCCCTTCGATTATCAGGTGGCTCTTGATAGCACCCGTTCACTGTCTGCCCTCTGGATGTCGATGCCCGGGGTCTTGTACGAGTTCCGCGTGCGGTCGCGCATCGGATCGACGTGGGGACTTCCGGTGGTTGCGAGTTCATTCAATCCATCTGTCTTTACAAGTCTGACCGGGCTTGCGTCGCTGACTGCTGGTGGATCGTCGACCGTTCTGGCTGTGATCGAGAGCATGTCAGGAACGTCGAACTACGCCGATACGAATCCGATGGCGGTGCGGGTGTTGCAGCGCACATCATCGTCAACGAACTGGACACTGACATCGCAGGTGTTGACCGGACCCGGTCGCTACGCGACATCACCGGCGCTGTCGATGACCGTCGACGGTAGTGCCGTCCTGCGCTTCGCTGACTTTGAAACAGGAGTCGTCGGCACCCCTACCACCTACCAGATCAGCACTTTCCTTGTGCAGCGACGCGGGGCCGCTGGAAGTTGGACGGCACCGACCATGGTCGATGCTTCTTCGGTCCTTGATCCACTGTCGTCCTACTCGATGTCGAGGTTCCGGCCGATGATGCTCGATGACGGCACGTATGTCACCCCATCGCTTCAGCCGTTAGTTGACCCCGGACCTCCGGAAACGGCAGTGGCTGGCTTCGGAATCCAGACCCGCGGATCATGGACCGGGCTCATGAGTGATGGCCCGGTGATGGGACAGACGATGTCGATGGGTGTCGCCGCTGCACTCGTGAACGCGTCGGGCCGCACCACGGTGATGTACGTCGGCCCGACGGCGAACCTGAACGTGCGCACCTCAACATTGCCCAAGCCGTTTGTGCGGTCGAAGGCGACGCTGTCGAAGTCGGCTCCGCGTAAGGGCCAGGCAGTGGCGTGCACGTCGGCCTGGTCGGAAGCTGCGAGCCTGGCCTACAAGTGGTTGCGCAATGGATCGATCATCAGCGGGGCCACTTCGAAGACGTACACGCCGAAGTCGGCTGATGTGGGGCGTGCGCTGTCGTGCCGGGTGACCGGAACCAATTCCAAGGGTTCTGTGGCGTCAACGTCAGTCGCTCGCACGGTGGGGTCGTAACGCAGCGCCCTCGCGGGGTGGGCGTTGCGACGCGTTCGGTACTCTGTGGAGGCTGCTCAGTTCGCTGGGAAGCTTGGAGGCGTCGCCTAGCCCGGTTTATGGCGCCCGCCTGCTAAGCGGGTTTGGGGTTTATAGCCCCATCGAGGGTTCAAATCCCTCCGCCTCCGCACATGAGTATGGGTGTCCCTTCGGGGGCACCTTTACTCATTTCTCGTGCGAAATCTCCACAGGCGTACTCACGTGTTGACGCCCACAGCCGTCACAAGTTAACTTGTTAGATGTCGAAACGTCGCGCACGATCGCCTGTGTGGATGACGAACCGCGAATGGCAGAGAGTGCGTTTCGTTATGGCATTTCCGTTGACGATATTCGTCACGCGGTGAGGCATCCGGTGCTAGCTATTCGACAAGAGGAGGGCTTCGTGATGGTGATTGGTGCGGCTCGCTCGGGATTGCTCCTTGAGGTCGGATTCGTTGAGTTTCGTGGCGGGCAGATGATCGTGCACGCAATGCGTGCGCGTCGGAAGTTCATGAGGTGAAC
>CAIYMF010000133.1 GCA_903927265.1 uncultured bacterium | reverse complement strand
TACGCCGCGTGCTCTTGCGCTGCGGTCGGAAATCAAGTGAGATTCTGCATTTGGTTGCTTCGGCGACGCTCGATGAAACGTCGGCGAAGCGATTTACTGCAGCACTCTGTTCGAAATCCATCGAGGACACAACCCTCATTGTGGGCAGGAGTGCCGATGTGTATCTCCCAGAAGGCGCCACCCTCGATATTACCGCAGCGCAGTGGTCTGCAATTTCTGAAATCGTCGATCACACGATTGAGCTGGACGAAGGTGGAAGTCCCGTGCTCAAGCAAGATCACGCCGCTTGCGATCAATTGCGTGCAGCGTGGATTGGAGTCGGCGGCGATATCACCGCCGTCATCCAGGAGACTTGTCCTGCTCGAATGCTCTACCACATACTTCCGCAGTCAAACGTATTCGCCACGATCTGTCAGGAAGCGGGCCAACTTCAGCGCGAGAGAGGTCGAAGCACAATCGCTAAACTTGCGGAAAAGGTGTTCCCGGGCGGCGGTCAAGACTCGCAGCGGTCTTGTATCGCACTTCTTCGGCTCGCGGCGAGCGCTCGTCTCGAGGCGGATAAGCGCCCGCTTCTTCCGCATCGACTCCACATACTCATTCGTACGGCAACAGGCGTCAATGTCTGTTTGAACCCGAACTGCACTTGTTCGGCGGAAGACCGATATCCAGCGCTTGGATCTCTTGCGCCGAATGATCGATTGACTTGCGAGACATGCGAAAGTGCCGCTTTGTCACTCGTTCGCTGTGCCGGGTGTGGGGCAGCGGTACTTGGCGGGAAGATATTTCGTAAGGACGGCGACGACTTGTGGGTGCCGATCGATCCACTCGACAACGTGCGCGGAAATCCGCTGGTTCAGTTCTTCGTACCTCATGGGCAGGCCAACGGGGCCCAGGTGACAGATTGGATCGACAGGATCTCCCGAGTGGGGACGACACCGAGGAATGGCAATGCGTCTGCATTAGTCCGTGTGCCGAGATGTCCGAACTGTGCCGAACAGTTTGTTGGCAATCCAGACGCCTGGGAAATGGTGACCGTCCCTGATCGGCTCGCACGTGCGGTAGCAGCTGAGGCACTCGTTGCAGAATTGCCACCAATTGGACTTTCAGTTGACGAACGTAAGTGTCGCCCCGCGGAGGGCCGTCGCCTACTGATGTTCTCGGATGGCCGCCAAGCGGCGGCTCGATTGGGTCCTGCACTGACAAGCCAACACCAGACGCAGGTATTGCGTCGAGCGATATGGAAGGCACTTCCGAATTTCGTGGATTCAGCCATCATTGCAGATTTAGAAGAAGAAATGCGCACGGTGCGAGATTGGATCAACCGAAACACAGCCGTTCACCCTCTTTGGCGCGACAAAAATTCCACCCTCGCAAATTTGGAAGGAATGCTCGAGCAACTTCAGATCGGCTCGAATTGCCAGAACATCGCCCAACTGCTGGTTGAGCGAGGGGTTGCCGGAGTACTTCTCGATCGTGATGTCTCGTGGAATTTACTACGTCCCTCCGCCGATCACGGAGATGGAGATGATCTGGCCCCGGCGGTGGGAGTCTGGAATCAGGCGCATTTCACGCAGAACGCAAATAAAATGTCTGGTGAACTGCCGACGCTCGTGAGTTCAGAACTCGCTCGTCCCATTATCAGTACGAAGTACCGATCGACTCTCGAAGCACTCGGACTTGTTCGAGTCGAGTATCCAGGCCTCGCCCGAAATGCAGGGGTTCCGGATACGGCGCTGCTGCCCGCAGAGAGCCGCCAGACCATCGAAACAGGTTGGGTTGAATTGCTTGCATGTATTCTTGACTCGGTTCGTGAGGAAGGATTCGTAACGCTTGGAGTAGGCAATGACGACGCAACGCGACGATTCAACGACCAGCGTCTTTTTGCAGGCGGCAGGAAGATCGGAAAAACCTGCACAATGGATGAATTCGTTGGATTGGCGGCGACGAAAAGGCGCAGGCGATTCGTGGCAAAACTCGTCGGTGGAGATGTCAATGGACAGCACGTCCTCACTGATGCATTCGCTCTGTTGATGACGCTGGCAAATGATCAAGCAATCAACTGGATTGAATGCTCCAACTACAGGGGAGTTGAAGGATTTCGTATCAACCTCGCGGGCACGGCAATGAAAAAGCCGGATCATGTCTTCAAGGGCAGAGTTGGTAGCCGGCTTGCCCCTCGGGCTGTCGGAGGGCGGAGCTGGATCGATCCGACGGACGAGTTTGACGCCATCCAACCCGAAGTCGCAGATGAACTACCGACATATCAACGCCGACGCGACCTCTGCCAAAATCTCGAGGTTGGTGCCTTCGATAAGGCGCTGTGGGCAGAGGAACACTCTGCGCAGTTGTCATCGATGGCGGCCCGGGAGATTCAAAAACTCTTTTTGACTGGTGCGAGAAATGTCCTTTCGTGCACTACGACGATGGAACTCGGAATCGATATCGGTGGACTTTCGGCGGTGATGATGTCCAATGTCGCACCGAGCCTCGCCAATTATTTACAGCGTGCTGGTCGTGCCGGCCGCCGTTCGGACGGTTCGGCACTTGTCGCCACATTTGCTGCGTCCTATCCGCATGATCAAGAGGTCTTTCGTGACTTCTCTCAGTTTCTAGGTGAGAAGATCCTCCCGAGCCGCTTGGCGAACGACCGGCCGCGCGTTGTTTATCGGCAAGTTACTGCGTTTCTGTTTGGCGAGTATTTCAGAAGAATCCAACCGAATGCAGTCGCGGGCGCAATGAGTGCATTCAAGAGTGTCGGGGTATTCATGGGTAAGCCAAGCCCAACGAAGGAGACCGATGAGAATGGCAATGTGATGTACGTACCAGGAGCCCCGTTTATTTATGGTGTCCCCGGTGGTATCCCGTGGGATTACCCGCAAGTCGCGACTTGCCACTGGGAATCCATCCGATTGATGTTGCGATGGGTGGCTAATGATGATCACCCCGCTGCCACGGAACTGCGCCAGCAAATCCAATCGCTCACGAGTGGTTTTGATCGGGTTGAATTGGCAACGCGAGAACAAGTCGGGAACTTCCTAAGCATGCTTGTTGATTCGCTTCAAGAGGTTGGCGAAAAGTGGATTGCGGACTACGAGATCGTTAAGGCCGCACGTAGTGCCGGTGTGGAACGCAGGCAGCGAAACGGCGTGTTCCATTCAGAGAACGGCATTCACATGCAACAAACAATCGAGTGGCTCGCGCGTGAACAAGTGCTTCCTCATTATGGGTTTCCTGTTGGACTGCTCCCCCTCGCTGTCATGGATCATGGAGGCAAATCAAGGGATGTGAAACTTGATCGCGACGGTCTGCTTGCCCTGACCGAGTATGCGCCGGGGTCCGAAATCATCGCCCATGGAAAATCCGTCAAGTCGCGTGGACTACTGAAACACTGGACTGGAATAGATGAGGTGCCGGGTGGGTCCTTCGGATTGCGGGGTGTGCTAACGGCCTGCGGTCAAGGCCATGTCGCATTTCATTTCGCAACCTTGAATCCAACAACGTGTCCACATGTGGGATGCACTGCCGCATTGAATGTCCCACAGCAGATTCTCATTCCAAAGTTTGGATTCTCCACGTCGATTCACGATCCGCCCACATCGCACATTCAGGAGGAGCGTGTCGGCGATGTGGAGTATGCCGGCACAACGACGGTGCGGACGAAAGTCCCTCCTCGGAAAAGGGATAACGCCTTCGGTGTTGCCGGACTAAGCATCTGCGCGTTCGACGGAGGAGAACTTGTCGCGCTCAACCGCGGGCAACTCGACAATCAAGGGAACGGCCCATGTGGGTTCGCGGTCTGCCTGCGATGTGGATACAGCGAGGTGGAGCAGCGAACGAACGTACAGAACCACGATCACTTGCCGGGCGACTTCGAATCTCATCAGGCACTTCGGCACCCGGGCCGGAGCACGTGCTTTGCTGCCTACGCGCGGGAGTCGGGGATTCAGAGACCTCCGGTCTTGCGGGGTCAGTTTCTTGCGGCTCGATCAACAACGGATTTAATCTCGATCAGATTCCCTTCCATCGTGAACAGTAGAAGTACCGCAAATGCTCTCTCGGTCGCCCTGACTCGGGGCGCAGCCCGATTTCTGCGCCTTGATCGCCGCGCGATCGATGCACTCGAACCCGCGGAGGTCGGCGGTCGATGGGAAATCACCCTGTTTGATACACACCCCGGTGGGGCTGGGGATGTGTGCCTGCTAGTTTGCATGCGGTCCCCAGCTGTGCGCCCTTCTAATATTATAACCCTACAGGCACTTACTGCGGCCTGCGCCTATTCTGTTTCCTCTGCTGCTGCCCCGGTGTCGCCACCACTGCTGCCACAGACCCCTTGTCTGGCCAGCCCCTCAGCAGTGATGCCCTTGTGCCCAACCTGGTGCTACGGGACATGATCCACGCCTG
>CAIYMF010000132.1 GCA_903927265.1 uncultured bacterium | reverse complement strand
CCATGAGTCGCACAGTTTGGCGTGCTGACCCTCGTCAATGTAACCAGCCGCCAAGGCGGCGTTGAGGGCGTCAATCGTCGAGGTGGTGCGTAGAGCTGGGTCATGGCCGGCATGCTGCAATTGAATGATCTGGGCTGTCCACTCAATATCGGATAGTCCTCCAGGCCCTAGCTTGAGGTGCCGCCTCGGGTCCACTCCACGAGGAATCCGCTCCGATTCCATCCGCGCCTTAAGCTTGCGAATTTCAGCCAGCTGACTTCCCGTCAGACCGTCAGCGGGGTAGCGCACCTGATCGACACATTCCAACAGCTCAGTCGTCAACTCCCGGTCGCCGGCACCGTGGCTAGCCCGCAGCAGGGCCTGGGATTCCCACGTGCTTGACCACTTTCCGTAGTATTTCCGATAGCTCTCCAGGCTCCGTACCATCGGACCGGACCGTCCTTCCGGGCGCAGATCGGCATCCAAAACCACAGCGGGGTCCGCGCCGTGTTTGCCGAGCAGATTACGTAGCTTGGTGACAATTTTCAGCGCCTTCTCCCCGACTCCCGGCCCGTCACCGACGACGAACAGGCAATCAGCGTCGGACGCGTATGACAGCTCCTGACCGCCCCAACGGCCCATCGCGACGATTCCGATCGGCGGGGCGTCCTCGACCTCCCGCGACACCGCGGTCAAGGCAGCATCGATAGTCGCCCCGGTGAGATCGGTCAAAGCCTGGCCGATACGCCGAATGCCAGTGACGTTGAGGATATCGGCGACAAGGATCCGGAAAAGCTCGCGACGTCGTACTGCCCGGATCGCCCTAACCGCTTCCTCGACGTCATGGTGACGTCGCGCCACAGCATTCATTTGTCGGGCGAGATCCTCCCGGCCTAACGGAGTGAGGTCGTCATCGACGAGCACCTGGACGGTCTCCGGTGCACGGGTCAGCACGTCGACGGCATATCGCGACGTCGACAACACCACCGCTAATCGCTGAGCCATCGCCCCTTCGTCACGCAGGGCTCTGAGGTACCACGGGGACTCCCCCAGCGCCTCAGATACTTGACGGAAAGCCAGCAACCCATGGTCGGGACTGGGGCCGTCAGCCAGCCACGCGAGCATCGCCGGCATGAGCGCGGTCTGAATACGTACCGCTCGGCTGGTGCCGCTGGTGAGCGCTTCGATATGACGAAGTCCGGCGTCCTCGTCGTGAAATCCCAGCGCACTTAGACGCACCTTCGCAGCCTCCGCACTCATCCGCAGATCCTGGGTGGGAATGCGCGCTACTGCCTCGACTACCGGCGAGTAGAAAACCTGGCCATGGGCCCGCAACACCGCCTTCGACGTCGCTGTCCAGACCCTGCGGACTTCGTCTGCGGTATGTAGGCCGACGGCACGTGCTAGACGACGCAAACCGTCCTCATCGTCAGGGAGAAGATGGGTACGTCGCAGCCGGAACATCTGCACGCGATGCTCCATAACGCGCTCTAACCGGTATGCCTCCTTAAGGCGTTCAGCCGCGCCTCGCGAGATATACCCGCCCGCAGCTAGGGCTCGCAGGGCCGGCAAGGTGGCGCGTACCCTCAGCGACTCGTCCTGACGCCCGTGTACCAACTGCAACAGTTGTGCGGTGAATTCGACGTCTCTCAGCCCCCCGGCACCAAGCTTGATTTCGCGGCCTTTGTCCTTAGCAGCAATGAGAGAGACCACTCTGGTGCGCATTGCGCGGGTTTCTGGTACGAATCCTTCAGCCTCTCCCACCTGCCACACCATCGGGGAAACCATTTCAATAAATCGCTGACCCAAGTCCAGATCGCCGGCCATCGGACGGGCCTTGAGCAAGGCTT
>CAIYMF010000131.1 GCA_903927265.1 uncultured bacterium | reverse complement strand
AGCACTTTGCCTTCGCCCCGTACCGCGTGCAGAACATTGGGCAGGCGGCCAAATACATCGACGGCACCGTGCTGATGCCAGGTGAGACCTTTTCGATGAACGACACCATCAAGGAACGCACTGTCGCCAATGGGTACACCAAGGGCTTCGTAGTTGGTACGGGTGGCGTGCTGAAGATGGATGAGGGCGGCGGCGTTTCCACTGCCACGACTGCGATGTATAACGGGGCGTGGTTTGCCGGGTTGGAATTGACCCAGCACCGAGCGCACTCGATCTACATTTCGCGCTACGAGCCGGGGCGTGAGGCCACGGTCGCGTGGGGCGATTTCGATATGCGCTTCACGAATAACACTCCGTACGGCATTCTGATCAAGACCGAAATGACTCAGGAATCAATTCGCGTCACTCTGTGGAGCACCAAGGTCTGGAGCAAGATCGACTCGAAGTTCCACGAACGCACCGACAAGGTGCCATTCGAAACCCTCTACAGTTCCGACACCGATTGCCACGCGCAGACCGGAGTTGAGGGGTTCAACATCATCGTTGATCGGCTGTTCTACAAGGGTGGCAAGCTCGTGAATGTGGAGCCGCACACCACGAAGTACAAGCCGAGTCCCACGGTGATCTGTGGTGCCGATCCGAATGCGTCGTCAGGTGGCGGATCGTCTGGTGGGTCGTCTGGTGGGTCGTCTGGTGGGTCGTCTGGTGGATCCTCGTCAGGCAGTTCCTCGTCGAGTAGTCCTACGGGCTCAGCGTCTTCCACGGGCTGACGACTGGCGAGGGTCAGGCCGAGTTCGGCTCCCAGTAGTCGTACCAGTGGTGCACGCTGAAGCCGAGCCGTTCGTAGAGGGCTCGGGCGGCGAGATTCGAATCGAGAACCTGCAGGTAGGCCATCGCGGCACCGTTGTTCAGCCCCCATGTGCCCAGACTGCGAGTGAGCACGGAAGCGATGCCTTGGCGACGACGCTGCGGTGATGTGACGATGCTCGTGATGCCGCACCAGCCCGAGTCGAGTGAGCCTCTCCCGATGCCTACGACCGTTCCGGCCGAGTCGATGGCCGTCGCGAAGGTGCCGTAGCGCGGTCCTGTCAGGATCTCGAGGAGGTCTTCTCGTGTGGCGTCGGCGTCCTCGTCGAGCATCCCGAGCCAACGCTCGTCAGGTGCGGGCGCGTGGACGACTGAGAAGTTTTCCTGCGCGCTCTTCGTGTCGAGTGCGCGAGTGGCGATCGACAAAGCGAGCACCGATCGCGTGACGTGCCAGTTGGCGGCCCGCAATTGCGCCGTCAGAAACGGCCGCGGCACCTGAAGTAGGGGTGTCCCGCCGTGTGAGATGTACCACTCAGTGACGTTTCGCAGGGCGTCGCTGAGTGGCAGACCGGGCCAACCGGCTACGCGCACGGAGTTGGCGCGACCGCTGACCCCGGCGTGCCAGCGCATCGTCCACTCGCCGAGCGGCTGCGTTTCGCGGGGAGGCCACGCTGCCTGAGCAATGCGTTGGAGTGCAAGCGCACTGATGTCGGGAGGTACCACGCGGCCGACAATCACTGGTGGTAGGCCGTTTTCGGGCTCGGGGGGCCATCCCAAATCGACGACGCGACCGTCGCGTCGTCGCACGCTCACACGGTGTTCATCAACCGAAACGAGTTCGCCCACCGTGTCGAATGCCCCGTCATCTCGCAGCGCTCTGAAGGTGACCCGCCGGCCGATGTCGGCGGGACATAGTGCAGGTACCGGGGGCATCGGCACAGACTCTCTGTCGAATCGCGGGACGGAACCCGGCGCGGGCGGGATGGCTCCGATAGTGTCAGTACCGGCCGCGGACGGGAAACTGGACCCGCCCTCAACTCACCCGCCCCCGTGGGCGTGCGCACCGGAGGATTAAACAACCGTGACGTACGTGATCTCGCAACCCTGTGTTGACCTGAAAGACAAGGCCTGCATTGAGGAGTGCCCTGTCGATTGCATCTACGAGGGCGAGCGCATGCTCTACATTCAGCCCGACGAATGCGTCGACTGTGGTGCGTGCGAGCCCGTCTGCCCCGTCGAGGCGATCTTCTATGAAGATGACGTTCCGACTGAGTGGACCGACTACACCGCAGCGAATGCCGACTTCTTCGTGGAGTTGGGTTCGCCGGGGGGTGCCAGCAAACTCGGATTAATCGAGCGCGATGTTCCCCTCGTGGTGGCGCTCCCGCCGCAGGAGCACGACCACTGAGCTCGCCATGGTGGGTTTCGAGGTCACCTTCCTCGTCACTTCCTGAATTTCCCTGGGACCGGCTGGTGCCGGCCGGTGATCGTGCACGCAGTCATCCGGGTGGCATCGTTGACCTCTCCGTTGGTACGCCAGTTGATCCGACGCCGCTGATTGTGCGCGAAGCGCTGGCCGCGGCATCCGACGCGCCGGGGTATCCCTTCACCGCTGGCACTCAGGCGCTGCGCTCGTCGATCGCCGGGTGCATGGCTCGCCGGCACGACGTTCAGCTCGAGGCAGCGGCGGTGCTTCCGACCATCGGCAGTAAGGAACTGGTGGCGTGGCTTCCGACCCTGCTCGGTCTGGGCTCGGGCGATGTGGTGGCAGTCCCGAGGCTTGCCTACCCCACGTATGAAGTGGGTGCCCTGCTGGCGGGCTGTCGCGTGGTGCGAGCCGATACGGCGCACGACATGGCCGAGCACCGACCAGCGCTGATCTGGCTGAACTCGCCAGCGAATCCGTCGGGCCGAGTGCTGTCTGTCGCTGAGATGGCGTCGATTGTCGAATGGGCCAGGGAAAACGGTGCGCTCGTCGTGAGCGATGAGTGCTACATCGATCTTCCGTGGACAGCTTCCCCTGTGTCCCTGCTTCATGCATCGGTCAGCGGCGGCTCCCATGAAGGGCTGCTCGCTGTTCATTCGCTGTCGAAGCGCTCCAACGTGGCGGGGTATCGATTTGGTTTCACCGCGGGTGACGCTGACCTCGTGGCGAGACTGCTCGAGGTGCGCAAGCACGTTGGAATGATCGTGCCGGCGCCGGTTCAGGTGGCCGCCATTGCCGCCCTTGACGACGATGTCCACGTCACGGAACAAGTTGAGGCCTACCGACGCCGTCGCGACCTCCTTCTTCCCGCGATTGAACGTGCGGGATTTCAGGTCGAGTACTCCCAAGCGGGCCTCTACCTGTGGTGCACTCGAGGCGACAGTTGCTGGCAGAGCGTCGACGAGCTGGCCGAAATCGGAATCCTCGTGGCTCCTGGCGACTTCTACGGAGAAGCCGGCGCTCGTCACGTCAGGTTCGCCCTCACCGCAACCGACGAACGCATCGAGGCGGCCGTGACGAGACTCACCGGATTGGCGCCATCCGGCCGCTGACGACTCCGCCACTAATGGGTACGGTGGAAGCATGAGCGACGCGACCCTTTCGTACGACAACGGATCCCTCGACCTACCCGTGGTGCAATCCACCGACGGTAGTAGCGGGTATGACATCGGCAAGCTTCTCGGGACCACCGGCAATGTCACGCTCGATGGCGGGTTCGTCAACACCGCGTCCTGTTCGTCGGCGATCACGTACATCGACGGTGACGCGGGGATCCTGCGCTACCGCGGGTACCCGATCGAGCAGCTGGCTGGACAGAGCACATTCGCTGAGGTGTCGTATCTGCTGATCTACGGCGAACTGCCGTCTGCCACCGAGTTGGAAGATTTCGTCAGTCGCATCACCAAGCACACCCTTCTGCATGAAGACCTGCGTCGATTCTTTGACGGGTTCCCCCGCGATGCGCACCCGATGCCGGTGCTGTCGAGTGCGGTGTCTGCGCTGTCGACTTTCTATCAGGATTCACTCGACCCGTTCGACCCCGAACAGGTTGAGATGTCGACCATCCGCTTGCTTGCGAAGGTACCGACGATTGCGGCCTATGCGTACAAGAAGTCCGTGGGGCAGCCATACCTGTACCCGGATAACTCGCTGGGCCTCACCGAGAATTTCCTGCGGATGACGTTCGGCGTACCTGCCGAGCCGTATGAGGTGTCGCCTGAGATCATCTCCGCCCTCGACATGCTGTTTATCCTGCATGCCGACCATGAGCAAAACTGTTCGACGTCGACCGTTCGCTTGGTGGGCTCATCGCACGCGAACCTTTTCGCCTCGGTGTCTGCTGGCATCAATGCTCTCTTCGGCCCCCTGCACGGTGGAGCCAACCAGGCAGTGCTCGAGATGCTTGAGGGCATTCACAAGTCCGGCGGTGGGGTCAACACCTTCGTGCGTCAGGTCAAGAACCGCGAAGACGGAGTCAAGCTCATGGGCTTTGGCCACCGCGTCTACAAGAACTACGACCCGCGTGCGGCCATCGTCAAGAAGTCGGCCTACAAGGTCTTCGAGGAACTGGGCATTAGCGATCCACTGCTTGACATTGCCCTGCGGCTTGAGGAAGTCGCCCTCGCTGATGACTTCTTCATTGAGCGCAAGCTCTACCCCAACGTCGACTTTTACACGGGCCTTATCTACAAGGCCATGGGATTCCCCCCCAAGATGTTCACGGTGCTGTTCGCCCTCGGTCGTTTTCCTGGCTGGATTGCGCAGTGGCGCGAAATGATTGGCGACCCGACGACCAAGATCGGCCGGCCGCGTCAGGTGTATGTCGGCGCAACCGAGCGTGACTACATTCCTATTAGTGCGCGCTGATTGATCGGAGTTCGACATGTCCGTTCCCGCTGCCTCACCGACGGAGAATCGCCCAGGCTGGGGGATGCCGATCCTGGGTCTGATCCTGATTCTTGCCTCGATCGTTCTCGCGGTGTTCGCCGGTTTCCAAGTGGCCGGTGGTGTTGTCAACGCACTCAATGTTCCGACGTTTCCGGTTCCCGGCGAGGTGACACAGAAACTCGATGCCGGAGCCTCCTCGGTGTATGCGCTCACCCGCGACGGTTCCGAACTTCCGTTCGGTGTCGACCAAGTCACCGTCGTCGGCCCCAAGGGCGACGTATCGCTTACTAGCCCGAGTTTCACCGAGACGGTCACGGTCAATGGCGACAAGTTCCGCGCTGTCGCGTCCTTCACTGCCCCTGTGGCAGGTGAGTACAAGGTCGTGGTGAGCAAAGACGCCCAACCCAGTCGTGCGGCCGTGTCGGCGAGTGTGACCTCGACCCTCACCGCCGCGGCCGTCTGGATCGTGGCGATTGTCGGTGCGGGTCTTGTCGGCCTGCTGGGATTGGTGCTCGGAATCTTGGGTCTCGTGCGTCATTTCAGTACGCCGAAGGCACCCCTTCCAGGTGCAGTGATTCCGCCTCCCGCGCCGGTGATTGCGGCGGGTGGCCAGATGCCGCCACCGCCACCGTCAACGCCTGCGGGGTGGTACGCCGATCCGATGCAACCTGGTTCGCAGCGCTATTGGGACGGCACCGCCTGGACCGACCACCGCGCCTAAGTTTTCCCGCGCGAGTTCATCAGTTAGTCGGCTTAAAAGGGCCAGATAGCCCGCGTAACTGATGGACTCGCGGAACTAGTCGTTGGCGTGCAGGGCAGCGTTGAGGCCACCCCAGGTTCCCGTGCGCGGCACCACTTCGAGTGCACCGCTGACGGAGTTGCGTCGGAACAGAAGTCCGTTGGCGCCGGAGAGTGCGCGCGCCTTGATGACCTCGCCGTCAGGTGTGGTGACTTTCGAGCCTGCGGTGATGTAGGTGCCCGCTTCAACGACGCAGTCGTCGCCCAGTGAGATGCCCACACCCGCGTTGGCTCCCACCAGGCAGCGCTCGCCAATGGAAATGACCTCGGTGCCACCTCCGGACAGCGTGCCCATAATTGACGCACCACCGCCGATGTCGCTGCCATTGCCGACCACAACTCCAGCCGAAATACGTCCCTCCACCATCGAAGCGCCGAGGGTTCCGGCGTTGAAGTTAACGAACCCCTCGTGCATCACCGTGGTGCCTTCCGCCAGATGGGCTCCGAGGCGCACACGGTCGGCGTCGGCGATGCGAACACCGCTCGGAACGACGTAATCGACCATGCGCGGAAACTTGTCGACGCCGTAGACGGCCATCGGAACACCGCGATGCCGAGCTGCCATGCGAACGGTGGCCACTCGTTCAATCGGAACGGGCCCCAGCGACGTCCAGGCCACATTCGTCAGGAGCCCAAAGACACCATCGAGATTGATGGTGCGTGGAGCGACCAAGCGCGCCGACAGCAAATGCAGGCGCAACCACGCGTCGGGACCGTCAACAGGGGGCAGTTCGAGGTCGGGAATGAGCACGCGCACGGTGGAGACGCGAACCCCGCGCACATCGTCGGAATTGATGGCGGCGGAAATGTCGGAAACATCGAGGGGCTCGATTCCCAGTGCGGGCGCGGGGAACCACACATCGAGGAGGGAATCATCGGCCCACGTGGCCAGGCCGATACCCGAGGCTGAACGCACGGTCGCAGAGTCGCTGGTCGTCATCCCGCTACCGTATCGGCATGGCGCACTCACTCGATCTGCACTCGGACGTCGTGGCACTGACTGCGGCACTGGTCGACTTCTCCAGCGAATCGCACCACGAACAACTCCTCGCCGATGAAGTCGAGCGCCAACTCGTGCGCCTCGCACACCTCGAGGTCGTCCGCTTCGGCAACACCGTGGTCGCGCGCACGCAACATGGTCACGACCAACGGGTGCTCCTCGGCGGCCACCTCGACACCGTCCCCGAAGCGGGCAACGGGCAGGCGATCATCGTTCGAGCCGGGGAGCTGTTACCCGTTGTTGGCCCCGACGGTGCGCCAACGTGCGAGGAGGATCGCCTCTACGGTCTGGGCAGTTCGGATATGAAAGGGGGCGTGGCAGTGATGCTGCGCCTCGCCGCACATCTCGCCGGGCCGCGTGTTGACCTCACGTTCGTCTTCTATGACTGCGAGGAAGTCGCGAGCGAGCACAACGGGCTTGAAAAACTCGCCGCGGTCCACCCGGAGCTGCTCGCCGCCGATCTCGCGATCTTGATGGAACCGTCCGAGGCGGGCGTGGAGGCAGGGTGTCAAGGAACGCTGAGGGCTGAGGTTCGGGTGGCGGGGCGTCGAGCCCACAGCGCCCGCGGATGGCTGGGCGAGAATGCAGTGCACCACGCGGGTGACTACCTCGCGCGATTGTCGTCGTACGAGGCGAGGTCGCCGGTCATCGATGGCTTGCAATACCGCGAGGGCATGAATGCGGTTGGCATCCGCGGCGGTGTCGCCGGAAACGTCATCCCTGACGAATGTGTGGTCACCGTGAACTATCGCTTTGCACCCGATCGCAGTGTCGAGGAAGCCGAAAGGGAAGTGCGCGCGGTGGCCGAGGGCTTCGATGTGTCTGTGGTCGATGCCGCCCAGGGCGCCCTTCCTCACCTTGATTTACCGCTCGCGGCGCAGTTCGTGGCTGCCGTTGGTACTCCTCCGCGCCCGAAGTATGGGTGGACCGATGTGGCACGTTTCGCGGCTGCGGGAATTCCGGCGGTGAACTTTGGCCCCGGCTCGCCCAATGTGGCGCACGCGCGACATGAGTATGTGTCGCTCGCTGATTTGTATCGGTGTGAGGACGTGCTGCGGGAGTGGCTCGAAGTGCCAGTGTGACCGACCGTGTCGTCGTGCGCGGTGCTCGCTGGCAAGCTGGGGACGTTGGACCTCACCCGCGGTGCTCGCTCCCGTAGTACTTTCACAGCATGTCGTCCATTTCACGGGGTTCCCGTAAATCACTGATTGCACTCACTGCGGGAGCCTTGGTAGTCGGAGGTGTTGCGGTCGCGGTGGTCGACCGGCCCGCCGAGCCGGCCACTCAGGTCGCTCCTGTGGCGCGCACCACAGCCGCTATTCCTGCCGTCGTTCAACGCGAGAAGACGGGCAGCGAAGCTGAGCGCGAGGCCGCAGGAAAACTTGAACTTAAGCGCGAAGGAAATGCTCTCAAGATTGAAAGAGCCCCCGCGGTTGATCCCGATGGCGGTGCCGACAACGAGATCCTCAACGGCCCATCGGCGCAGAGTGTCGACCAGCGCGCGTACCCGCGTAGCTACGTCGAGTCGTCGAGGGCCACTGCAGCCCGCCGAGCCTTCACTCGATTGCCGAGTTCTCTGACCCGATCGAACTTCCGCGCAGGAACGAGTCCTACGGCGATCGCCCAGGGTGCCGCCGTAGTGGCACCGTGGTCAGCGGTAGGCCCCACGAACCCGGTGGTTCCGGCCGAAGTCACCTACACAGGCCGGGCGACCACCAACTCGGGGCGTGTCACCGCCCTGGCGGTCGACCCCAACTGTGCCCCCTCTCCCGGTGTGTGTCGGCTCTGGGTGGCGGCCGCCGGAGGCGGAATCTGGCGTACGACCAACGCGCTCGCGGCCGTACCGTTATGGCAATCGGTATCGACTGGATTGTCGACCAACTCCTTTGGCTCCTTGCTTGTCGATCCGACCGATGTCACGGGCAACACCCTGTATGCGGGATCGGGTGAGCCGAATGGGTCGTCGGACTCTGAAGCAGGCCAGGGGCTGTTTAAGTCAACAGACGGCGGAACGACGTGGGCGCTGGTACCGGGAAGCTATGCGGTCGCTCATGATCGGTCGATCGCCAGCATCGCGATTGACCCGAGCGATCCGGCCACGATTTGGATCGGAACCGCGTTGGCGCGGCACGGTGCAAGTTCGGTCAACGGTGGCCGACGCACACCCCCGGGTGCACCGACGCTGGGTGTCTACCGGTCAACCGATGGTGGGTCGTACTTCACGTTGCAACTCAACCGTCCGCCGAGCGGTGATGACCCCGCCACGGGAGCCGACTGGTTTAAGGGCGGAGCCACGAAACTCGTGTGGGACCCCAATGATCCGAAGCAGTTGTACGCCACGGTGATGGGCTACGGGATCTTCCGCCTGCACAATCCTCACGACGGTGTGTGCGGCTGCGACGATGGTCAGTGGCATCAGGTGTACCAAGCACTCTTTGGGGATGGAAGCCCGCTGTTGGCCGCCGTTCCTCCGCTGCCTGATGCCGATCCGTTAGGCCCGCGAGTGGAGTTCGACCTTGCCGACCTTGGATCGACCACACGCATCTACATCGGCGACACGTCCGACACCTATGGTGCTGCACTGTTGGTGACTGGTGACGACATTGACACGGTCAGCGACTTCGCGCTCCTCGCAGCTGAAGCGCCGATCGCGACGACGGGCATGGTGGCGCCCTACACACTCCGAAGTGACGGTGACATTACAACGTCGATCACCGGCTTCAGTTCGTACAACTTCTGCCAGAACGGTCAGTGTGGGTATGACAGTTTCGTTGTCGCTGACCCGACGAATCCCAATGTCGTCTGGCTCGGTGGTGCCATGGCCTATGACGAAGTCGCCGCGTTCGGCTCCGACACCCCGCGATCGAACGGTCGGGCCGTCGTGCGGTCGACCGACGCGGGTGTGTCGTTCACCGACATGACCAACGATGTGCAAGACCCGAACTTGGGGATGCATCCCGATCAGCACGCCTTGGTATTCAACCCGAACAACACTGGCCAGGCGTTCGTCGGCTCCGACGGTGGAGTCGTGCGCACCAATGGAAACTTCGTGGATGGCAATCCGAGTAACAGTGTCTGTGGTGCGCGGTCCTTCACCGCCACCACAGCGGTGCAGGATCTTGCCTTCTGCCAGATGGTGCTCGCCTCTGTTCCTGAGCGCATCAATTCATTGAACGTCGGATTGAATACCTTGCAGTTCGGGTCGGCGTCACTCAATTCGGCGCTGCCGTACACCGATGTGATCGGTGGCACGCAGGACAACGGCACGTGGGCGTGGGATGGAGCGACGAACTGGTTCGAGTCGGTGGGTGGTGATGGCGGAAATTCAGGAATCAGTAACGCCGCTGGAACGCGCATGCACACCTACTTCGGGCCCAACCTTGATGTGAACTTCCATGGCAACGATCCGATGACATGGGCATTCGTTTCCGGACCCATGACGGCGGCGGAATCGGCGGGGGAGTCGTTCTCGTTCTACGTGCCGGTCATCGCTGATCCTTCTGTGAACGGCACCTACTTCATGGCGGGCGAATACGTCTGGCGTACGAAGGATTCGGGCGGCTCGCAAGCAGCTCTGGAATCCAAGTGCCTTGAAAGCAACTACATTGGTCCGGATTCTGAGTGTGGTGACTTCGAGCGGGTGGGTGCGATGCTCTCGCCCGACGGCCCGAGTAGTTCGGACTACATTGTGGCTCTCGCCCGCGCATCGTCGGACACCTCGACCATGTGGGTAGGCCTGCGCCAGGGTGAACTGTTCATCTCGAAGAACATCGACGCGGCCGCCGGCAGCGTCACCTACACGCCGGTGACTGCCCCCACTATTCCTGGACGCTTTGTCAGCGGAATCGCGGTGGACCCGAAGGATCCGAACCACGCGTGGATTTCTTATTCGGGATACTCGGCCTACACACCGTCGACTCCCGGCCACGTATTCGAGGCTCGTTTTAACCCGACGTCGGGTGCCGTGACCTTCACCGATCGCAGTTACACCCTGGGCGATGAGCCCGTGACCGGAATCTTCCTTGACGGCGGTAATGGCGACGTCTACGCCGCTACTGACTTCGGTGTGGCGCGGTTGCCCTCTGGCGCAGTGGCCTGGGCCGACGCCGCTACGGGAATGCCGCCGGTGGCGGTCTACGGCCTCACCGGGGCATCGAGTTCACGCGTTCTCTACGCGGCAACACACGGGCGCGGAGTCTACCAACTGCCGCTGAATCCGGTCTCGGTCATCACTGGCCCCTCCACCGCAGGTGTGAGCGTTCCGGCATTGTTCTCGAGCACGGGATCTGCGGGTTACGTGTCGAAGGCACTGTTGTGGACGTTGCCGAACGGCAGCACCTCAACTGCCGCTTCGGTGTCGTGGACGCCGACCGCGACCGGCTCTCAGACCATCCGGCTGAAGGTCACCGATTCGCTGGGCCACTCCGTGACCACCACCAAGGTCGTCACGGTGGCCATCGTTAAGCCTGGCATCCCTGGCGTTCCGAAGGTCAAGGCCACAACGGCGGTCACCGCGACGGCAACGATTGTTCCGTCTCCCGCCGGCAGCGGTAGCGCTCCCACTCGCTACGTGGTCACTGCCACGCCGGGTGGCCGAACGTGCACAGCGGTTGTCCCTGCGAAGTCGTGCGTCATCAGTGGGCTGACGGCCGGCGCCTCGTACACCTACCGAGCGAAGGCTTTCAACAGCGCCGGGTCGTCGAACTCGTCTGCGGCCACTGCCCCGATCAAGCAGGTGGTCAAGCAGGTGCCGGTGCCCACGCTGACGTTGCCGACGCGGGTGAAGAACGTCGGAACCACGTTCTTGTTGCGTGAGCCGGTGAAGACCAATGCGGGGCTACGGGCGACCGTCAAGGTCGTGGGGGCCGCGGTGAGGGGCGGTTCAGTTGTGAAGGGAGACGTGCCTGGCTTCCGCGTGGTGCGGGCCAGCAACGGCAATCTGTCCGTTGTGGTGCCGGGCACGATGGCGATGACGATCACCGTGACGATCACCGCAGCGGCGAAACCCGGCTACACCTCGTACAGCTACGTCAAGACTTACACGACAGCCAAGGTGTCGTAGGGGGCCTCGTAGGCCTCGTAGGCCTCGTGGGCCTCGTGGGCCAAGGGGGTCCGTTTCCCTGGAGTGCCGGCACAACGTCGGGGTTCCAGCGGCATCTATTGACCGAAAAATCCCGAGACGGTCATGCCGTGACGAAAGAAGCCTTCGGCGGAGTTCAGCTCGGTGGATGACTCGTGGGCCAAGGGGGTCT
>CAIYMF010000130.1 GCA_903927265.1 uncultured bacterium | reverse complement strand
TGGGATGGCGAGCATCGCCAATCGTGGGTACGAGTCGATCGACCGATGGCGATTGCGGCCGATGCGGTGCGACGTGAGGGGGCGGCCCTCACCCCGGAGCAGTTTCTCGCAGTTGCCCAGCAGGCGGTCGAGACTTTCGGTGGCCATGGAACAATGGACGCGTGACCCTCTCTCGCCACAAGATCGACGCCGGCGCCGCCCGTAGTTTGCTCGGCCGTGCCAAGAACAAGCCACTCACGTACGACGCCGTGGGAATGTCGCTGGGCCAGGTGCCCGCACCCCATGGATTCCGTAAGTACTCCGCCTCGCGCGTAGTCGGAACCGGCGAGGAAGCCTTCCGCAACATCGGCTACGCCCTGATGCACTGGGACGTGCACCGCGCTGCGGGCCTGTTCGTTCAGCCCGACGTCAACGTCGTGCGCGAGGGCGATGCCGTGTCGGTCGCCGTACACAGTGCGCCCTTCCTGTCAGCTGTTGGCTGCTGCCGAGTCACCGAGGTCGTCGCCACCGGCCGCTCTATCGGGTTTGCGTACGGCACCCTGCCCGGCCACCCGTCCGTCGGTGAAGAGTCATTCATCCTCACCCACCGCGACGACGACCAGGTCGAGTTGGCCATCTGCGCTTTCTCGAAGCCCGCAATTTGGTACGTGAAGCTCGCCGGCCCCCTTGGCCGCTCGATTCAGCACCGCGTGGGCAAGAAAACCCTCACTGGCGCCGCGTCGCTCGCGACGGTGTCTCCGGTCACTGAGGCCAAAACTGCGCCTTAAGGCCCTCAAGTACCCCCCGTAATCGACCGATCCTCTGTATGAGAGCGACGTCACACGCCGTTATGTCCGGTTTTGTGATGTGACTTGGTGCTCATGTGGCACCTGATACCGATTGTTCACGTCAAAGTAGGGGTACGGACACAGTGCACAGGCACGATGAGAGAGCACGAGTCAGCAGGGGGTGGAGCGCATGAGGCGTCAGCCGATGCGCGCACGTCTCTTTGCGGCCGTTTCCGGTTCGGTGGCTCTCGCCGCCGTCGTGACTGGGGCAGTGTGGCTTCCCGCCCACGCGACCGACACGACGACTCCCGCCGCCAGCACCAGTGTGTCCACAAGCGCCACGGTTGAGCCCCATTCGCTCACTGATGGGCTCGGTCCCATTCCGACCAAGCCAGCCGAACTGACTGCCTACCGCGCTGAGGTACGCAAGCGTGTGGCGCTCGCCGGCCAGCAGCGCAAGCAGGCCGAAGCCGCTCTGGCCGAGGCGAACCGCGACGCATCGCAGGCTGCCAAGGCAGCATCTCTGGCAGAGCAGCAGGCATCCGATGCGCGCGATCGATTGACGTTGTGGGCTAGTTACCTCTACCGCGTCAACGGCGGCGACGGATTGCTCGCAGCGATCTTCAACGACAAGAATGCCGACCCGCTCGAGTTCATTCGCGGTGCCGCTGACGCCAACGCATTCTCCGACTCATTCGTTGCCGATCTGCAAAGTGCCCACGATGCCGCCCTGGCAGCAACCGCTGCGGCGTCTCGCGCGTCGGAAGCGCGCGAGCGTGCCGTCAACCGGGCCGCTGCAGTTGAAGGTGCCCGCAAGGCGCTCGTTGATCTTCTCGCCTGGATTCAGCCGACACCGACGCTGACGGCTCCCACTGCAACGGAATACGGCAAGTCCGGTCCGCAGACAATGATTGATGGACGGTCCTGCCCCACCACGGCACCGAGCAACACCCTGCGCGACGGCAGCGACTCGATCGGTGCGGCGCAGTTGTGCCGCGACGCCGTGGCTCAAGCCGCAACTCCGCAGGCAGCGCTGGCCATTCAGGCCGCGTTCCAAATGCTCGGCGCCCCGTATGCATGCGGTGGTATCGGTCGCCAAGATCCCTTCCAATTCGACTGCTCATCGCTGGTATCGCGCGCCTATTACCTCGGCGCCGGAATCGACACCGCCGGTAAAGACTGGGCGCCCTCAACGCGCGACATGGTTCCGTGGGATGGTGTGCCGCTCGCGTGGTGGGCCTCGTACGTTGACCCGCAGTTCATTCGCCCCGGCGATCTCGTTCTCTATGACACCGGCGGCGCTGCCTACCGCCACGTGGTGATGTACATCGGCAACGGCTACATGTTGCACACCAACGCATGCGGCGATGTCGCGCACGTCAGTTCGTTCTGGGGAACGGGCAACGGGCACTCCGGCTTCCTCGTGGTGCGCCGCGTGATTACGCCAGGCGGCTACCGCATTCCTGACCCCAAGCCGATTCCCACCGGCGGCGGCGTGACAGCCAAGCCCGAGCCCGGCGCTGGCGATCCGAAGGTCACGGTGCCGACTCCATCACCGAAGCCGACCCCCTCGCCCACTCCGTCGGTCTCGCCTACGGGCGACCCGTCGACCTCGCCGAGCGATCCATCGACCTCACCGAGCGACACCGCCACCGGCGATCCCTCGACCTCGCCCACTGATACGCCGACTGGCGATCCGTCGACCTCACCGACCGGCGACCCGTCGACGAGTAGCACCGATACGGCGACTGCAACGCCCACGGATTCGCCGACCTAATTTTCGGCCACAGAACGCACGAAGAGTCGTCTGCCGTTCACGTGTACTTCACTCACGAAGGTGCCGCGCGTTCACGCCGTTACGTAGTCTGATAACGAGGTCTATTCGGCCTCGACGGAGCTGCGCTGAGAGGGGGATCCATGCACGGGTTACTCCGCGTTGGGCTCTCACTTTCCGTCGTGGCCACCGGTGTTGCCGTCGCGCCGCGTGTGCTGCCCGCTCTCGCGACTGTCGCCCACTCAGTGGGCGCCTACTCGATCGTCAGCGCCCCCTACGGCAGCACTACCGCCGTGGCGCCTGGCATCGCAGGTCTACTGAGTACAAGTGCGATTATCAACGCTCAGGGCAACGCGCTGTCGCCCGCACCAAACGTGACCCCCGATGCCCTCGCGTACGGAACTCGCTCTCTCGCGGCAAGCCCCGATGCTTCCGATTCGCTTACTGTCGTTCAGGTAACAGATCCCGCGGCGCCGTCGCGGCACACCGCGGCGCCGTCGCGGCACACCGTGGCGCCGGTCGACTCCACACCCCTCGACACCAGTGACAGCAACGTCTCGGTCACCATTCCGCCGGTGTCATTTGGTGCCACCGACGGCCTGCCCGCAACCCTGCAGCGCGGACAGAGTTACACGGTGACGTTCCCCGTCATCGGCGCAGATCCCGCGGTCGTGCACAGTGCGAGCATCATCGGCCGCGGACTCGTACTCGCTCCTGAGTGCAGCAACTACCCACTGCTTCCAGTCGGAGTCACCTACGTCACGTGCATCGTCACCGTGCGCGCCAACGCACTCGGTGCACAGGTGCGCGGCTCCGCTCAAGGCATCGGCTCGCGCATCGTGCGGCACGCCGTTGATTCCGCAAGTAGAGCCACCGCACAGATTGCTGCCAACCCCTCCGCTGACCCGATCGGCTATGGCGCACCGCGTTCACTGGTCGTCGACCTCACTGCCCCGGGCTACACGCCGACGGGCACCGTCACTGTGACTGTTGATGCTTCGACAGTGCTGCCGAATGTGCGCCTCGTTGCGGGATCGGCTGCCATCGCACTCCCGACCACACTGCCGCTCGGAACCCACTCGCTGGTCGCCAAGTACAACGGCGACAGCTGGGTTGACAGCGTCGAGTCCGACGCCGCCTCACTCACCGTAGTGAAGGCCACCGCGACGATCGAGGCATCAAGCGAACTCGGATACACCGGGGTACTCATCACGGCCGTACTCAGTGCGCCCGGGGTTTC
>CAIYMF010000129.1 GCA_903927265.1 uncultured bacterium | reverse complement strand
GCTCGACTTGATGTACGAACCCGCGCCCGAACTTCCTGCCTGAGAGGTCGACCATGGGTGAGCCTTGGATTCTCGCGATCGACCTTGGAAACGGCGGTCCGAAGGCAGGGGTCGTCACCGCGGATGGCGACATTCTGTCGACGGCGTTCGAGCCGGTGCATGTTGAGATTGGTCTCGACGGAACTGCGACTCAAGATCCGCGCGAGTGGTGGGAGCAACTCGTTGTTGCTATCCATGGCGCGATCGAACGCGCGGGTGTCGATGGTGCCGACTTGCACTCGGTAGGCATCACCGGGCAGTGGGGAACGACGGTGTCGGTCGATGCCGATGGTGAGCCGGTGGGGCAGGCCATTTTGTGGGCTGACACACGAGCCGGTAAGTACAGTTCGGCGCTTGTTGGCGGACCACTGAGTGTGCAGGGTTATGCACCGCACAAGGTGTTGCCGTTCATTCGTGCGACGGGCGGTGCGCCCACTCCCAGTGGTGCTGATCCGACAGGTCATTCCCTGTTGCTGCAGCGTGAGTTTGCGGCAGACTACGCGCGCACGCGGGTGATGTTGGAACCGGTTGATTACCTCGGTATGAAACTCACTGGTCGCGCGGCGTCGACGCCCGCCAATATGACGGCATCATGGCTCACCGACAATTCAGTGGGTGCCGCACCTACGTACGTCGACTCGCTCGTGAAGCGCGCCAAGCGCGATCGTTCGAAACTTCCCGAACTGCTGCCGACCGCGTCAGTGCTCGGTGAGTTACTGCCCGACGTTGCCGAGCTTCTCGGTGTGCGCGCGGGTGCGCCCGTGATTTGTGGAATTCCCGATTTGCATGCCGCCATTGTGGGAAGTGGAGCGGTTGCCCCTTACGAAACGCATGTGGTCATTTCAACGACCGCGTGGATCAGTGCGCGCGTTCCGTTTAAGCGCACCGACATCTTTCACTCGATTGCGACAGTTCCCGGACTCGATCCTGACTTCCCGGTGGTGGCGAACAATCACGAAACCGGCGGTGCCGCGCTGCAGTGGCTGCGCGAGCAGATCATCGCTCCCGCTGATGGATTGCTCGGTGGCGGTAGCGGCATTGGTGATGAAGGTGCGGCGCCGCCTCTGGCTGCCCCGTCCTTCGACGACTTGATTGCACTGGCTTCCACTGCGCCTGCTGGAAGTGAAGGCATGCTGTTCACTCCATGGCTCAATGGTGAACGGTCGCCCGTTGATGACAAGAGAGTGCGTGCGGCGTTCGTGAACATGTCGCTGCGCACGAACCAGGCGATGATGGTGCGCTCGGTTCTGGAGGGTGTGGCGTACAACGCACGCTGGTTGTTCGACTACTACCTGAAGTTCCTCAAGCACCCGGTTCCGAGCATTCGAATTCTTGGCGGCGGAGCACAGTCGGATCTGTGGTGCCAGATTCACGCCGACATCATCGATCGACCCATCGAGCAGGTGGGTGATCCGCGCAACGCTCAGTTGCGTGGCGTCGCGTTGTGGACTCGCATCGTGCTGGGCGAGATCGTGCTGGCAGATATTCCGGCGATGGTGCCGGTGGCGGGTCGGTTCGAGCCCGGCGGGCAGCAGGCGTACCGCGACGGGTACTCGACGTATCAGGATCTCTACAAGAGGCTGGCGCCCATTTCCCGCTGAGTGCGTTTCGTAGCGAGCCTTTCTATGAGCAAAAACCGCCGGATTCGGGTCGTTCTCGCTCACAGAATGGCTCAGACCGCGACCAAAAGGACAGGTTTTTGCTCGGCGAGGATCACCTACCTCGCCGCACCTAGTCGGGGTTGATCTCGGTCACGAGGCCCGCCTCGACGTGCCACCGGCGGGTAAGTCTGACGGTGTCGAGCATGCGTCGGTCGTGGGTGACCAGAAG
>CAIYMF010000128.1 GCA_903927265.1 uncultured bacterium | reverse complement strand
GCCAAAGAATTGCGGGCCGAAGCGCTCGCCAATTCGATTGGGGCTGATCTGTAGTGGTTCTCGAAGTTGCTCATATCCCTGTGCTTTCTGGGCACGAGGAAGCTTTCGAACGTGCCCTGAATCAAGCCGCCACTACCGTGTTGGTGCGCGCCGATGGCTTCCTAAACTTCACTGCGTACGGGTGGTGTGTCGAACGCCCGTCAGTGTTCCTATTCACCATCGAATGGAACACGCTCGACGATCACGTGGTCGGTTTTCGCGGTAGTGACCTTTTTGGCGAATGGCGCGCACTGATCGGTGAACACTTCGACGGCGCGCCGGTGGTTGAGCATTTCGCAGTGCGTTAGTCGGCTGCTTCCCGCGCGTTGGCCGTTGCAAGGAAAGTCGTGAGGGTGGCAGCCGGCAGCATGGCCCCCACGGGTTGACCGCCGCCCAGCACGGGGTCGGCTGCCCAGCGATCGATGGGTTCGCCGGCATAACCCCACGCGCGAACAGTCGCGGCGAGAATCGCTGGAAGAGCGCGCATCGCACCATCGTCGATCTTCGCCGTCATCGCTCGACCATCGTCGAGTGCCGCGACCCACACACCCTCAGCGCCCTCTTTGGCGAACAGGCCGGGCACGTGCTGCATCAATTCGGTGACGCAGCGCCGGGGACCACCCACCATGTCGGGGAAGGATCGCGCGGCAGCAGCAACGCGTCCTTCTGGTGTGGTGTCGGCAGCGGTGGCGATGCGCGTAATCGCGCGAGCGAGTGCGGGCAGGCTCAGCTGCCACACCGGAGCGCCGCATCCGTCGATGCCGGGCGCGCCAGGTATCTCGCCGGCGAGGTCGGTGACAGTGGCCAGCAGGTGAACCTGCAGGGGATGAGTCGGATCGAGATAGCCCTCCGTGGGCCAGTCGTTGATCACGCAGGTTGCGAGCATGGCCGCGTGTTTGCCGGAGCAATTGTGGTGCACACGGTCGGCTGAACCGCCGGCGCGGATGAGCGCGATCTGATCGTCGACCTCCAGCGGGAGATCGGACGGACACCCGAGAGCGTTTTCGGTGAGCCCGGCCGAACGCAGGATTTCCCGTGCGACCTGCACCTGCTCCTCGGTTCCGGAATGGCTTGCGGTTGCGAGGGCGAGTTGGCGCGTCGGCAGATCGAGTCCTGCACGTACGAGCCCCGTAGCGAACAACGGCTTGAGGCTCGAGCGCGGGTAGACCTGAGGTGTTGCGTTTCCCAGTACGTGTGCGCTTCCATCGCAAGCGAGCAGCACCACGCTGCCGGTGTGCGTCGACTCCACGACCCCCGACCGGACGTAATCGACGAGTACGGGGTTTCTCACGCGTCGGTCCAGTGCAGACTTCGCTCGACCGCTTTGCGCCAGCGCGCGTGTCCGCCGGTGTCAATGGCTCGGGGGGCGAAGCGCCCGCCACTGCGCCACGTTGCCGCCAACGTGGCCGTGTCGGCCCAGAAACCCGTGCCGAGTCCGGCCAGGAAGGCAGCGCCGAGTCCGGTGGCTTCAAGTTGCTCAGAACGCACCACGGGAATCTGCAGCACGCTGGCCTGCATCTCGCAGAGCAAGTCGTTGGCGGCAGCGCCGCCGTCAACGGCAAGGTGAGGTAGGTGCGAGCCAGCCTCGGCTGACATGAGTTCGACCACATCTCCCACCGAGTACGCGATGGCTTCCAAGGTGGCCCGCGCGATATGTGCGCGAGTGGTTCCACGAGAGATGCCCAAGATGGCGCCGCGCGCGCTCGGATCCCAATCGGGAGCACCCAGACCAGTCAGCGCCGGGACGAAGACCACGCCACCACTGTCATCAACCGATCGCGCGAGCGCTTCGACCTCGCCGGCGCTGTCGATGATGCCAAGCCCATCGCGCAACCACTGCACTGCTGCGCCGGTGACAAACACCGAACCTTCAAGTGCGAAGTCGCGGCGACCATCGGGATGCTGCCACGCGACGGTCGTAAGTAGTCCGTTGCTCGACATGACCGGCTCATTGCCGGTGTTGACCAGGATGAACGATCCGGTTCCGTAGGTGCACTTGCTCGACCCCTCGTCGAAGCATGCCTGGCCGAACAATGCGGCTTGCTGGTCACCTGCGATGCCGGCGATCGGCAGATCGAGGCCCAGGAATGTGGTGGGGTCGGTGCGGCCGACGACTCCGTAGGACGAGACCACCTCGGGCAGCGCAGAACGAGGCACCTCGAACAGGGCGCATAACTCGTCACTCCAGTCGCCGGTGTGCAGGTCGTAAAGCAACGTGCGCGAGGCGTTGGACGCGTCGGTGATGTGCAAGAGACCGCGACTGAGCCGCGCAACGAGGTACGAGTCGACGGTTCCGATGGCCACACGGCCGGATTCGACCTGCGCCCACGTGTGCGGATCGTTCTCACGAATCCAGGTGAGTTTGGTGGCAGTGAAGTAGGGATCGAGTCGCAAACCGGTTGCGGCGGTAACCATGGGTTCGTGGCCCGCGTCGCGTAGGCGGTCGCAGATCGCGGCGGTGCGGCGGTCTTGCCAGACGATCGCGCGGCGCGGTGCCCCCAGCGTCTCGCGATCCCAGAGCACGGCGGTCTCGCGCTGGTTGGTGATACCGATCGCCACCGGTGTGAGGTGGGGCGCGGATTCAAGGCACGCGCGCGTGGCGGCGAGAGTCGCGGCCCAGATCTCATTGGGATCGTGCTCGACCCAGCCATCAGCGGGGAAGTGCTGGGCAAATTCGGCGTACCCGCGCGAGGCCACCTGCGCGCTGGCATCGACGAGGAGCGCGGTGACCCCTGTGGTTCCGGCGTCGAGGGCAAGGACGGCATTGCCGGCGGCCTGAGTCATGGAATCTCCTGCAAACGCTTGCGGATCGGCTGGTAAGGTGTGCGGCAACAGCCTATGTGTGTGGGGAAGGACGAGGAATGCGAGTTGGAGTTCTCACCGGTGGCGGCGACTGCCCAGGACTGAACGCGGTGATCCGCGCGGTGGTTCGTAAGGGCGTCAAAGACTATGGCTACGAATTCGTGGGTTTCCGCGATGGCTGGAAGGGTCCCCTTGAGGGCCTCACGATGCCCCTGGGTATCGAGCAGGTTCGTGGCATCCTTCCTCGAGGCGGCACGATCCTCGGCAGCTCGCGTACCAACCCGATCAAGATCGAGGGCGGAGTCGCCCGCATCGAGGAAAACCTCGCGGCCCTGGGTGTTGACGCACTCATCGCGATCGGTGGCGAAGACACCCTGGGTGTGGCAACCCAGCTCGACTCTCATGGAGTGAAGGTCATCGGCTGCCCTAAGACAATCGACAACGACCTGTCGGCCACCGACTACACCTTCGGCTTCGACACCTCGGTGAACATTGCGATGGAAGCGATCGACCGGCTTCACACCACCGCTGAGTCGCACCACCGCGTGCTCGTCATTGAGGTCATGGGCCGCCATGCAGGCTGGATCGCGCTGCACGCCGGTCTTGCCGGTGGCGCCAATGTCATCTTGATTCCCGAAGTTCCGTTCGACCTCGACGAGGTCTGCGGCTGGGTTGAATCACGTTTCGAGTCGCACTACGCGCCCATCATTTGCGTCGCCGAAGGTGCACTCCCCGCCGACGGTGACCTCATCACCAAGGACGCTCCGCTTGACGCTTTCGGTCACGTGCGCTTGTCGGGCATCGGCGAGTGGCTGGCCAGTGCGATCGAAGACCGCACCGGCAAAGAATCGCGTGCGGCCGTGCTCGGACACATTCAGCGCGGTGGAACTCCCACGGCGTTTGACCGCGTGCTGGCCACCCGGTTCGGTCTCGCTGCGATCGATGCGGTGCATGCCGGTGACTTCGGAAAGATGGTCGCCTTGCAGGGCACCGACATTGTGCGAGTTCCCCTTGAGGCCGCCACTGGGGTACTCAAGACCGTTCCGCCCGAGCGCTACGAAGAGGCCAAGGCCTTCTTCGGCTAAGCCCCACTCCCACTCCCTCTCATCTGCATGGGGGGACATTCAGCACGCATAGAGGCAGTTTTTCTACCCCACGCTGGGGGAGGAAAACTGCCTCTACGCCTTTTTCGAGGATTCGTTACCAGGTGTCGTTGTACTTGTGGCCGCCGAACGAGTTGATCTGCACGGCGATCGTGCGCTCGTCGTCGGATGACGAGTTGATGACGCAGGCCAACGTTTCGCTGCCGCCCGACACGCTGATCGTTCCGCCAAGGAAGGCATTGAGCGTCGAGGCGGGCTTCGTGACGTTCATCGAGAACGACAATCCCATGGCGATCTTCGGGTGACGGTTGTACTTGTGGCCGACCATTCACGGTTGGGCGGACCTGTATCTCCACGACGGCGTGCGCGAATGGGCGGAAGTTGACGTGGCGATGGCGCGCATTCGGCTCGAGACTTCGCGCATGAATGATCTAGTCGAGCAACTGCTCACGTTGGCTCGCCTCGATGTGCAACCGCCGACCGATCTCGAGCAGGTTGATCTCACGGCGTTGTGCGCCGAGGTCATCGCGAATCTGCAGGTCACGGCTCCGGGGCATCTGGTCGAACTGATCGAAGGAGAACCTCTCGTTGTACTCGGAGACGAGGTTTCCCTGCGCCAGGTGGCGGTCAACCTCGTCAGCAATTCGCTGCGACACACCCCGGACGGAACGACGACGACGGTGGAGGTGTCGCGAGAACCTGACGATTCGGCCGTGCGGCTGATTGTGAGTGATAACGGCCCGGGAATGACCGAGGAGCAACTCGAGCACGCCTTCGACCGCTTTTGGAGAGCCAACTCAGGTCGTGGCCCCTCAGGGGGAACGGGGTTGGGACTGGCCATCGTGCGCGCAAGCGCCCTCGCGAACGGCGGCACGGTCGCGCTTGAGTCCGGTGTGGGAGAAGGGCTCAGGGTGACCGTCCGGCTTCCGGCGCGCCTCCACTACCCTTAAGCCATGGTCGACGTCATCGAATGGCCGGATTTGCCGGCCCTGCAGCAGCCTGCCTGGCCTGATGCTGCGGCGCTTGAGGCTGCCGTCGCCGAACTCTCGGTACTACCTCCGCTGGTGTTTGCCGGCGAGTGCGATCTGCTCACCGAACGCCTAGCCGCCGCTGCCCGCGGTGAAGCCTTCGTGCTGATGGGTGGCGATTGCGCCGAGACCTTCGCAGCGAACACCGCCGATTCCATTCGTGCGCGCCTTCAAACAGTGCTGCAGATGGCGGTTGTGCTGACCTATGGCGCCAGTACGCCGGTGGTCAAGATCGGCCGAATGGCG
>CAIYMF010000127.1 GCA_903927265.1 uncultured bacterium | reverse complement strand
GCAGCGCCCATCGCCATCCTCTTGTGGTCGTACATCACGGCGATCGCTGTGCTGCTGGGATCTGCTGTGTCGGTCGTGCTCGAAGGTGAGACACATCTGCAGAGCGACGGACCAGATACTCAACTGACCGAGAGTGCGCCGAACGTGACCTAGTCGACGATGAACGTCTCCCCGACGAAAAGTCGCTCACGCGCCGAGAGGTGAGTCATCGAGTCGGCCGCCACTGCCTTTCCGATGTCGGTCGCATACGCAGCATCGAAGTCCTCGCGCGAGTCAAACCACAACTCCGACACGCCGTCGAAGGCGCCACCGTCGTCGGCCAGGTTGAAGCACAGGCGCCGAACTCCGGGAAGTGTTGCAGCGAGTGGTGCGTGTTCGTCGAGCCACCAGGTGGCGAATTCCTCGTGAGTCATGTCGTCGCGTCGACGGAGAAGGATGATTGCTTTGAATGTCATGAGGGCTTCTTTACTCGAGCGTGCGGGCGACCACCGGTCGACAGCACGAGGGCTATGACGATTTCGTTTGCGCGCGGTGCATCACCAATGCTGACCTCGGCCGAGTCCATGTCATCAAAGACCCAGCGGTCATCCTTGTTGCTGATGGGCATCGTGATCGAACTTCCAGGCGGCCCCACCTTCTTGGTGCCCGGAATAATGTCGGCTCCGCCGCCGATCGCCGCACGCACCGGCGCACCGAATCGAGGGTGCAGAACGGCGGCGGTGTGTTCGAGTTCGCCGTCGGTTCCGACAATGGCGCCCTTGCCATACCCATGAACATCGGAGGGACTGACGCCCAAGGCACCAAGGGCTGCGATGGCGCGCTCGGCCAAAATGCCACTGACGTCGGCGCTCATCGCTTCGAGTTCGGCAAGGTCTGGAGCGAGTGCCTGCCCGGCGAGTGGGTTGGTGATTACTGCTGCGGCCACAACCTTGATGGTTGGCTTTGCTACATCGTGTCCGCTCTCGCGCAGGGTTTCGTGAGTGGTGACGGTGATCGATCGAATCGTTGTCATAGATCAGACCATTTCACCAGCCGGTTCAAGCGGAACCTCGGGGTCGATGATCAAGTCTCTTCGGGCCACTCGCGGTTCCTGGTCTTCTTTGGTCAGAAGAAGCCCGTCTCGGGCATCTTCTGACCAAAGAAGCGGGTGGGCGGGGTGCGGGTGGGCGGGGTCGAGACACAGAGTCAGCAGCAGTTGAGCGCCACTGTTGGCAGCCAGGTCCCCGCGATCGTCTGTCCGGGAGACCTTGAAGCCAAAGTGGGCACGGTCATCGTCTGTTCCATCACATCTGCCGAATCGGGCGCTGTCTATGACGTCACGATCACCGTGACGAGCGTCGACGAATCAACAGGAAATGCGAAGTGGGACATCAAGGTTGCCGACCAACCACGAGGTTCTTCAACCTGAGGGTACATTTTCAGATTCGGGCCGAGAGCGTCGGCTACGTTGATCTCCGACCGCCCGCTGGGGCGCTACTACAGGAGATCACGTAAACCATCTACGTATTGCCACGTACGACGTCATTAAGGACGTCATTAAGTACGCGTGCACTGACGTGTGCGAGCGCGTGCTCGCACACGTCTGGATGCACGAGATTTCCGAGGCCCAGCTGGGTTTTCAGGCGTTCTCGATGGCAGATGTCGACCCGGTGGAGACGATTTCGATTTCCGTCTGGGGGATACACGACGAGGCCGCAAGAGCCGCATGTTCCGCGGCCGATTGGTAAATGCGCACGTCGACGATCGCCCATTCGCATACCCGAGGAGACAATGACATGAGTGAGCATGACGCTGGCCAGTTAGCCGAGGCCTATGTGGTGATGCAGCACAGTCCGGATTTCATCGACCTCAAGTCTCGGTATCGCCGATTCGCGTTCCCGATGACCGTGGTGTTTCTTGCGTGGTACTTCGCCTTCGTGCTGTGCGCAGTCTTTGCACCGGAGTGGATGGCAACGCCCGTGTGGGGAAACATCAACATCGGCATCATCTTTGGGCTGTTGCAGTTCGTGAGCACCGGCATCATCACGGTGGTGTACGTGCGGTACGCCAGCAAGCAGTTGGACCCACGTGCAATGGTGATTCGGGCTGAGTTCGAGCAGGTGCAGTCATGAGCGTCATTGCGGCAGTGGGAGCCGAAAATAGTCCCGTCATCAACATGGCCATTTTCTTGGTCTTCGTGATCGTGAGCCTGTGGGTCGTGACGCGCTTTGCGCGAAGGAACCGCACACAGGCTGATTTCTACGTTGCGGGGCGGACCTTCACCGGCAGGCAGAACGGCATGGCGCTCACCGGAGATTACCTCTCGGCAGCCTCTTTCCTCGGTATCACGGGTGCCATCGCTATCTACGGGTTCGACGGGTTCCTCTACTCCATCGGCTTCCTCGTGGCGTGGTTGGTAGCCCTACTTCTGGTGGCCGAACTTCTGCGTAATGCGGGCAGTTACACCATGGGCGACGTTCTCGCTTTCCGGTTGCGACAAAGACCCGTACGCGTAGCGGCAGCCATCTCGACCCTGCTCGTCAGCTTGTTCTATCTGTTAGCACAGATGGTGGGGGCGGGTTCGCTCGTCAACCTGCTATTCGGTGTCACCGGCAATCTTTGGCAGTCGGCCACCATTCTTGTGGTCGGCATCCTCATGATCATCTACGTGATCGTTGGGGGGATGCGAGGAACCACCTGGGTGCAAATCATTAAGGCGGTGCTGCTGATCGCCGGTGCGGGCCTCATGAGTGTGTGGGTACTCGGAAAGTACGGGTTTAGTTTGTCGGACATGCTAGGTGCGGCGACGCACGGCAGCCCGGAGGGAAGCAATATTCTCGCCCCGATGGCAAAGTACGGCAAGACCACGATCACCAAGATCGACTTCATCTCGCTGTCAATCGCCCTGGTGCTGGGTACCGCTGGCCTGCCTCATGTGCTGATGCGCTTCTACACGGTTCCCTCGGCCAAGGAAGCGCGGCATTCGGTCTCCTCGGCCATCGGCATGATTGGGCTGTTCTACCTGTTCAGCCTCGTGCTGGGCTTCGGGGCGGCCGCACTCGTCGGACCTGAGAAGATCTTGGCGGCACCGGGCAGGGAAAATTCCGCTGCGCCTCTGCTGGCCTTCGAGTTGGGTGGCACGCTGCTGTTGGGAATCATTGTGGCGGTGGCGTTCGCCACGATCCTGGCCGTTGTCGCAGGCTTAACCATCACCGCAAGCGCCAGCTTCGCACATGACGTGTACGCCAACGTGATTAAGAAGGGTGCGATCTCTGCCGAGAACGAACTCAAGGTGGCACGCATTACTGCGGTAGTGATTGGGCTCCTTGCCATTGTGGGCGGCATTTTGGCGAAGAATCAGAACATCGCTTTCCTTGTCGCGCTCGCGTTCGCGATCGCGGCCTCAGCCAATTTGCCCACCATTCTGTACTCGTTGTTCTGGCGGAATTTCACCACCCGTGGTGCACTCTGGAGCATCTATGGTGGCCTCACGTTGTCCATCGGGCTGATCATCTTCTCGCCTGTCGTTTCGGGCGCGCAGACTTCCATCTTCCCCGACGTCAACTTCGCCTGGTTCCCGCTCGCCAATCCCGGGCTGGTTTCAATCCCGCTCGCCTTTCTGCTGGGGTGGCTCGGCAGTGTGACGGAGAGGGGGGCCAATCCATTGAAGTTCGCCGAGATGGAGGTTCGCTCGCTCGCGGGTGTCGGTGCTGAGACAGCGGAAGTCGTCGAGCCAGCGGCTGTCACGGATGTGGTCTAGGAGTAGCTCGCACTAGAGTCAACCAACTCGCCCGCAAGGGCCAACTTAAGGAGACACCATGAACCACCTACGCATTGCAACGTATGACGTCACTAAGGGCACGTCCAAGGACGTGTGCGAACTTGTGCTTGCTGCTGGCGGGATGCGCGACATCTTCGCATCGCAGGCCGGGTTTCAGGCGTACTCACTGATCGAGGTCGACCCGGTCACGATCATTTCGATTAGCGTGTGGGAAACACACGACGAAGCTGAGGGTGCCGTACGCGCAGCTGCCGAATGGGTTGCCGGCAACCTCGATGGCCGCATCCACCGCACCAGCAACCAGGTTGGCGACGCAATGTTCTGGGAAGGCGTCGCGAAGTAGTCGTTTGATCCGCGAGATCACCGCGCGGCCTTGGCTCCCGAGCCTGTGGGTCACAATCGCCCGGCCGGGCACAACAACAGGAGAGCACATGAACCATCTGCGTATCGCCACTTACGACGTCCTCAAGGGAACGTCCAAGGAAGTGGCTGAGATTGTGCAAGGTCCCGACGGGATGCTGGAAATCTTCCAAGCGCAGCCCGGATTTCAGGCGTACTCCGTTATTGAGGTCGACCCCGTCACCATGGTTTCGATTTCGATCTGGGAGACGCATGACGAAGCTGAAGCGGCAGTGAGTGCGGCCGCCGATTGGTCTGCCACGCACCTCGCGGGAGTAGTGCACCGCACGGACAACCAGGTTGGCGACGCCATGTTCTGGGAAGGTGTCGCGAAGTAAGTAGTGATCTAAGTAGTGACCTAAGTAGTGACGTAAGTAGTTACGTGACGAGTGAAGTCCCGAGCACCCCATCAGGTGTCTCGGGACTTCACAATTGTGGGCGATACAGGATTTGAACCTGTGGCCTCTTCCGTGTCAGGGAAGCGCGCTAACCAGACTGCGCCAATCGCCCGGGCTCTGTGTTTTCAGTTGTTGCTCACTTGTCTCGCGGGACTACTGTCTTTCTCCTCATGGAGGTGGCGACGGGATTTGAACCCGTGTACACGGCTTTGCAGGCCGTTGCCTCGCCTCTCGGCCACGCCACCGGAATCAGGCCGTGGAGCGGCCTTCCGAGCGGACGACGGGATTCGAACCCGCGACCCTCACCTTGGCAAGGTGATGCGCTACCAGCTGCGCTACGTCCGCATTCCACCCGGGGGATCGCCCCAAGTGGATCTTCACCATACCGGATCCAATGGGGAAGGCTAAAACCAGTCCGAGGTGCAGCGCCCATGAAGGCCTCCGCGGAACTACGCTGGCCACATGACGGCCGCGGCGCACCTCGGCGGACTCGAAGCAGCCGAGCTCGTCGATGTGACCAATGACCCCGCGGCGCTTGATTCCAGCGGCTGGTGGGCCGTCGTCGTGACCTTCGAGGGAATGGTCACCTGCGCCCGATTCGCCAACGTGCGGGCGCGAGCGGCGACGGTGCAGGGACGCTGGCTTGGGCCACCTGCAGGGTCGTGGACCAGTTCGATGGCTCAGCCGATGTACACGGGTTCGGTCGACACCGTCCGCGAGTTGATTGCTCGCGGAGACGTGTACCAAGCGAATGTGTGCCGTTTGTTGCAGGCGCGGTTGCCCGATCCTGAGCAAGCCGATGTGTCGGCGCTCGCGAGCGTGTTGTCTGTTGGAAATCCTGCGCCCTACTCCGGATTCATCCGTCTACCCGCTGCGGCGCATCCGTTACTGCCTCCGGGCGGCGTGCACATTGCCACGGCATCGCCCGAGCAGTTCATCCGCCGCGATGGTGACTACATCGAATCGAGTCCCATTAAGGGAACAGGTCGCACTGCGGCAGATCTGTTGCCGAAAGATGAGGCTGAGAACATCATGATCGTCGACCTCGTGCGCAACGACCTGTCTCCGGTGTGTCAGGTGGGGTCGGTCGAGGTGCCGAGCTTGTTGCGCATTGAAGAACATCCCGGACTCGTGCACTTGGTGTCGACCGTCAGCGGCCGCCTCATTCCGGGCCTCGGATGGGCAGACATGTTCGCCTCGGCATTCCCACCAGGCTCGGTTACGGGTGCACCCAAGTCGAGCGCATTGCGCATCATTCGCGAACTCGAGCCGGTTGACCGCGGTCCCTACTGCGGCGCCATCGGATGGGTCGACGCCGATCGCAAGGTGGGCGAATTGGCGGTAGGAATTCGTACGTTCTGGTTGGCGGGCGCTGCCACGAGACGAGACCGGCACCTGCTCGTGCGATTCGGAACGGGTGCTGGCATCACGTGGGGAAGTGACCCCGAACGCGAATGGGATGAAACTGAACTTAAGGCCTCGCGGCTGGTAGGACTAGCGTCGCGAACGGTAGACAGACCTGCGATGGGGAGTGTGCGATGAAGTTCTGGGTCAACGACGGACTCGTCGAGGCCGAGCATGCGTCGGTGTCGGTACTCGATCATGGCTTCACCGTGGCCGATGGCGTGTTCGAGACTCTGGCGGTGCGCGATGGAGTGCCGTTCGCACTCAGCCGCCACCTCAGGCGGCTTGCAACGTCGGCGGTCGGGCTCGGATTGCAGGCGCCCGACGCCGACCTCGTCCGCCGCGCTGCACTGGCTGTGTGCCGTGAAAATGTTTCCGACATTGGGCCAACGGGTCGGTTGCGAATCACCTACACGAGCGGTCCGGCACCCCTCGGAAGCGAGCGCGGTCAGGACGGAAACTCACTCGTTGTCGCCGCTTCTGCTTCCGGTGTCTGGCCTGATACTGCGACAGTGGCTGTGGTGCGGTGGCCGCGCAATGAGTTGTCTCCGCTCGTCGGACTTAAGACCACGTCGTACGCCGAGAATGTGGTGGCTCTTGCGGCAGCAAAGAAACTCGGCGGCAGCGAGGCGTTGATGGCGAACACGGTTGGCGAACTCTGCGAAGGCACGGGCAGCAATGTCTTCGTTGTCGTCGACGATCGATTGCTGACGCCTCCGCTCTCTTCGGGCTGTCTAGCCGGTATTACGCGCGAACTGCTACTTGAGTGGTGTGCGGAAGAAATGGACGTGGCGGAGGAGTCTCTTCCACTGGACGTGCTGAAGGTGGCGTCGGAAGTGCTGATTACGTCGTCAACGCGCGACGTGCAGCCGGTGAGTCGCATTGTTGGCGAGGGTTTCGACCGCACATTCCGAGCACCGGGTCCGATCACAATGAGGGCGGCTGAACTGTTCTGCGAGATGGCTGCGGAGTCATTCGATCCGTGAGTGTGGCATGCGTTAGGCTCAGGCTCTCGGGCGATTAGCTCAGTGGTAGAGCACTCGCTTCACACGCGAGGGGTCACTGGTTCGAACCCAGTATCGCCCACCCGAAAAAGCGTTGGTACTAAAGGGTTTCCAGAGATTCACTAAGCCGCGCGCACCGGTGCGGGTTTTTGGGGGATCACGATGACGGGCGAGCCCTCGAGATGGGGCAGACGAGTCAACAACTTCCGAGGATTTCGCTTCCCTCGGTCTTGTCCGCTTCGGAATTCTTCT
>CAIYMF010000126.1 GCA_903927265.1 uncultured bacterium | reverse complement strand
GCCGCCTCGCGATAGGTCGCCAGCAACGTCTCTGCCTGCTGCTCCCAGGTCCAGCCCTGCAGCAATTCAGCGGTGTATCCGTCGGCGTACCGTGCCCGGTTGTCGTAGGCATCGCGCAGTGCTCGAGCCGCCGCCTGTGCATCACCTGCCGGAAAGACGGTGCCAATCTGATTGGCTTCAACCGCTTCAGACATCGCCTTCACGTCGCTGACCACGATAGGAAGTCCGGCGAGTGCGTAGTCAAAGAATTTGGTGATGAGGGCGATTTCGTGGTTCACGTCGTGGTCAATCGGAATGACTCCGACATCAGCGGATCGCAGGAAGTCGACCACTTGGTCGTGCGGCACATACGGCAAGAAGTGCACACGATCACGCACACCCACCTCGTCGATGGCGTCATCGAGATACAGCGCACTCTCAGCAGCCTGCGGCAGAACAAACACTGCGTGGTAGCTAGGTAGATCAGCGAGGGCCCTGACCACCGTTTCGAGGCCGCGTTGTTTGGCCGGGCTGCCGTGATACACCACCAATGGAACGTCGGCGGCGAGTTCAAGAACCGCACGAATTCCCTGTCCCTCAACAGCAACCACCGATTCGGCTTCGGGCGCGTTGAGCACCACGTTCGGCGTGAGGGCGAGTGAGTGGGTGGTCTGCAGCAAGTCGGCTAACTGCGCGCTGACTGTGACCACGCGATCGGCGCGAATAATGTAGGTGTGCTCATGGGCAATGTTCGCTCGGCGCCACACGTCACTCTTGGCCCGCACGCCCGGCATGAATTCGTGAGCGTCGTAGACAACAGCGCATGACCGGCCGGCCGCAAGAGCCCGCTCTGCTGCTCGCACACCCACCCCGGACATTCGAAAATCGTGCGCGTGAATGAGGTCGGGCTCGAGGGCATCAATGACTGGGCCGTACTCAAGTTCGTAGTCAGTCAGAAGCAGATCGAGGGATCGCCAACCGTAGGCCGGGTTGAGGGCGATCTTCGTCCGAGCCACTAGGCCGTGGATGCGCCCGTGATCGCCTGAACGCATCCGGGTGAGCTTCTTGAACTGGCTGTCACGCAACCGAAACCACACCCGATTCACAGTGAGTCGAGCCTTGCTCAGCGCCAACCTCGGCGTCGACACGCCTCGATTGATCGCGCGTCTCGACCACAATTCACTGTGCATCGCCTTGCGGGCGTCGAGGCGAGACGCCCGCACGGTTCGTACTTCAAAGGTCGGGTAGGCAAGGGGATGCAGAATCGATCGCCGGGGGGTGCGCTTGAGACTGCGAAGCAACGTGAGCGAGGTCGGAACAAGTTGCACTCGCGCGCCGCCGCGCAAGGTGAATTCGGTGGGCAGCGAGTTATCAACGACGCGACCAATCACGATCGCCTCGTGACCCGCGAGTGCCACACTCTGCGCCGTCTTGATGACCCGGGAATCACCCCGTACACCGTTGTCGACGATCATGACGATGCGTGACACCCTGCTAAGCCCCCAGTTCGACCGTGGCGCCCGTGGCCGACGAGGCCAGCGCCGCTTCGGCCACCCGAACAGTTGCCGCACCCTGTTCAAAGGTCACGACATCAGAAGGTAGGCCTAGTACCGCGTCGCGGAAACTTTCGTGCTCAGACCGAAGAGGCTCGGGCTTGGCGAATGCGAAACGCACCATGTCGCCCTCAGTGACTCCGCGGAAATGAGAACGCTCATCCCATTCGCTGGCCACAGTTCCGTTGGCGTGGAAGGTGAGGTCAGCTGTAAGAGTGTCGGCAACGAAGGTTCCACGCTCACCGGTAATGACGGTGACGCGCTCCTTCATGGGTGAGAGCCAGTTCACGAGGTGGTTAGCGACGATGCCGCCCTCGAGCAGGCCAGTCGCTGCGACGAGGTCTTCGTGTTCGCGTCCACTTCGGAAAGCAGTTTCAGCACTGATGCGCAGATAGCGCCGCTGCGTCACCCACGCGGTGAGATCGATGTCGTGAGTTCCCAGGTCTTTCACCACGCCCACATCGGCGATGCGAGCCGGGAACGGACCCTGGCGTCGTGTGGCCACCTGAAAGACCATGCCCAGGTCGCCCGCTTCAATGCGTTGTCGCGCCTGCTGCAACGCGGGGTTGTAACGCTCGATATGGCCGACTGCCCCGACCAGTCCGCGCGACGTGAACGCCGCGTTGAGTTCGGCCGCTGCGTCCGCGGTATGCGCGAGAGGCTTTTCAACAAGCGCGTGAACGCCCGCGTCGGCGAGTGCGAGGCCGACCTCGAGATGGAATGCCGTGGGAACAGCGACGACGCAGTAGTCGACTCCGGTCGCGATGAGTTCATCGATGGTTGCCAGCACGGCACGCCCGCCGGAAACTCCGTGCGGATCACCGCCGGGGTCGGCGACGGCAACAAGTTCAACACCTGGCAACGAACCGAGAATGCGCGCGTGGTGGCGCCCCATCATTCCGAGGCCGATGAGGCCCGCCCGCAGATCAGCCATTACGCACCCGCCGATGCGACCTTGGTGACCGCTGCGGCAATGCGCTCGAGATCATCCTGCGAAAGCGAGGGGTGAACGGGCAGGCTCAGGCATTCGCGCGCCACCTGTTCGGTGACGGGCATGATTTCGCAGGAACCGGCAGCGCAGCACCCCTCAGTTCCGCACTGACGACCATCGCCGGGACGTGGGGAGAAGGAAATGAGCGAGGGCAAGCGGTGATTCGGAATCGGGTAGTAGACGCCGCTGCCAACACCTTCGGCCGCGAGCGCTTCTGCGAACGCATCGCGATCGTGTCCGACGATGCGAATCGTGTACTGGTGGTAGACGTGGGTCGCGCCCGGTGCCACCGGCGGTGTGATGACACCACTGATGTTGGCGTCGAGGAAGGCCGCGTTGTCTTGGCGCTGCTTGGTCCAGCCTGCGAGCTTGGCCAGTTGCACGCGGCCGATGGCTGCGTGAATGTCGGTCATGCGGGTGTTGAAGCCAATGACTTCGTTCTCGTAACGGCGTTCCATGCCTTGGTTGCGAAGCAACTTCACCCGGCGCGCAATGTCGGCATCGCCGGTGGTGACCATGCCACCTTCGCCGGACGTCATGTTCTTGGTGGGGTAGAACGAGAACGACGCGGCGGTTCCAAACGCACCAACAGGAGTGCCGTCGAGTGCGGCGGCGTGCGCCTGCGCCGCATCCTCGAAGATCATCAGGTCGTGCTTGGCCGCGATCTCAGCGAAGCGATGCATCGCCGCCGGGTGGCCGTAGAGGTGCACCGGCATGATCGCGCGCGTTCGCGGGGTGATGGCGGCTTCGACGGCGGCCGGGTCGAGGCAGAAGTAGTCGGCTTCGATATCGGCGAAGACCGGTGTCGCACCCGCGAGAGCGACCGAGTTTGCCGTTGCTGCGAACGTGAACGACGGAACGATGACTTCATCGCCAGCGCCAATTCCAGCAGCCACGAATGCCATGTGTAGTGCCGAGGTACCGGAATTAACCGCGACGCTGTGTCGCCCAGCGACGATGGCGCTGAATTCTTCTTCGAATGCCGCAACCTCGGGGCCACCAGCGATCATGCCCGAGCGAAGAACACGATCGACCGCGGCCCGCTCGTCGTCACCGATGATGGGTCGCGCTGCCGGAATCATGTCGGCCATCTAGAGCTCCTCAAGGGTGTTGTCATCGATCTGCTTGTAGCGGGCGCCGGTTGTAGGGCAGCGAAATTCGTCGACGCCGTCGGCTTCGAGGGGAACACCGGCGCGACCGACCCAGCGGAGGCGGCGAGCCGGAACACCGGCCATCAACGCGAAGTCGGGAACGTCTGCGACGACGACCGAACCGGCGGCAATGAGCGCCCAGCGGCCGATGACAACCGGGGCCACACACACCGAACGCGCGCCAATCGAAGCACCTTCGCGGATGGTGACACCGACCGGTTCCCAGTCGTGCCCGCTCTTGAGCGTGCCATCAGGGTTCACCGAGCGCGGGTAGTGGTCGTTGGTCAATACAACAGCTGGGCCGATGAATACGCCGCTTTCGAGAACGGCCGGCTCGTAGACCAATGCGTAGTTTTGGATCTTCACGTTGTCACCGATGAGCACTCCGGTGCCGACGTAGGCACCTCGTCCGACGATGCAGTTCTGGCCGAGGACGGCGCCTTCACGCACCTGTGCCAGGTGCCACACAGAGGATCCATCGCCGATTGTGGCCCGCGGATCAACCTCTGCACTGTCAACGATGCGCGTCGCCACAGGCCTGACACCCTCCATCGGTGCCGAGTGCACCCGTAGATGTCAAGGATAGCGGTCAATCCGAGCACTTCCCCGCACTGAAGGTCGTGCCCCACGTGGTGCCGACCACACTTTCGGACGCGAATTGCAGCCAGAGTGGAATCGGGGTGACTTTCCGGGTTAGGCTAAGTTACGGTACCGTAAGTTACGCAACCGTACCTTGGGAGTGAGATGAGTACCGAGAGCCAGCCACGACCACAGCAGCGCAGTGCGCCGCTACACGGCCGTCAGGTCTCCTACCGCGAATTCAAGGGCACCGGAGCTCCGATCCTGCTGATTCATGGCATGGGATCGAGCGAGCGCACCTGGGTCGACATTCCTGAGCGCCTTGCCGCTCGTGGGGCCGCGGTCATCGTGGTCGACCTGCCAGGTCACGGAGAGTCGTCGCGTGGTTCAGGCGATTACAGCCTCGGAGCCATGGCCAACGCTTTACGTGACCTCCTTGATCACCTCGGCCACCCGCGCGCGCACTTCGTCGGCCACTCACTCGGTGGCGGCATTTCCATGCAGTTCCACTACCAGTTTCCCGACCGCGTCGAGTCGATGACTTTGGTGTCGAGCGGTGGACTGGGTGAAGAGGTTTTTCCGGTTCTGCGCGCGGCCTCGCTACCGGGCGCCGACTTCGCGATTCGGGTTGCCATCAATGACCGCACGTTGCGAGCAGCCACCTGGATCGGGGAGCAACTCGGACGAGTGGGACTCGAGCCGCACATCCTCACTCCGCACGCCCTCGAAACTGCCAGTTGGCTCGCTGAGGAAGACCGGCGCGCGGCCTTTCTCTCGACAGTGCGTAGCGTGATCGGTCCCAGCGGTCAGCGAGTCAGCGCCGTCGATATTTTGTACTTGCTGCACGACAAGCGCGTGCTCATCGTGTGGGGTGACCGCGACCCGATGATTCCGATGATGCATGGCGAGCGCGCGCACGAGTTACTTCCGGGAAGTCGGCTCGTGGTGTTCCCAGGTGCCGGGCATGAACCTCACTCGTTCGATGCGCCCCGCTTTATCGACCTCTTACTGGAACACACCACCACCACCCCCACCCCCACCAACACCCACCCCCAATCCGCATGGGGGGACATTGAGCACGCATAGGCGCAGTTTTTCTACCCCACCTAAGCTCAATTTCTAGCTGAGGAAGGCTTCCAGCGAGTCGAAGTAACTTTCCATTCCGGCCTTTGTCTGCTCGGCCTGACCTTCTGGCATCTCACCGAACTGGCTAAATCTCACCCATGTGGCCTCACCGCGCGATTCGAAGTCAACGACCACATCGTGGTGGGGTGCCGAAAGATCGCGCGCGGCGAATTCCTCAGCTGACTGCGTGTACATCATCGTGTGGCTCAGTTGGACGTTCGGGTCAACCGTCGTGTACCGGCCATAGAAATAGGCCACGAATCCATGAGCGGCAACGTCGATACCGGCAGTCCACCAACCACCGACGTGCGGTTCGGAAACGACTGAACCGGCAAGTGCTGGCAGCGCCGTGGGGTGGTACCACTGCTCGAGCGCCGAGACGTCGGTCCAGGCATGCCATAGGCGATCGATCGAGTGCGAATATTCGCGTTCAACGGAATACAGCAGTTCGGCCATCGTCCCTACAGTCCATTCTCTTGGCGGTAAACGTGAACAAGAGCGTTGGCATGGCCGTGACCGATGCCGTGTTCGTCTTTAAGGTAGGCGACTTGTTCCATGTGCTTGGCATCACGCACCGAATCAAGCGCCTCCATCCAATAGGAAATGGGCTGTCCGTACTTCTTCTCGATCGACGGGAAGTACGACTTGGGGCCAGTCATCTTGTCGCTCATCGGGTCACCCTATGTCGAAATAGTCCGCCATTGGGTGCGCCAAACGCGCTAGGTGCGCGCTTGGGTGCCCCCGATGCGAGAGAGGGGAAGGAAGGGAGGGGCGGAGGGGTTAGACGTTGAAACGGAACTCCACCACGTCGCCATCGGTCATCACATAGTCCTTGCCCTCGATGCGCGCCTTACCCTTCGACCGCGCTTCAGCCACGGAGCCACACTCGACCAAGTCTGCGAAAGAAATGACCTCAGCCTTGATGAAACCTTTTTGGAAGTCGGTGTGAATCACTCCCGCGGCTTCAGGAGCCGTCGCTCCCTTGGGAATGGTCCACGCCCGCGACTCCTTCGGCCCCGCTGTGAGATAGGTCTGCAGACCGAGCGTGGTGAACGCAACGCGCGCCAGCGTCGACAACCCGCTCTCTTCCATTCCGATCGACTGCAGCAACTCAAGCGCCTCGGCATCATCGAGCTCGACGAGATCGGCCTCGGTCTTCGCGTCAAGGAACACGGCCTCGGCCGGCGCCACCAGTTCACGCAACTCGCCCAGCAACTCGGTGTTCGACAACTCGTCGGCGTCGACGTTGAACACATAGAGGAAGGGCTTGGCCGTCAGCAGCCACAATTCGCGCAAAAGCACCGGATCGAGTCCTGCCTCAAAGGCAGTGCGCCCCTCGCCCAACACCGCGTTCGCCTCTTCAGCGGCCGCCAGAACCGCCGCGCGCTCCTTATTCAGCCGCGCCTCTTTCTGCAAACGCGGCAGTGCCTTCTCCAGAGTTTGCAGGTCAGCCAAGATCAACTCGGTATTGATGGTCTCGATGTCGTCCTTGGGTGACACGCGGCCGTCAACGTGCACCACATCAGGATCAGTGAAAACACGAATGACCTGGCAAATCGCATCGCTCTCGCGAATGGTGGCAAGGAACTTGTTTCCAAGCCCGGCACCCTCACTCGCGCCCTTGACGATTCCGGCAATGTCGACGAACGACACCGTCGCTGGCAGGATGCGCTCAGAACCGAAGATTCCGGCGAGAACCTCCAGCCGAGGATCGGGAACCCCGACGACGCCCACATTGGGCTCAATCGTCGCAAAGGGGTAGTTGGCCGCGAGCACATCGTTCTTGGTGAGCGCGTTGAACAGGGTGGACTTGCCGACGTTGGGCAGTCCGACGATGCCGATAGTGAGGGCCACGGTGGTTGAGTCTAGAAGACTCCCCCACCGGCTTCGGGCGGGGACGCCTGTCACTCGGGCCTCCTCTGCCGTAAGTTGGGCACCGTGAGTGGATCTGAACCCTTCGGTCCGCCTGGTGACAAGGCGGTGCCGTCCCACGGCACCCTGTTCGACGAGCCGGGCGATTCGCCGCCCGTCGTCCCCCAGCGAGCCGCTGCCGTCGACCGCGGCCGCCTCTATCGCTCGGCTGGTGCCGAGGGTGGACTGGCAGGTGTGGCCATCCCAGCGCTGGTTCGCGGTCCCGCAATCGATCCCTCTCTCCCGCTCTCTCCGGAAGCGGTGGCTCGCGAATCGTTGGTCATCGAAGTGGCACATCCCCCGGTTCTCACGCCCGACGCTCCTGAACCTGCCGTGGAGGCCCTCGCTGTCGAGGCCGAGCTGCCCGTGGTGACCCAGACTGTGAACGACGTCACGCCCGAGCCCGTCGCACCACCGGACCTCGCGATGCCACTGCTACCGCCCCCCGTGGAGACTCCCATCGAGGCGGCCCCCCAGCCGGTACAGCCAATCGCACCAGTATCGGGAACACCGCTCTTCCCCGTTCCCGTCGAAATCGTCACCAGTGGAAGCCCGCTCGAGCCTGCGGCGGTTGCCCCCAACTTTCAGACCGATGCCCCGCGCGTGGCCACCGTGCTGCCCGGAACGCCGGCACCCGGAACTGGCTTGTCGTGGACTCGCGGTTCGCTCATCATCATCGGTGTGACTGTCGTCGCCGCGTTCATTGATGCGTTCCTCCGGCATGGCCTCGGCACCATCACTGGGCTCGCGCTCATTGGCTCAAGCGCCTTCGTGGCCCTGCGACTTCAGCGCGCTGACATCTGGGCCGCGGTCATCATGCCGCCACTCGCATTTCTCGCGGCCGTCGTCACCGCCGGGCAGTTCACCCTCGCTGCGACAGGCTCACTGATGAGTCGCCAAGCACTGAACATCGTCACGGGGCTTTCACTCAATGCGCCGTGGATCCTTGCCGCCACACTGATTGCGTTCATCATCGTCATGGTGCGACGTCACCGTGAGAAGTTAATCGAACCCGTTCCGGTCGTCATCGTTGATGACCTCACGTTTGCTCCGTAGAGCACGTGTTTGTTAGCCCTGCGCGGCTTTGATATCGCGACGCAGTTCTTGCGGCAGAGAGAATGTGAGGTGTTCTTCTGCCGAATGCACCTCAACAACATCGGCGAACCCATAATCGGCCAACAGCGCGAGAACTCCATCAACGAGATCCTCGGGAACCGAAGCGCCGCTGGTGACACCAATCGTGCCCGCATTGGCGAACCACGCCGTATCGATCTCGGACGCACAATCAACGCGGTATGAGGCTCGGGCTCCATTGTCGAGTGCAACCTCAACGAGCCGTACCGAGTTCGAGGAATTGCCGCTGCCGACGACAATGACCACATCACATTCGGGAGCGATCTCCTTGACTGCTACCTGGCGATTCTGCGTGGCATAGCAAATGTCGTCACTCGGCGGGTCGATGAGTAGCGGCAGTTTCTTGCGCAACATCTCAACGGTTGTCAGCGTCTCGTCAACAGACAGCGTTGTCTGCGACAACCAGGCGACCTTCTGGTCGTTGCGTAAATGAACGTCGGTCACGTGCTCAGGCCCGTCAACAATGGTGATGTTGTCGGGCGCCTCGCCGTAGGTTCCTTCAACCTCTTCGTGGCCCTCATGGCCAATCAAAAGAATCTGGTAGCCCTCTTCGGCGAATCTGCGCGCTTCTGCATGCACCTTGGTCACCAAGGGACAGGTCGCATCAATTGTCTTCAAACTGCGGTCGGCAGCTTCGCTGTGCACGGCCGGTGAGACCCCGTGTGCCGAAAAGACCACCGTGCTGCCCTCGGGCACCTCCTCGAGTTCGTCGACGAAGATTGCACCGGCTTCCTCCAGGGTGCTGACGACGTACTTGTTGTGCACGATTTGCTTGCGCACGTAAACGGGAGCGCCGTACAGTTCGAGCGCTTTTTCGACAGTGTGGACGGCGCGATCTACCCCCGCACAGTAGCCGCGTGGTGCCGCAAGCAGGACGCGACCGGTCGGAACAGAAGAAGCCATATCCCCAGTCTAAGCGGCCCGGGGGTTAGCGCCTGTCGGAGCAGAGGTCCATCATGGGGCGATGAGCCCGACACCTGATGAGCAGGCGCACCCGCGCGGTGGCTCAGCAGATGCCCCCTGGCAGGTGCGCGAGGTGTCCCGCCGCATCGGTGACTGGATCGGCCGGCTCGGGCGAGTCTGGATTGAGGGCCAGGTCGCCGAAATCACGATTCGTCCCGGACAAGGACTCAGCTTCCTGACACTGCGTGATAGTACGGCCGAAGTTTCACTTCAGATCGCCGCGCCGCGGGCAGTAATTGAAGCGGCGGGTGCGCCGCTCACCGACGGCACTCAGGTGGTGGTCAATGCCGGCATTGAGTGGTGGGAACGACGCGGCGAGATACGACTCAAGGCGTTCCACATTCGCCCCGTCGGTCTCGGTGAACTGCTCGCCGTCATCGAGACGCGCCGGCGACTGCTCGCCGCTGAGGGACTGTTCGATGAAGAGCGCAAACAACCACTACCGTTCCTACCTCGACGGGTCGGCCTCATCTGCGGTCGAGCGAGCGCCGCCATGACCGATGTCATCGAGAACGCTCGGCGACGCTGGCCAGCGGTCGAATTCGAGGTGCGTGAGGTTCCAGTACAAGGCCCCGATTCGGCCGCCGCCGTTCGTGCCGCCGTCGCTGAACTTGACCGCATTCCCGAGGTCGATGTCCTTGTGATCACGCGCGGTGGGGGGTCATTCGAGGACCTTCTCCCATTTTCAGATGAGTCACTTTTGCGCGCGGTTGCAGCTGCCTTCACACCTGTCGTTTCCGCCATCGGACACGAGGAAGACTCTCCCCTTCTCGATCTCGTCGCCGATGTGCGCGCGAGTACACCCACCGATGCGGCCCGACGCGTGGTGCCAGATGTGAGAGAGCAACGCGCCGCAGTACGCGATGCCCGCGATCGCATTCGAGCGCGCGTTGTGAGCCGGCTCGCTGCCGACGATCGCTCACTCGCCGTTGTTCGCACACACCCGGCACTCCGCAACCCTCAGTCACTTCTTTCCGAGCGCGTGCGCATCATCGGCGATCTGCGCCAACGTGGCCGCTCCGCTGTTTCCGTGCGACTGCGACACGAGCACGTTGCGGCCGGTGGACGTCGCGCCGAACTGATGGCGCTCTCGCCGCAGGCCACCCTCGATCGCGGCTTCGCCGTTGTGCGGCGGTCCGTGAGTGGTCAGGTCATTTCCCGCGCCGATCAACTCACCGAACGCGACACGATCACTGTGCGAGTCGCGTCAGGATCGTTCACCGCCGACGTCGCCCACATCGAGCACGACGACCCGTCACCCACTACATCCGAGGACACCCGATGACCGCCGCCAACAATCCCGACGAGCTCACCTACGAGCAGGCACGCACCGAACTCGAACGCGTTGTTCGCGCACTCGATGATCCCGACCTTCCGCTCGACGAGATGATGGCGCTGTGGGAGAAAGGCGAGAAGCTGGCCACTCTCTGCGAACTACGCCTTGAAGGCGCACGCGCACGCTTCGACGAGGTCACGCGCGCCACGCAGTCCGACGAGAGTGACGCCTGAGAAGGCCGCCCACCCGCCGGTCTAGTTCGAAGGAGCCGGCGCGTTCTGAAGCGCTGCGGCCAGTGCTGTGAGTTCGGCGGAATCGGCACTGCCGGTGACGATGACGGTCGACCCACCCTCGGCTCGCACGAGCGATCGGAATCCGTTGGCGCCGGGGCCGTACGACTGCCACGGCCGACCGCCCACGACGACCTCACCGTCAGGTCGCCCACCATCAACTGTGCGACTGATGAAAATCGCCGGATCAGCGTCACTCTGCTCAACTCCCGCGTAGGAGTTGTTGGGGGTGACGTACCCCACATGCCACACCGGTTTGCCCGCACTCTGCGGCTCGACCTCGAATCGAGCACTGGTGGCGCGCCACTGATCCGAGAGTCCTACTGGCGTGACGACCGGATAGTGGGAAGCAAACTGCGCTGCGACTGCCGCTGGCTTCCAGTCGACCACCCGCACCTGAGCCTCAGGCTTGGGGCGCCACGTCACCAGCATCAACGCCGCAATTCCGAGCCCCACGACGGCCATTGAAATGACCATGTCGCGAACAGTCTCGCGGCCTCGCCGCCTGGTTTTTGCAGCCTGAAACGACTGACCTCCATAGATGACCGTCGCCATCTCCTCAGGCGCGACTTCGGCGTCGTCAACCAACGCGGGAGTCGGCTCGGAAGACGCCGTTGGCTCGCCGCCCAGTGTTGTCATAGTCCCATTCTGACTCCTTCGGTGACTTTCCGCGGCCTGGGGCATCGTGCCCCCACTACTCTTGGTGACATGTCTACTGACAGTCAGCAGCCGTCACGGGGAGAGGCTCCCGACCGCAACCTCGCACTTGAACTTGTGCGCGTCACCGAAGCGGCCGCCATGGCCGCGGCCCGCTGGGTAGGCCGAGGCGACAAGAATGGGGCCGACGGGGTTGCCGTCAATGCAATGCGCGCTCTGGTCACCTCCGTGTCGATGGACGGAACCGTCGTGATCGGCGAAGGCGAGAAGGATGACGCACCGATGCTCTTCAACGGTGAACGCATCGGGGATCGCACCGGACCGAAGGTCGACGTCGCAGTCGATCCCATTGACGGAACGACTCTGGCCGCCAAAGGAATGAACAACGCGATTTCGGTGATCGCGGTTGCTGACCGCGGTTCGATGTATGACCCAAGCGCTGTGTTCTACATGGAGAAATTGGTGACCGGGCCAGAGGCTGCGGACGTCGTCGACATCACTGCGCCCGTGGCCGAGAACCTACGCCGCGTAGCAAAGGCCAAGGGTGAGCGAGTCGAAGACCTCACCGTCGTGATCCTCGATCGTCCACGCCACGACGGCATCGTCGCCGAGGTGCGCGCCGCCGGAGGGCGCATCAAGTTCATCTCAGATGGCGACGTTGCTGGCGCCATCATGGCCGCGCGCGAAGGAACGGGCGTTGATCTGCTGCTCGGTATTGGCGGCACCCCCGAGGGCATCATCAGCGCATGCGCGATGGCCTGCATGGGCGGAGTAATTCAGGGTCGCCTCTGGCCGCGAGATGACGTCGAACGTCAGCGTGCGCTCGATGCCGGCCACGACCTCGACCGGGTACTTCTCACCAACGACCTCGTCACCGGCGAAAACGTCTTCTTCTGCGCTACCGGCATTACCGACGGTGAATTGATGCGGGGTGTGCGCTACTCGGCGGGCGGCGCCAGCACGCACTCGATCGTGATGCGCTCGAAGAGCGGCACGATTCGTGAAGTCATCAGCGAACACCGACTCAGCAAACTCGGCACCTACGCCTCGGTCGACTTCGAGTCGGGTCACTAGACCCGCTACTCCTGAGTGCGAGCCCGCAACTGCTCGAGCAAGTCGTCGTGCTCACTGCCGAATGCGTCACGCAACGCGACGTCGAGCACTTTCGGAATTCGCTGCTCAGCTGGCCGGCTGTGTGAGTGTGCGTTGACGTTCACTGTTCCGGGCGGGAGCTCGAGTCGCTGTTCAAGCCGCACCAAACCGTGCTGCATCTGATGCATGTCAATGTAAGTGCCGCGATCGGCTGGGAAGAGCAACTGTTCCGTGGCCGCGCGCAACCAGTAGTCGGACGCAAGGGTCGCAAACTCCTGGCCGACATCATTGGTTTCAACAGCGGAATCGTCGGTCATGAGCAGGCGCAACGCCACCACAGCGAACCCTGCCCGCACTGACTCATCATCCGAAGCCGAATAACGAATCAGTTGCATCGCCAACGACCGCGACCACGACTCGGGCTCACGAAAGGACATCACGAAATGGGCATTGGGAAACGCTTCGACTACCGCTTCACGCCAGAACCACAGCGAGGTGGCCGCATCAACCTCGGCGTCAACTTCGGCGTCGCGACCCACCAGTAACGCCACTTCTTCATCTCGCGTCATGTCGCCACGCAGATGCTTGGCCTGATAGGCCAGCAACCGACGAATTCCCGACTCATGGGCAGTGCGAAACGTCGGGCTGAACGCATCAGCCAGGGTCATCGAACCCGCTTTGGGCATGCACGCACCGATGACGTGCAGTTTCCGTGGCTCAGGGTTCACGAACGACAGTGTGACAGTGCTAGCCGATCTTGAGTCCGGTGATGGTGCCTAACAGGCTCTCAGCATCAAATTCTGAAGTCGGCGCATCCTTGACGACCTTGCCCAACCGCAGCACGACGACGCGGTCAGTCACCTGGAGAACATGCGGCAGCGTGTGCGAAATGAAGATGACACCCAAGCCCTTGGCCTTCGCCTCGAGCATCACGTTGAGCACTTCACCGGCCTGGCGGGCGCCGAGGTGGTTGGTGGGCTCATCGAGGATGATCACCTTGCTCGCCCAGGCCACAGCGCGACCAATGGCTACCGCCTGGCGCTGACCACCGGAAAGCTGTGACACCGAGCGGCCCGAAGCAGGAACCGCGATGCCGACCTCTTCGAGGTCGCGGTGGGCCTGCACATCCATCTGCTTCTGCGACAGGAAGCCCATCTTGCCGAGGATTCCCGGCTTCACCAGTTCACGACCAAGGAATACGTTGGCGCTGACACTGAGGTGCGGAGCGAGACCCGAGTCCTGGTACAGCGTCTCGACACCGGCCTGAATCGCGTCATGCGGTGAGTGCCAATTGCGCTCAACATCGTCGAGCAATATTTGGCCACTCGTCGGCTGATGCGCGCCCGAAAGACACTTCACCAGCGTCGACTTACCGGCACCGTTGTCACCAACCAGGCCGACGATCTCGCCCGCATGCAACTTCATGCTGGCATCGTCAAGAGCAACAACCGCGCCATAGCGCTTGGTCAGATTGCGAACTTCGTACAGGACCTCACCACTCATGACGCACCGCCTTCCGTCTTGCGCAGAGCTTGCAAGGTGGCCGCGATGGCGATCAGTGCGGCAACGACGACGCGCTTCCACTGGGGGTCGACACCGGAGATGATCAAGCCACTCGTGACCGTGGTCAGGATCAGCGCTCCGAGAACGGTTCCCGAGACCCGACCCACGCCACCGGTGAGCGCTGCGCCCCCGATTACGACAGCGGCGATGGCATCGAGTTCGTTGCCTAGACCCGACGTCGGGGCACCTGAACCGAGTCGAAGGTAGAAGAAGAATCCCGCCAGACCGGCCATCAATCCCGACAGCATGTAGACCTTGGTGACGTGACGCTTGACGTTGATACCAGCGGCACGAGCGGCGAAGGAGTTCGAACCGATCGCGAAGGTGTAGCGACCGAATCGTGCCTTGTGCACGAACGCCCACAGGATCAAAACGACCACCACAACGATGAGGACCGGCCTCGAGAAGGGGCCAATCCACGCAGGCGAGAGCGCGATGGCTTCACGTGGACCACCCATCACGGGCGCACCCTTGGTGAACACCAACGCCATTCCCGAGCAGGCGCCCAGGGTCACAAGGGTTGCAATGAACGGAACGAGCTTGGCGTAGTTGATGAGCAAAGAGTTGATCAGGCCCACAAGTAGGCCAACGATGACGCAGACGAGAACGCCAATCGCGAGCACGAGGTAAGGCTGTTCGGCCAAGCTGCCTTCGTACAAGCTGCGCATGGCGAAGGCGGAGATCACGCCAGTGAAACCCACGATGGCGCCGACGGACAAGTCAATACCACCGCTGATGATGACGATGAGTTCACCGACTGCGATGAGCACCAAGGGTGCCCAGTCGAGCAAGATGTTTTCAGCGACACCCACGCTAAAGAAGATGTGGTTGATCAGGCTAAAGCCGATCACCATGAGGATCCAGACAATCAGCAAGATGAACTGCTGATTGGAAATCAGGGTCTTGAATCGACTGCTGGCAACCACTACCTGGGTGCCGGCAGGATTCGGACTATGAGTCTCGGTTGTTGCCACGTGCCCTCCTCAGCGGGGCGCTCGCCGCAGCTTATGCGGGCTGAACAATCGAACCACCGGAATGGGCCGGCATCAACCTTTCGTCAATGCCGGCCCATCGCCGATTACCTACTTCGACTAGGCGACGTAGGTGTACTGCTTGAGGTCAGCCTCAGTGGTGTTCTTGTCAATCGTGAAGTTGGGGATAACAACTTCCTTCTGGATACCAGCAGTGTTTCCACAGAGCGCGTCAGCGACAGCGTCGATGGCCTGCTTGGCCTCATCGGCGGGCACCTGAGCGATCAGTGAGGTAATGACGCCGTCCTTGACGAGCTTGACGTTGTCGGGGTAGGCGTCGTAACCAACGAGAGCAACCTTGCCCGTCAAACCCTTCGCCTGAAGCGCGGCAGCCGCACCCTGAGCGTTGGTGCCGTCAATGGCGAAGATGCCATTGAGGTCGGGGTACTTGGTCAGCCAGTTGTTGATGTTGGTGTTGGCAACCTCAGGCTTGCTCTGCGAGTAGGCAACGTCAACGATCTCGATGCCGGGGTACTTGTCAGCGATGGCCTTCTTGAAGCCTTCAAGGCGAGCAACGTTGGTCGTGGCGGTCTCCGAGGAGAGTCCAACAACAACCTTGTACTTGGTGCCGTCCTTGTAACCAATCGCGCCTGCGAGTGACTCGGCGGCCTTGGCACCACCATCGGCGTTGTCACCGGTGATGAAGGTGAGCACGTCGTCGAGGTTCTCGACGCGGGTGTCGACGTTGGCCACAATGACGCCGGCAGCCTTGGCCTTGGCAACCGAGGGCTGCAGTGCCTTGGGGTCGGTGGGGATGAGCACGAGTGCGTCGGGCTTCTGTGCGAGCACCTGGTCAACCACGGGAATCTGCGTGGCGGGTGAGTATTCCTTGGCGTCGCCCTGCCAGATCAGTTCCATGCCCTTGGCCTGGGCCTCAGCCGCAGCTCCAACCTTCATGGCCTGGAAGAACGGGTCGGATTCGGCGCCCATGACGAAGGCAACCTTCTTGCCGGTGACGTCGCACGCGGCTGAGCCACTGGCCGACGAGGAAGCCGAGGCTGACGTGGCCGCGGCGCTGGAGGCAGCAGCCGAGCTTGTGGTCGACGAGCTCGAGGAGCTCGAGCAAGCGGCAAGCAGCAGCGTGGCTGCCCCGGCCGCGACGATCAGGCCGCGAGAGGCCTTGGAGGTTCCGAACATTCGATAGGTCCTTTCGACGGTCTCCCCCGTGGGTCTGCAGGAGACTCTGTGGGTGTTGGCAAGTGATTCCTGACAACGTTGTCAGGCAGTTCTAAACCCCGGAAGTATTGTTTGTCAATAGGAAATTTGCTCCTAGACATCCTCGAGATGACAACGTTATCTTTATCTGAACCACACGACGGCTACCCACACACGCAATGGAGGGCAGATGACCACACACGGACAGACCGCTGCCCCTCGGGCACGGCCGACGATGCGCGACGTCGCCGCCCTGTCGGGCGTCAGCCTCAAAACGGTGTCTCGAGTGGTCAATCTCGAACCAGGCGTCTCTGACGATCTCGCCGATCGCGTGCGGCAAGCAGCCGAGCAACTTGACTACCACCCCAATCTCACCGCGAGCAGTTTGCGCCGCAGCGATGGCAAAACTCAGACGATTGGGCTCATCCTCGAAGACGTCTCCAACCCCTTCGAGGCGGCACTACATCGACGCATCGAAGAAGTCGCGCGCGCACGCGGAGTCGTCGTGATCGCGGGCAGTGTCGATGAAGATGAAGCGCGCGAACGTGATCTTGCGACGGCTCTTGTTGCGCGCCGCGTTGATGGGCTCATCGTGATGCCCACCGGACACGACCAGTCGTACCTCGCCAAGGAACAACGCTCAGGAACACCCATGGTCTTCGTTGACCGACCGCCAACGTTCCTCGATGCCGATTGCGTGCTCACAGCCAACGAATCTGGCGCACGCGCCGCTGTCGCGCATCTAATCTCGCACGGTCACCGGCGCATCGCGTTCCTCGGCGACCAACCGAGTATCAGCACCGCTATCGAGCGGTTGAGCGGCTACCGCGACGCCCTCGAACGTGCTGGTATTGCCGCTGATTCCGCACTCATCCGACTGTCTCTGACGTCAAGCGATCAGGCCGAAATCGCTGTCGCTGAGTTGCTTGCCGCACCCGACGCGCCAACCGCTATCTTCGCCAGCCAGAACCTGCTCACTATCGGTGTCGTTCGCGCACTGCACCAGCTCGGGCGGCAGCACTCCATCGCATTGGTCGGCTTCGACGATCTGCCGCTGGTCGACCTACTCAATCCGGGAGTGACTCTCGTGCTGCAAGACGTCACTGGGCTGGGCACAGCAACCGCCGACATCTTGTTCCGACGGCTCGACGGCGACACCCGACCGAGCGAACGCATCATTTTGCCAACAACGTTGATACCTAAGGGTTCCGGCGAGATTCTCGGACCGTTCGCCACGATCGAATCTGCGACAGGTGCAGTCTCGTGAGTGTGCTGGTCGTGGGCGAGGCCCTCGTCGACTTGATCGTTTCCCCCGACGGCGCCACCACCGCTGTTCCTGGAGGTGGTCCGTTCAACGCGGCCCGAACCATCGCACGACTCGGTGTTCCTGTGGCATTCGGCGGACGACTGTCGACAGACGCATTCGGGCGACGCCTGAGCACCATGCTCACCGACGACGGTGCGACTGTGGCACTTCCCGCGCGCGAGGATTTGCTCACCACTCTCGCGCTTGCCGAACTCGATGAAAGCGGCGCTGCGACCTACCGGTTCTACACATTGGGTACCGCAGGCCCCGCCGTCTCACCAGGTGACCTCACTCTCACACCGGGCACGACATTGGTGTCCGTCGGCACACTCGGTCTCATCCTCGAACCCATCGCGACAGCAGCCGAGGAACTGGTCTCAACCTTGCCTCACGACGTGCTGCTGGTACTCGACCCGAATTGTCGTCCACTCGTCACGCCGAATGCCGTCGAGTACCGCGCACGCATTCATCGCATCGTGCCCCGCGCTGATGTAGTGAAGGTTTCCGGTGACGACCTGCAGTACTTGTATCCCGAGTTCTCACCCATCGATGCTGCGAGGCAATTGCTTGTCGAAGGGGCACGGTTGGTGCTGTTCACCGACGGGGCCGCTTCCGTGCGCGCGTTGACCCGTGACTGGGAAGCGGAACTTCCAGTGCCACGCGTTGATGTCGTCGACACCGTGGGCGCAGGCGACGCTTTCGGCGGTGCATTCATTGCATTTTGGCAACGAAGCGAGCGTGGTCGCACTGACCTGACGAACGAATCCCTCGTCCGAGAAACAGTCGAGCGAGCGATAGCCGTGGCGGGAATCACCTGCCAAAGAGCGGGCGCCAACCCGCCCTTCCTACACGAACTGTAGAACCCCCGAACATCCATCAAGGAGTCACACGTGAGCCCCCTGTACCTAGTCGCGACGATTCACCCGCGTCCCGACCGAGTCAATGACGCACGCGCAGCTCTGCACACGCTCATAGCGGCGTCACTGGCCGAAGAAGGCTGCGAGATGTACGACCTTGTTGAAGATGTGCAGACTCCCGGCACGTGGTTGATGCTCGAGAAGTGGACGTCGCGTGCACAGTGGGATACCCATATGCTCACCGCGCACAATGCTGCATTCGGAGCCGTTGCCAACGATCTCGTCAGCGAGCCCATCACCCTTGTGTTCTACGACCCGGTGTCGTCACCCACACGCTGACGTCGCTCACTGCGTCGCGTCCTCATTCTCTCAACAATCCTGTAATCGCACCCCCCTTCCGCATGGGGGGTCATTAAGCACGCATAGACGCAGTTTTTCTACCCCAGTGGCGCCCGACGAGTCCGATTTCCGGAAGCGTAGGCTGTGCGGTGTGGCGAACTTCGACTACACCGACCTGTTGCCTCTCGGACCCGACACGACCCCGTATCGGTTGATTACCGACCAGGGTGTGGAAGTCATTGAGGCGGGCGGACGTCAGTTCCTGTCCGTCGCCCCCGAGGCCATCACCGCTCTCACGCGCGCGGCAATGCGCGACATTCAGCACCTACTGCGCCCCGGTCACCTAGGCCAACTACGCGCCATCCTCAACGATCCCGAGGCCTCACCCAACGACCGCTTCGTCGCTCTCGACCTGCTCAAAAACGCCAATATCGCCGCTGGCGGAGTGCTTCCAATGTGCCAAGACACCGGCACCATCATCGTGAGTGGTAAGCGCGGTAAGCACGTGCTGACTGACTTCGACGACAACGAGAAGATCAGCGAGGGCATCTTCGATGCATTCCAGCAGCTGAACCTGCGCTACTCGCAACTTGCTCCCTTGGGAATGTGGGATGAGCGCAACACCGCCACCAACTTGCCCGCTCAGATTGAGATCGCTGCCGACCCGCGTCCTGACCACGCGCTCGAGTACCACCTCTTCTTCATGGCCAAGGGCGGCGGATCAGCCAACAAGAGCCTGCTCTTCCAAGAGACAAAGGCCGTGCTCAACCCCACCGCGTTCCGCAACTTCATGGACGAGAAGCTGCGTTCACTCGGAACGGCCGCGTGCCCGCCGTACCACCTCGCCATCGTGGTTGGCGGCACGAGTGCGGAGTTCGCGCTCAAGACTGCCAAGTACGCGAGCGCTCGCTACTACGACTCGTTGCCCGTGCACGGATCCCCAACGGGACACGGTTTCCGCGACCTCGACATGGAGGCCGAGATCCTGCAGATGACGCGTGATTTCGGAATCGGGGCGCAGTTCGGTGGCAAGTACTTCTGCCACGACGTACGCGTGATCCGGCTTCCACGCCACGGTGCGTCAGTTCCCATCGCCATCGCTGTGTCGTGCTCGGCCGATCGACAGGCACTCGCCAAGATCACCCCCGAGGGCGTCTTCCTCGAACAATTCGAGACCGAGCCGGCCCTCTACCTCCCCGAGGTCACTGACGAGCATCTTGACTCCGATGTGGTGACCATCGATCTCAATCAGCCGATGGATGTCATTCGGGCCGAACTGTCCAAGTACCCGGTCAAGACCCGGGTCTCACTGAACGGTCCGCTCGTCGTTGCGCGCGACATCGCACACGCACGCATCCAGGAAATGCTCGAAAACGGCCAGCCGATGCCCGACTACCTGCGCGATCACGCGGTGTACTACGCCGGTCCGGCCAAGACCCCTGAGGGTTTCGCCTCGGGCTCATTCGGTCCGACCACCGCAGGGCGCATGGACAGTTACGTCGACTCATTCCAAAAGGCCGGCGGCTCCTTCGTGATGCTCGCGAAAGGCAATCGCAGCGCCGCGGTCACCAATGCCTGCCGCGACAACGGCGGTTTCTACCTCGGCTCGATCGGCGGGCCTGCTGCCCGACTCGCACAAGACTGCATCACCAAGGTCGAGGTCATCGATTTCCCCGAATTGGGCATGGAAGCCGTGTGGCGCATCGAGGTGCGCGACTTCCCCGCCTTCATCGTGGTCGACGACAAAGGAAACGACTTCTTCGCTGAAACCTTGCGCCCCATTGCGGTGAGTATTCCGGTCGGTCCTCCCCGCGATTAGCGCTGCTGGGGTAAGAAAACTGCCTCTATGCGAGCTTACTGCCCCCTCATGCGGGAGTGGAGTTGGGGAACTCATCAAATCTCACTGCCGATCTCGGAATCGGGGTCCCAT
>CAIYMF010000125.1 GCA_903927265.1 uncultured bacterium | reverse complement strand
GAGCCGTGAATCTCCTCCCTGTTCAGGCCGCGGACGATGCGGTACGAGCCCTGGAAGGCGAGCGCGTTCTGCGTGGTTTCGGATTCGATGGATGCGTAACCCGGCTCCTTGCGGGTCTGTTGGAAGTAGGAGAAATCCGGCATGCGGTTCAAGTACGCGCGGTATTGCTCGCGATAGCTCGGGCGGTTGAACACGCGCCAGTCCGGGTCGAAGATGTTGAACAGGCCCTCGGGATCAATGGCGTGCCGCGGGGAATCGAGCTCGAGCTTGTCGTGGAACTGAATCGGAGACGGCCAGTTGCGCGTGTAGTCGCGGCTTGACGGGTCGACGTGGAACTTCATCACCATGAGGGACGGCCCGTTGTAAGGCACGCTCATGTCGCCAAACCTGGCGTTAAACGGCCTGTCCGCCCCCGGAGCCTCGGCAGCCCAATCCACAGGTCGATCGTCCTTGCCGCCGTTGAGGCCGTCGTAGGCGATGTCGAACAAGCGGATCAGGTTCTTTGAGTTGTGAACCAGCGCCCGCTCGTGGTACTTGTAACTCATTCCCCACACGCCGTGCATTGAGTCGTCGTAGCACGAGAGCTCGGTCTGTCCCCAGAGAGTGTGTCCCAGCTCCTCGCCACCGCGACCCAGAATGACGCCAAGCATGTTGTGCTCGATAACGGGCCGGACGATAACGTACTCCACCGCCTCACTGCTGCCCTTGGCCTTGAGAACCGGCCAGAACTCGGGCGCCGAGCGGTCGTCAGCATTTCCAGTCATCATGCGAAGCATGGCGGCGTACAGGAAGCTGTCGAGGACAGTGGGTTCGTGGATATTGGTCTCGATACCGTTGCCAACGATTGGTGAAGGAAGAGTGTTCCAGTCGTAGGCAGGGTTGCGGTTAAAGTTCTCCTCGATCTGGTAGTTCTCCAGACTGCCGTGCGTCTCACTGACTCCCGCGACCTGGGCGATCGATTGCATACCCACGGGCGAGGGCGGCCACTTGTTGTAAACGCAGCGAGTCTCCTCGGCGGACGGGAAGCGATTGCCCTTGAACACATCGTCGAGCTTGCGACCCAGCTGGATACGATTCCGCGGCAGCTCCTCGCGCCCATCGGCATCAGTCACCCGGCGCACGAACTGGGTCAGAGCCGCGCGGAGAGTGTGAATGCCAATGCGCTTGTCGGCGAACTTCTTCTCCAAATGCGCTCGGACATCGTCATCCGGATGCCAGCGAAGAGCACAGCCGAGGAACGCGACGGTGTGGTAGATGTTCATTCGGGCGTTGTCGGGGATCGCGTTGTAGTCTTCGAGGACCTGTTGGTAGCCGTTGCCGAAGACGAAGGGCAGAATCTTCTGGCGAACGACCTCGCGCTCGACGAGGATTGGGGTCCAGAGGAAACGAACAGTCTGGTCGAGCAGGGCCGCGTTCATAAAGAGCCAGAACGGGATGTTGCGAGAGTCGATAGGGAAGTCAGTGTTCTCCATCACGGTGTGGTTGGGGTGGGGAACAAAGGCGTCGACGATTCCGCACTGCTGGACAATGAGGTGGTGGTCGTTGCGAGTGTGGCCGTCGGCGTAGGCGTTGTTTTGAGTAGTGAGAATGTGCTGAAGTGAATTCGACCAGCCGAGGGTGTTGTTGCAGCACATAAGGCGTGGCATGACAACGGTGGTGACG
>CAIYMF010000124.1 GCA_903927265.1 uncultured bacterium | reverse complement strand
GGAGTAGAACGGGATGCACGCATCGATGTTGTTGGTGATGAGCATCGTGCCATCGGTCTGCATGGTCGGATCCTAGTGCGAGAGCGAACGCGAGGGCGGCAGCGCGACTGGCCGTTCTCTGGGCAAAACGGTGCGTTAAACGTGTCGTTTTGCCCAGAGTTCCTAGCGATTGACTCGCATCGGGTTATCAAGCGCGACGATCACCGGCTGCAGTGTGGTGGGGCCGGGTGCTGTGTAGCGCACGCCTGGTGTGGGCGTTTGACCCGGACCGCCCGGGTTGTAGAAGGCCGAGTAGCCGCCGCTGAGCGCGGGGATTTCCAACGTGGTGATGCTGCGCGCGGCAGCGTCGTCACCGCTGATGATGACGTCGAAATAGTTGTCGTGATCGTCGGCGTAGCAGTCGTCGTAGAACACCTGACCGTCGGTGGAGGCAGGCTTGCCGACGTCCGAAAGGCCGACGACCGTCAGAGTGCCACCCGCCACAGCGACCGGTACGCCCGCCTTGTCGATGACGACATCCGAGCCGTTCGGCCCCTTGGCATGAATGCGAAAGAACTTCTGGAAGTCGGTCGGAAGCACACCGCGAATTCCATCGGGAGAAAAGCCACCTGTAGTCAGCATGCGAAGCCGGAAGTTGCCCTTGTCGCCGTACATCGTGCGCTCGTCGTTGGGCATGCTGCCCGCACCGTTCTGCGCGACCGGCCCCTCACCCAGGGGGGAGCTATCAATGCGGTTGAGCTTCGCACCCACTAACGTCGGCCCGCTGGCATAGGGCGTGTTGTCGGTCGTATTCGACAAACCCGTGGCTGACACGTCGCCGTTGGGTCCGGCCAGCATGAGTTCGGTTCCGTCCGATGCCGGAACGACGTCAAGGCGCACGGGGTAGCGCGCATCCTTCTCACCGGGCAGGCCCCGGTTACCCAAGTCGGTGAACATCACCACCGTGTTGCGTTCGTTGTATTCGAAGTTGGGCGTCATGGTGACGGCGTCGACCCCGACTACCTCACCGGTGTTGAGGGTCCATCGAAACTGAGACGGACGCAGCGTGTCAGTGCGAACGGGCCAACTGAACACCACCGGCGTACCGTCGACAAACTGCGGATTGGCACCGTCTTCGATTTGGGCGGTCGTGGTCAGGGTCGAAGAAGGAACAAGCGAACTTCTGTCGGCGTCGGTTGCCCCGCCGTCTTTATTGCACGTCATTTTGTCGTCGAAGGCACCGCCCGCATCAATCGTGGACTGCTTGTCGACGGCCGCGGCGCCGATGATGCCGTCGAAGCCAAATCCCGAAGACAGGATCTGCGGCTTATCCGACCAGTAGTCGGCGGCGACGAGTTTGCCGTCGTATAGGGCGTTCTTGCTGTCGTTCAGCTTCGACTTCATCGCGCCTAACAACACAACGCCGCCCAGAACGAGGACGAGCCCGACAACGACGACTGCGATCCAGATTCGGCGGCGCTTGCGGGGGCGTTCAGCAGTGGGCTCGGTCACGCCGGTCACGTTACTATCCACGACGTGGGGGGCTGAGCACTTTGGCCATCGACCGCCCTCGACCACCACGTTGATGGCCGCCACTCGTCAGGTCGAACGCGCGCCACGATGCCGACCTCATGCCGACCTCATGGTGACAGTGCCTTGCCGATATCGACAGTGACCACCTGCGACGTGGGCGGTCCCCACAGCGGCAAGCGGTATCCGCGAAGGTAATTGGCAATGCGTGCGAGCACGACGAGAAGCACGACAGACATGGCCATCACTGCGAAATCGCGCGGAGTGCGGAGTAGACCTAAGGCGACGATGAGCGTGGTTGCCAACGCAGGGGGGTGAGGCACCTTCAGCAGCAACATCACAAGGGTTGTCAAGAAGCAGGCCAACGCAATCGCCCCAACTCGGGCCGACGAGACGTCTGTCAGATTCGCCGGCGTCGCAAAAAGTCCAAAGACCAACAGAGCCAGCGCGCCGCACGTAATACCGATCAGGTGCGAGCACACCGCGAACTTGCTGGAGGCCGGGGCTGCGGCAGGCAGGCCGATCAGGATGAACGCTGACGCGCCGAGACTGGGAAAAACCCAGGGCAAATGAGTTACCTCGGCCACCACCCCCAACAGGAGCATGAGGATTCCGACAATGAGGCCGACACGGACGCCCGAGTGGGGCGACAGGTCAGCAGGTGCCGGCCGCCTGCTCATACGTTCCACTGCGATGGAAGGCCACGGGCACCCCGAGCCTGAATTCCACCCCTAGATTGCGACGACATCAGCGACTGACCACGCCCGATTGTTGCATCCCGAGGTCAGCGTGCTCACTCAAACGTCCGTTGTCACAAACAACTGCCCGCGCAAAAGTAGTTCAGGCGCGCACAATGGGATCGTGCACTTCGAACAGCAGCCCGATGGCGGGCCCGCCCTCTCACGGCGCGCGCTGCTGACCGCGGCTGCCTGGGGCGCTCTCACGGTGGTGGCGGCCAATCCGACGCAGGCGCGCGCGGAACCCGTGCGCCTGGCTACGCCCAGACCGTTGCGCGCACTCGTGTCTCGATGGGACACCAATCCGTGGGCGCGCGGCTCGTACAGCGCCCTACCCGTGGGCACAGATGCTTCGGTGCGCGCGACGCTTGCCACTGCTCTCCTTGGGGGCCGGGTCACCCTCGCCGGCGAGTACTGCGATCCAGATCACCCCGCCACGACGACCGGCGCGTATACGTCGGGAGTGCGAGCCGCTCGACGTCTGCTGGCAGCATCGCCACGCACGGCGATCGTGGTCGGAGCGGGGATGGCGGGCGCCGCGGCAGCACACACGTTGGCCGCAGCGGGAGTAAGCGTGACGGTGGTTGAGGCCAGCGGACGTGTGGGCGGTCGCATCCTCACCGATCGAACGTGGGGTCGACCCGTCGAGATGGGAGCCGCGTGGATTCATGACTGGCAGAACAACCCAGTCACAACTCTGGCTCGGCAGGCGAAGCTTCCGTTGCGCGCCACCAACTACGACAGCGTGATTACTCGCGACACCGTCACCGGGAAAGCCTCTTCCGCAGCACTGCGCGCCGACGACCGGTTGAGTTCGCTCATCGACTCGATCGGTGATTCCACACCGTCTCGCAATCTCTCGACGGCGCAGTGGATGCGCAACGAGGGTTTTGCGTTAGATCGCATTGGTCGCTGGGCGGCAGAAGTGGAACTCACGCAGGAGTACGGCCTC
>CAIYMF010000123.1 GCA_903927265.1 uncultured bacterium | reverse complement strand
GCAACGGCGCTTGCGCCACTCGGGTGCGAAGGATCGTACGTTGCATTCGCGCCATGTTCATCGACGAAGGAGAAGTGCACGTGAGCACCGTTACCCACACCGTCGGGATACGGCTTGGCAGAGAAGGTCGCGCGCAAACCCAATTGACGCGCGCACTCGCGAATGACTTCGCGCGTCATGATCGCCTGGTCGCCGCCGGCAATTCCTAAAGCCGGCGACACGGTTACCTCGTACTGGCGAAGGCCATACTCAGGTTCGATCGTTTCAGGATTGAGGCCTGCAGCGTCGAGTGCCACCGCGATGTCGTGTGCAAGCGGCGCTGCGTTTCGAAGAGCTTCCAATGAAAAGGGCGGCGCCGCGGGTAGATCTCCGACAACGACGAACTCATGCTCGAACGCTGACAGTAATTCCAGTCCGGTCTCGGCGCGCAGATCGTCGAGTGCCTTGCGCAGGAACGTGCGCGTGCAGCAATCCCACTCCGAACCGTCGGCATTGCGCGAGTCGCACAACACGAAATCGAGGGCGGGTGAGTTCGGCCAGATGTCAACACGCGTGTGCGTGCTGGCATCAGGAATCTGTCGCACCTCGGTCATCGGCCCCCACGGGTTGGGTGCGATGTCGGCGAAGGGAGTGAGCGCCTGACCAGCGATCGCCCAGCCCAGGCCGCTTTCCATCCGTGACGCGAGCTGCGAACTCGGTACCGCACGGCAGCGGGTGACGCCTACGTAGTCACTCCACGCCAGCATCACGATGCCGTCGTCAGACATGAGCACTCCTCACATTCCACCTTCGTGATCCTCGGCGCCCACAGCGTCGCCCAAGTATGCCTCGCGTACAGCGCGATTCTGCACGATTTCGTCGGGAGTTCCGATAGCGATCGTGCGGCCGGTTTCAAGAACCTGAATGCGGTCACACAACCGAGTAATCAGGCGCAGGTCGTGGTCGATGATGATGACACCACAGCGATGTTCGGCAGCAAGCGCGCGAATGTCATCGAGCAAGACATCAGACTCTTCCTCGTTCATTCCGGCGGCCGGCTCATCCATCAAAATCACCGACACCTGAGTCGACAGGGCCCGTGCGATTTCCAAACGTCGCTGCTGACCGTAAGCCAAGGTATCGGCTTCGGCCGATGCCACATCAAGCAAGCCGAGTTGATCAAGCAGTCCGGCCGCCTCGTGTGGTTCGGAACGCGGTGGCGCCAACACGTTGTCGAGCACGGTGAGGTGGTTGAACAGCCGGATGTTCTGGAAGGTGCGCCCCAGGCCACCGAGCGCCCGACTGTGTACCGACTGATCAGTGACGTCGACACCACACAGTTCAACGGTGCCCGAGTCGGCGGCGGTCAGCCCCGACAGCAAGTTGAGCAGTGTTGACTTGCCCGAACCATTGGGTCCGATGAGTCCGAGGATTTCGCCGCGCGCGACGTGGATGTCGATCTCTTGCACTGCCTTCACGCCGCTAAACGACTTGCTCAGTCCTTTGCCCGCCAACACCACTTCATCCAGACCAAAGCCACTTCGATCGGGAACACCGCCGGGTGTGGGGGTGGTGCTGCGTTGCGCCCAGCCACGCAATCCCGGGATGAGGTCTTCCACCTCACGGCGACCTACAATTCCGTCGGGCTTCCAGATCAACGCGAGAATGATGAGCAACGCCAGCACGAACTGCACAGTGCCGCTGATACGTGGAAGTTCGAAACCGCCGATGCTAAAGCCCTGTTCGACCCGCGAGAACATCTCGGTGACGAGCACGATCAGCGCCGCACCGACCACCGAGCCCAGCACGCTTTCGCGGCCACCAATGATGAGCATCGCGAGCAACGCGAACGTCGTGGCGAAAGAGAACTGCCCAGCATCAAATGCGAGAACGTTCTCGGCGTAGATGGCTCCCGCAGCTCCCATCAGCGATGCGGAGATAATCCAGAACGCGTACCGACTCGCACGCACGCGAATGCCGGTGGCACCCGCCGCCAGTTCATCTTCACGAATCGCGCGTGCTTGCAAGCCCATCCATGTCGCCGCCAACAAACGAGCGATCACAATGAACACGACTGCAACCGCAAGCGCCAACCAGGGCGTCATCACGCGCGGAACCGCGTAGACACCCTCGCTACCGCGAGTCCAGTCAGCCCAGTTGAGCAACACCGTGTACGTGGTGATGAGCAATGCGAAGGTGGCCATCACCATGGCCGACGTCGTCATGCGCACCAGAACAAGTCCGAAGAGCGCTGCGACAAACAAGCACACCAACGACGCGATGAGCACGGCAGGCAGTGGAGGCACCTGGGCATCGCGAATGAACGAGGGAAGGTTCGGCAGTTGAGTCTTCTTGGCGGCCGGCGGAATGGTCAGCAGTGCTGCCGTGAACGCGCCGATTCCCATGAAAGCTACGTGACCAAACGACAGGATGCCCGTGTTGCCAATGAAGGTCTGAAGTGACACCACTAAGGCCACATTGATGGCCAGCACCACAGCGGTAGCTGCGAGCGCCTTGTTACCGGTGCTCGCCATGAGGGCAACGGCAATCGCAAGAAGCAATCCAGTGATGAGCGCGCCAACGAGCGCAACCCGCAAGCGCCCGCTCACACCTTCACCTCGACGGCCTTACCGAACAGGCCCTCTGGCCTGGCGAACAGCACCACCGCCACCGCGATCAGCGCGAAGGCGAATTGGAATGGCACGACACCCGATGGCAGGTACGCCTCGAGGAAGACCTCGAGAATGCCAAAGACGAATCCCCCAACAACTGCGCCGACGGTACTTCCGAGACCGCCCAACACCACCGCCACGAAAGCAACCAGAATCGGAGTGGCTCCGGTTGTTGGCGTCACCGTGCCGGTGCGGCTGATCCACAGAACGCCGGCGATGCCGGCCAGGATTCCCGAGAGTGCGAACGCGAGCAAGATAACGCGTCCGGCGGACACTCCCTGAAGTCGTGTGGTGGTGAGGTCAAGGGCGGCCGCGCGCATCTGAAGACCCGATCGCGAGGTGCGCATGAAGAGTGCGAACAGACCCAGCGACACCATCGCCACGACGAAGGTGACGACGTTCAGCACACTGATGCGCAGGCCACCGAACTCGAAAACGTTGCTGAGCACCTCAGGAGCCGGAATTCCTTTGGCACGCGGTGATATCGCCTGTCTGAATATTCCTTGTAACACTTGTGACAGGGCAAACGACGCGAACAGAAGTGTGACGAATCCTGTGCCCTGCAATGGCCTGAAGACCAACAACTGCATCAGAATTGACGCGACCGCTGCGGCCACCGCGCCGATGAGTGCACTAAGCCAGAACGACAGTCCTGCCTGAGTCGCGAAGTACATCGTGTATCCGGTGATCGCAATCAACTCGCCATAGGCGAAGTTGAGGATGCCCAGCGTTCCGTAGACCATGGCCAGACCGAGCGCGAGCACCGCGAAGATACTGCCGAGTGAGAGCCCATTGATCAGTTGCTGCAGAAACTGAGTCACCGCTGCGCCCCCTTTCCCAGATACAACTGAGCAAGGTCGATCTTGGCGAGGTCTGATGACTTACCCGACGCAGTGATCGACCCGGAACCCAACACGTAGGCGCGATCGGAGAGATCGAGTGCAAGGCGGGCGTTCTGTTCAACCAACACTGACGTGACACCTTCATCGCGTAGGTGCGCGATGAGCTCAAAGATTTGATCAACAATGCGAGGAGCCAGGCCCAATGACGGCTCGTC
>CAIYMF010000122.1 GCA_903927265.1 uncultured bacterium | reverse complement strand
TCATGTTGCTCGACTGGATGTCGGCGGCGCTCACAGCGGCCAACTGAGCGTAGATGCGGGCGAGCCCGTTGTTCTGAGTCGCCGTCAGCTCCATGGTGTCGATGTTCTCATACGCCTTGCTGGCCAGGCGCCACAAGGGGATGTCTGAGAACGGCACACGGTCGGTGTCGAACACCAGGGGACTCGGCTCCTTGAGCCCTCGGAATTGCACCTTCATGCCCTCGCACCCCGCGCTCAGGCGGTACCATTCATGGTCGGGGGACATGATGGAAGGGTGGTACTTACCAAGCGGGGCTCCGTCCGCCGTTTCGACGACGATCTCACCATCCCGCTCGGGGAAGACGATTTCGAGGAACTCCCCTACCGAGACGCTGGTGGTCACCGGGCCGATGCCGAGTTCGATGTCTTCGCGCTGCTCCTGGTTGTTGAGGTCGACGTAGCGCACCCCGACGCACTTCCCGCAGTCCGTTTTGCTGGTGGAGCGAAACGTCACCACGCGGCTATCATCGGTCGCGGGGATGTCGTTCTCAAGCAGGCGGGGTGGAAGGTGCTCGGCCTTAGGGTGGCAGCCTCGCCCGGGTGTCGGCGAACTGAACGAGGGCCAGCAGTGGGCGTCGACCCGCTCTTCAGTGATCTCGAACTGCCACCCGTCGGTGTTCAGCTCGCGGATGTTTTTGACGCCGGATGGAAGGACGACGCCGAGGAAACGGGTGGGGCCGGTGCGCTCGTTGCGGCAGTTCTCGGTGAACACACGCATGATGCGGCAGCCGTCCTCCTTGAAGTACAACCACATCAGCGCCTCCGTGCGGTATAACATCTCCAGTGTGCCGTTGATGTGGTCGAGCAGGCGCGACCGATCAGTCTCGCCGGTCACTTTCGAGACGATGCGGAGGACTTTGGAGAGTGGCGCTGGGGTCATGCTGGCGATGGGCTTGGGATGACGAACAGGCGACCGCTGCCGGTGACCGAGATCACAGGGTAAGGGGCCGCAGTCTCAGTAGACTGCACCCGGTACACGTCGAACTTGATATACCCTGAAGTCAGTCGCGGGGGGCTGATGTATACCGCCGCTTCTGGCGGGGAAACCCGGAAGCTGATGTTTTGCAGTGCGTTCTCCAAGTCGGCCACTCCGGTGGCGGCAAAGGCGATCTCGACCAGCACGCCTGGAGCCGTCAAGTTTGAGAGCGTCACGGTCTGTTCGGCCAGCTCAACCTTCGTGATGCCGGGGACGTAGACTTTCCCCTCGCTGTCGATGCGGGCGATGTTGTCAGACAGCGACGACGCTTCGACGACGGTGGTCGTCGATCCCGTGGTCGTCGTTGGCAGCGTCACGCGGAGATTGGCGCGTTCCAGAGCCTCCCAGAACGCGGGGGTGATGCAGTCGTTGCCTTGACGTGTGAACGACAGCGAGACGGGCACGCTTTGGGTGTAGGAGTCTTGATTTACAGCCATGATTTACGCTCGTTTGAATGGGTCGAACTGGCAGATGGTTTCGGGTTGGACGCACACCTCTTTACCGCTGCTCGTTTCTGTCGGGCTGCCGCTTCCTGTACCACCGATTGCGAGATCTGCAATGCAGCTTCCCGTCCCTTGTATGAGAATCTGAAGCCAGGGGCGTTTGAACTCCTTGAATCGGGTGCCTAACGAAATCATCTCTGCGTCTGCGTACCCACCTTCCGCACCCCATTTCGGATTGGTGACCGTGCCGGTGTAGACGACCTTGAACTCCGCGTCCATCCGGTCGCGGGCAGAGATGACGATGTCCACCTTGTCGCGGATGTTGAGCAACGAGAGGTACACCGCTCCCCAGGAGCTGACCGAGTATTCGCCGCCAATGGTCAGGCGCCGGGTGAGTATCTGCCACGGGATTGGGACCGATGTGCCGTCGGCCAAGACGTCGTCGCCCCATGCGCTCGTCCATTCCGCCAAGCCTTTCGTGCCGTCAGGTTTGCGCGTCACCGCGAACAGCCGTGCCGTTCCAAGGCTCCGAACCTCGCAGAACTGGATAATCTCCCCCATGGCGGTAGGAATTGTCGAGACGCCCTCCCACACCATGGGCTCTGGCACCCGGGTACGACCTGGGGCCAGCGCCGCCGTGACGTAGCCACGGTGCCAGCGTGCCGCGCCGTCGGTGATGGGCCACACGGTGCAGGCCAAGCGCTGTCTGCGCGATGAGACCATCATGGACGCGAACAGCAGCATGTCGCTGGGGTCTTTGTCGAGTAGAGGCTTGATCTCGTTGCCGATGTTGACGTGGGGGTTGCCGACCTGCGACGTCTCTTGACCGGCGTACTTGATCGACGTCACCCCTTCAGCGGTGCGCATGACGAGTTCATCGTTCGCGGTCCACGCGGCAAACGGTCCGGTCGGTCCCACGGATGGGTGGATGACGCGGCGCATCGAGGTCTGGCT
>CAIYMF010000121.1 GCA_903927265.1 uncultured bacterium | reverse complement strand
GTGACCGAGCAATTCGGCCGAAGACTCCGGGGCGAAGAAGATGGCCAGCCAGCCGTCAAACGCCTCTCCGGCGAGCTCGAGATTCTTGGGGCCAACGGCAGCGAGGTACATCGGAATGTAGTCACGCGCCGGGTGCACGGTCAGCGTCAGCGCACGGCCGGGGCCATCGGGCAGGGGCAACGTGAAGAATTCACCGTCGTACTTCACCCGTTCGCGACGCAGCGCCATGCGCACGATGTCGGTGTATTCGCGGGTGCGGGCGAGCGGCTTGTTGAACCGCACGCCGTGCCACCCTTCAGACACCTGAGGTCCCGAAACTCCCAGCCCGAGCCGGAACCGGCCACCGGACAACGTGTCGAGCGTGGCGGCGGTCATCGCGGTGTTGGCAGGCGTGCGGCCGGGAATTTGGAAGACCGCAGACCCGACATCGATGCGTTCGGTCTGGGCAGCGACCCATGCCAGAACTGTCGCGGCATCTGATCCATACGCCTCGGCAGCCCACACCACCGAGTAGCCGATGACATCAGCCTCGCGGGCCAACGCAAGGTTGTTGGCGTCGTTACCGGCACCCCAGTAGCCCAAATTCAGTCCGAGTTTCACAAGTCCTCCGTGTTAGCCGTGGTAACCGCCGCTGCGAGCCTACGCGGGTTCGGGCGCAGAGCCGGCCTACGGGGTACGGTGTCGTTGTGGAGATGCGATCGCTGGGAAATACCGGGCTGCACGTTTCTCGGCTGGCGCTGGGCACGATGACGTGGGGCGGCGCAACCGACGAGTACGACGCTCACGATCAGTTGCGCACCTTCCTCGACGCGGGTGGCACCTTTATCGACACTGCCGACGTTTACGGCCACGGTATGAGTGAAGGCATCCTAGGTCGCGTTCTTGGCGAACTCGGAGTGCGCGACCGTGTGGTGCTCGCCACCAAGGCAGTCTCAGTGCGACCTGACGCGCGGCGATTCAATGCGTCGAGGGCGCATCTACTCACGGCTCTCGATCGGTCCCTGGCACGCCTGGGGGTTGATCACGTCGATCTCTGGCAACTTCACGCCTGGGACCCGCTCACACCCCTCGACGAGACGTTAGGTGCTGTCGACGCGGCCGTTCGCTCGGGCCGCGTGCGCTACGCGGGTATTTCCAACTACAGCGGCTGGCAGTTGGCGCGAGCAGCAACCGTGCAGTCCGAGCGGCGCGGTTCAGCACCGCTGGTGAGCGCCCAAATGGAGTACTCGCTCCTCCAGCGCGGCATCGAACGCGAAGTACTTCCAGCGGCTCACGAATTCGGCATCGGAATCCTGCCGTGGTCGCCGTTGGGTCGAGGTGTCCTCACCGGCAAGTACCGAGCAGGAATTCCGGCCGGCTCACGTGCCACCACAGAAGAGTACGGGGCCTTTGTTGAAGAATTCCTGACTCCGGCGCACGCGCGCATCATCGATGCGGTGGTCACTGCCGCCAACGGCTTGAACAGCACGCCGTTGGAAGTTGCTTTGGCGTGGGTGCGCGATCGGCCCGGTGTTGTCGCCCCCATCGTGGGCGCGCGCACGACAGCGCAGTTGGCGGCTGCTCTGACGAGTGAGGAATTGGAACTACCGACCGAGATTACGTCCGCACTCGATGAGGTGTCGGCACCCAACCGGGGTTACCCCGAGTACGGATGGAATCAGCGAGGTCAACTGTGACTTCGGCAGCGACGTGGGAATTCCGCGAATTGACCTTGCCCCGCGGTACTGGGCGCGGAACGGCCCGAACATTGCTCACCGAATACGCCGAACATGGTCGCTGGGAACTCGCACGGTTGCGTTTGTACCCCGACGGAACCCGACGAGTGTGGCTTCGGCGCAAAGTGATTCGTGCCGTTCGAACGGCGTAGTTCTCTAGACCCGGCGCAAGAATCGGTCGAGAACCGAGACGCCGAATTCAAGAGACTCAATCGGAACTCGCTCGTCAACGCCGTGGAACAGACTTGCGAAGTCAAGAGTCGGTGGAAGTCGCAGGGGCATGAAGCCAAAGCAGCGCATTCCCAACTGTGAGAACGCCTTGGCATCGGTACCGCCTGACAGCATGTACGGAACGGTCTGCGCTCCCGGATCGACTTCGCGCAACGCCGACGCCATCGCGTCAATCGTCGGGCCGTCAAAGCCCGTTTCGACCGCGATGTCACTCACAGCGGCTTCACGAGTGATGCCTGGGCCGAGCAGTGCGTCAATCTCGGCAAGGAACTCCTCTCGCTGGCCAGGTAGGTAGCGGCCGTCGATCACCGCCGTTGCCGATCCCGGAATGACATTGGCCTTGTAGCCCGATGACAACATCGTGGGGTTCGCCGTATTGCACAACGTGGCACCAATGACGCGCGCCAATGGCCCGAGTTGAGCCACGAGTTGTTCACCATCGCTCGTGTCGAGTTCGATGCCGAGAACTTCCGACAACCGCTCGACCAAGGCCTGCACCGTTGGTGTGATGACAACCGGGAACCGGTGATTTCCGATGCGTGCTACCGCCTCACTCAGGGCAGTGATGGCGTTGTCGTCGTTCAGGAACGAGCCGTGTCCGGCGGTACCGGAGGCCGTGAGGCGCATCCACTCGATGCCCTTCTCGGCAGTCTGCACCGTGTAGAGCCGAAGATCGTCGTTGATGGTGAGCGAGAAGCCGCCTACCTCGCCAATGGCTTCGGTTGCGCCTTCGAAGAGTTCAGGGCGGTTGGCAACCATCCAGTGAGCGCCGTGTTCGCCACCGTGTTCCTCGTCGGGTGTAAACACCACGATCAAGTCACGATCTGGCTGGCTACCGGTACGCGACCATGCACGCAGTGTCGCGATGATCATGCCGACGGAGTCCTTCATGTCAACCGCGCCGCGCCCCCAGATCATGTCGTCGACGACTTCGCCGGCGAAAGGTGGCACTGACCAGTCAGACGCGATGGCCGGTACGACGTCGAGGTGTGTGTGCACGAGGAGTGCCGGTCGGCTGGGGTCCTTGCCCGCGATGCGACTGATCACACCCTGACGACGACCCGACGTGGTGTTCACGAGTTCGGACGCGATACCGCACTCGTCGAGCCGACCCTGCACATACTCGGCTGCGAGTGCCTCTCCAGGACCAGAGTCGTCGCCGTAGTTAGAAGTGTCGATGCGCAGCAGGTCGCGAACGATGTCGACCACCTCCCGCGATGCGAGGTCGTCAATCCCTGAGGGTGTCATTGGCCTAGTCTGCCGTGTCCGAACCGATTGTGCTGATCTGACACCGCTTGCAGAGCAGATTCCCCGCGACCTAGACTCGGCAAGCAGTTGACCGCGGGGAAACGCACGAAGGCGATTACTCAAGGAGGATGGCGTGGCCGTCACCATCCGTGAGGTCGCGGAGTCTGCGGGGGTGTCGACCGCAACTGTGTCTCGCGCATTGCGCGGACTTCCCTATGTCGATGACGCAACCCGGCTGCGGGTTCTAGCAGCGGCGGCGAGTCTTGATTACGTCGTCTCGCCGAGTGCCTCACGTTTGGCAAGCGGTCGCACCGGCAGTATCGCCGTAATCACGCCGTTCATCGCGCGGTGGTTCTTTTCGACGGTGCTCTCTGGAGTCGAGCAGGTGACGCACGACGCCGGTCTTGATCTGTTACTGCTTGGCGTTGGTGATCCCGACCGACCGAGTGAGGTTCCAACTGAGCAGCGATTGCGCCAGCGGGCGGACGGAGCGATCATCGTCGCTCTTCCCGCTGATGATCCAGACGTGCAAGCGCTGCTGCACGCAAACCTGCCTGTAAGCATTGTGGGAAGTCTTGTTCCCGACGTTCCTTGTGTTGCCATTGACGACGCAGAAGCCGCTCGCAAGGCCACTGCGCACCTGCTCAATTTGGGACATCGACGGATCGCGGTCATATCGGGCAGTCGCTCCGGAAGCATCTACACCACTCAAGAGCACCGGTATCGGGGCTACTGCGACGCGCTCTCAGCCGTCGGAATCGAGCCCGACCCCACTCTTGTCGCATTCGGACAGTTCACTCGCGAAGGTGGTGAGCAGGCGATGGTCGAACTGCTGAATCTGACGCACATGCCGACCGCGGTTTTTTGCATGTCCGATGAGATGGCATTTGGGGCGTTGGTGGCGTTGAGGCGCCGCGGGCTCGTTGCAGGAGTTGACCTCTCGGTTATCGGGATTGATGGGCACCCCCAGGCAGAGGTCATCGACCTCACCACGGTTGAGCAGCCAGTCGAGAGCATGGGCAGATTCGCCGCCGAGTCGTTGCTTGCTGTCCTAGGCGTCACTGCACCGCCCGAGCGCGCGACCGGATTGGTTCCCACCAGGCTCGTTTCGCGTGGGTCGACCGCGCCACCACGCGATGGAGGTTAACCCAGCAGTCCGCTGACCCCTTTGAAAAGAAAGAGACAGCCGAAGAGGAGGGCGACCCCGATTGACAGGGCGCGATTGTTGGAATTCAACCAGTTCGATAGTGCGCTGACCCATCCCTGAGCGCGCAGCGGCATCACCACACACGCCACGATCAGGCCAATCAGCACTGCTTGCGCGACCAGAATGAAGCCGAGGTACGCGCCGATCTGCGCTGGCCGAGTCAGTTCACCTTCGACGATGATGCCGAGGGCGCTCAGGGTGAAGATCCACGCCTTGGTATTCACCGCCACAAGGCCGGCACCCAGACCGACCGCCTTGGGAGCAGTGACCGAATCCACCATCTGTGACCACCGGGGCGGTGCGGCGTCGGGATCAGGCTCCCCGAGGAGCATACGGATACCGGCGATCACGAGCAGTAGGCCCAGGATCGTCAGTGCCCCGGAAACAAGCCAGTGAGTTTCTTGCGCTGTCACCTCAGCCGATGCACCCGTGGCAAGGAGCGCAAAAAGCGCCCCTTGAAGCACGCGCATGGATGTCATACCAGCAACAAATCCGACGGCCTTACGAATACCGCGCTCTCCGCCGAGCAACCGCACCTCGATGATCAGCCACAGGGGCATCAGCATGCTTACTGCGGCCAGTGGGAGCAGCGCGGTGATTGTCGATGACAGGTAACTCACCTCATTGAAGTAGATCGATTGACTAGGTGGATCGAATACGACGACAGGCTTCGAACGACCTGTCGATCCTCTCAGTTCGCGTTCGCAACCGCGATTTCGGCAGCCCGAACGGAGCAGACGCCGGAACTCGCCTCACGGCGGTGTCGCATAAGTCCCCCCGTCGTCGTCCCCCGTCGTTGCGCCAGTCTCGGCCCGGTATAGTTGCCGGGCAGCCGCTCCCCAGCGGTTCCACTCGTCCGAGTGGCGGAATTGGCAGACGCGCTAGCTTGAGGTGCTAGTTCCCTTTACGGGGAATGGGGGTTCAAGTCCCCCCTCGGACACGTAAGGTTGAGACTGCGACAGGGCTCCGAGCGACGGTTCGGAGCCCTTCGTCTTTTTTGCGAGTTCCCGTTGTTGTACCTCACCGCCGACATCGCGTTGGTACACCTACTTGTTCCTTGCGTACGGCATCGGGCACCTGCTCTCGGCCGTGTCGATGGTGGTGGCGGCGCGTCGCAAACGCGCCCTCGAGAGTTGAACTACTTGCCCGTCCACGGCGTATTCTTCGTCTATGTGCCGAAGCATTAAGACACTTCGTCCCCCGTTCGAAGACGACGTAACCGTCGACGACATGCACGCAGCGGCCTTGCAATACGTGCGCAAGGTCGCGGGAATGCGAGCGCCTTCTGCAGCGAATAGAGAAGCGTTTGATCGCGCGGTAGATGAGGTTTCTGCTGCCACGCAGTCACTGCTACGCGATCTGACAGTGCGGCCCGGAAAGCTCACGCAGGCGGAAGCAACTTCAACTGACGCATGATGCCGAACCATTCGATGAAAGCATCTTGGGTGTCGTAGACATCAACGAGCCCGGCCTGACGCAATTTGATCGAGCTGACAAATGCCGGGGCCGTTCCGTGATCGCTGACCCGATCGCGAGAGTCATAGCCGAATGCGTAGTCAGCGTAGAAATGTGATTCGCCGAGGTAGGCAGAGAGCGGCAGATCGCGTAACCCGTTGTCGCGCACGATCTCGTTCCATGTCGCCTCATGCGCAGGCATGAAGTCGGCCATGGAGGTGGGCTCATCAGAGCCGAGCTCTGCACCTAACGCGGTACCGAGTGCGGGCCATACGTCGCGCCATTAAAAGACGTCGCCGTTGGTGATGTTGAAGGATTGGTTACGCGCAGCCGGAGCAGACTGCGACCAGAGGAATGCCTTGGCCAAAAGTCGGGCATCGGTACCCTCTGCTACGTACGACGCGCCGCCGGGGTAACTGAACGGTCGTCCTTCACGCACACAGATCGAACCGTAGATTCCGATCAAGGCAACAAGGTTCATCGCCGATCCGATCGCATCACCAAAGACGAATTGGGGCCGAAAGATTGAGTAGCCGAAGCCCATTTCGGCAGCGGCGCCCGTGAGGTAGTCCTCCTGAAGCCAGTAGAAGTTCTCATGCTGCACTCGAGGCTGACTTTCCTTGGCCGGAATACGCAGCGGTGTCACGTGTACCCCGTACGCCTTGGTTCCTTGCAGCAGCACCACGTGAGACACACCCGATTCGGAAAGTGCGCCCACGGTGTTGCGCAGCATCTGCTCGTTGGTCTCCATCTGGTCGGCGTCGCGCCATCCAGGAATGAGGCCGGGCTTCTCGAACAGAGCCGCGTAGATGAGCTGATCAACATGGCCCAGAGATCCCAGAGCCGCGCGCGTTGCATCAGCGTCGCGTAGGTCAACTGACAGATGTCGGTAGGAACGGTCAGAGAGGATCATGGGCTGTCGTCGAGAGAGAGCCACGACATCCCAGCCCTGCTCAAGGTAGTGATTGAGTGCGGCTTGTCCGACAAGTCCGGAGGCACCAGCGATCACAACGGTCTTAGCCATGGGTCTCTACCTTCTCGTCACGGCCCCCGTCGATGATCAGAGCATAACGGCAGTGACGATGTGCCAGTAGTTATGGCATAAGTCACTCGACCTCGAAGGTCGGACACGTTCCCAGGACAGGAGGACGCTCATCAGCCGAGGTAGCCAGTACGCCCATCAAGCAACTCGCGATAGATATCGAGGTGTCCGTTGTGCCGTGCCGTCTCATCGAGCATGTGACACAGGATCCAGCGCAGGCTTGGTCGATTGCCACTCTCCTCGGCGCGAAGCATGTGATCTTCAAGGGCGTATCGACGTGCGACCTCTCGGCTCTCAGCGCAGGCAGCCTCATACTCGGCTACGACTGCATCGAGGGTGTCTGCGGCGGTGAACTCAAACTCGAGGTCCGGCTCGGAATCACTCCAGGTAAATGGCACGTTGTCTTGCCCATCGAGGTGTCGCCGGAACCACCAGCGCTCGACATCGGTGAGGTGGCGAATGATTCCGGCCGCGCTCGTCGCCGATGGTCCAAGTCGTCGGGTCGCCTGCTCCCACGACAGTCCCGAAACCTTGGCGACCGCTGTGGCGCGGTTGCCGTCGAGATGCGCCTCGAGCATCTCGCGTTCGCTGCCATTCTCCTCGTCGAGTGCCATGCACGAATCCTAGGTGCTAGCCTTCGGCCGACCGTGAGCCCACAGTTCCGGAGGATGTGATGAGTACCTACGCAGCACTGTTGCTGCCTTCGGTGAACCGCGTGTACGCCGACGCGTCGCTGCAGCTTGTACAGGCCGAACTGGAAGTTTTCAGCCTGCGACTGCTCGGCGGCCGCATCAGCAACATCGGAACGCAGTCCATCGCTGGGGTTGCCTACATCACATTCGATGGACGTGATCTCAGCGATCCCGATCTGAGTCTGCTGGGTAATGTTTCAGCAATCTATGCGCTCTACCAGCGCGAGAGCGACCGGCTTCGCCCGATCGAGTTGCGTTCACTCGATCGCCTCGATAGCGATCTACTCACCATCATGAAATACCCCGGTAAGACCAACGAGCAATTCACTCGCCTACTGCTGAACGTCACGCTGGCTTCCTCAGGCTTCGGCGCCGAAATGCTTGAGCGACGATTCGCAGTGCTTGATCCGCTGTGCGGGCGTGGAACCACCCTGAACCAGGCATTGATGTGTGGCTTTGATGCCTACGGAATCGACGTCGACGCCAAAGATGTTGAGGCGTACGCCACCTTTTTGCAGCGATGGCTGAAGGACAAGCGACTCAAGCACCGATCAGAATTTGGGCCTGTTCGTCGCGATCGCAAGGTGGTCGCCCGTCGATTCGAGGCGACATTCGCGGTGACAAAGGAAGACTTCAGAGACGGAATCATTCAGCGAGTCGAGGTCGTAAACACCGACACTACGAGGGCGCTGGAATTCATGCGACCCGGTTCGGTTGACCTCGTGGTGACCGATGCCCCCTATGGCGTTCAGCACGGCAGCAGAACGGGAGGAGCACCCCTCACCCGAAGTCCGCTCGAACTCATCGCTGAAGCGGCCCCCGTGTGGGTACAACTCTTGCGGTCGGGAGGTGCCCTAGGAATCTCGTGGAATACCAGGGTCGCATCGAGGCATGATGCTGTCGCTGCAGTAAGCGCCGCGGGTCTGACCGTGCTTGAAGGCGGGCCATACGATCTGTTTGAGCATCGCGTTGATCAGTCCATTCAGCGTGACTTGTTGGTGGCCGTCAAGAAGTGACCGTGCGCGCGCGTGGCATGAGTCCCACGTCAGCGAGGGCAGCATTGATGAGGGCCTCGTATCGACCTTCAGCGAGGTCACCGAACGGATCAGAGGTGTAGCGAATCAATTCGCTGTACGGCAATCCAAATGCTGCCCGCATCGCGACGAGCCTCGCACGCTCAGGATCGTTGAGATCAACGTAGCCGGCAAGACCTCGTGCTGAGCTCATCTCGCGGACTTTGCGCCAACGACGTGGCACTACAGCCACAAGTAAGACGATGATCGGAAGTGCAGCGGTGATGATTCCAATCGCTGTCGCCAGTAGGTACACGGCGTCCTGGCCCTGCTGCCCAATCGCAGCAAGGTTGCCGCCGGTGCTCTGCCCCACCGAAGAAAACACCTCGCCGATCGACCCACCGACTACTGGAACGTTGCTGATCGCCTCACCGACGGAGTTGAAACCCCCCTGGATGCTCGATCCAGCCGAACTCACTCCCGTTCCGAGGACTGCCAACGCTGAGACGAGGTCGTGAACCTGAATGCCAATCCAGATGAACAGTACGATGAGTGCGACGACGAACAGGTCGAGCAAAACCTGTCGGGTACGCGCGCCGGGGATGTCGGGGTACAAGGTCAGGTGTTGCCACATGTCCGCAAGCCTAGAGTGCGAGAGGCGACTTTAGCCGTGGATGATCAACCACACGGCGGCAACTCCACTCAGGCTTAACACCGCAGCTGAGAAGAATGCTTGACTCATCCGTGGGTAGAGCCACACACCCAGTCCCGCTCCCAGTAGCAAGAAGGGGAGAAACCATAGGTCGGCGCGGAGAGACTCCGTCGTGATCGTGCCGAGTCCGAGTGCAAACGGCACTTTGGTGATGTTGACGATCGCCCAGAACCATGAGGAGGTTCCTAGAAAGGCCAGCATGGGTACGCGGATCTTGAGTAGATAAAGGGTCATGGCCGCGCCACCGGCATTTGCGGTCATGGTGGTCATTCCGGCGAGCGTTCCGTAGAAGCCAACTGCTACTTGTCGAGATAGTGGGGTCGATGAATCGGCCGCGTGTTCGCCCTGCTTTCTGCGGCGCACCTCAAGCAGCACCGACGCAAGAATAAGCACTCCGAGGATGCGTGACAGAGAAGCGCGGTCGAGGAATGCGAACAGCGCTGCGGCACCGACCAGCCCGACGAGCACCCACGGTAGGAGGCCCAGGATGATGCGCCAATTCGCTCCGCGGCGGTAGCGCGATAATGCGATGACATCGCCGACGAGGAGAAGCGGAAGTGCAAAACCTGAGGCAGCCGCGGGACCAAGCGCAGCCGCGAGCAGTGTTCCAGCCAGAATGCCGCTGCCGGGAAGAGCCGTCTTACTGACGCCGTAGATCATCGAAGCAAGTCCGACAATCGCCACCAGTACGAAGGTCCACGAATCGGGCACTTGTGCAGCCTACGCAAGACTGCACAAGCACCCGTACAGCAGGCTAGGCGCGCAACGCTGCCGCGAGTTCGGCGAATTCCTCGACCAACAAGTTCATGTCGGCAGAGGTATGCGCGAGCGACACGAGCCACTGCTCGTCAAGTCCGGGAGGCGTGAGAATTCCGCGGTTGACGCCCCACAGCCAACTGAGTTCGGCGATACCGAAATCGGTGCGCTTGTAGTCGCGGTAGTTGCGCACGGGCGTGTCGGCCCAGGTGACAGCGCCCTTCACTCCGAATCCCACTGTGTGTGCGGGGAGTGCATGCTCAACGATGACGGCGTCGATTGCACGCATCGCATTCTCGTTCAGGGTTTCAGCGGCAGCGAGCGCGTCTTCAGTGCACACCTCATCGACGGCCAGAGCCGCAGCCATGACGAGCGGGTTGCCGTTATAGGTGCCGAAGTGCGCCATGCGGTTGTCGACCACTGCCTGCATGTACTCGGCCTTGCCGCCAAATACTGCAAGCGGGAGTCCACCGCCGATGCTCTTGGCGAGGGCGACGAGGTCAGGAGTCACTCCTAGCCGCTGTGAGGCTCCCCCGTGCCCAGCGGTGAGTCCGGTCTTGACCTCATCGAAGATCAGCAGCACGCCGTATTGGTCGCACAACGCCCGCACACCGGCGAGGTAGCCGGCATCGGGCACGACGATTCCGATGTTTTCGAGAACTGGTTCCAAGACCACTGCGGCAATTTCGCTGGAGTGTTGCGAGAGGATCTGCTCAAGACGCTCGAGGTCGTTGTAAGGCACCACGTGCACAGTGCCGGCTTCGACTTCAAAGGGCGTCACTGGAACGGGGGCGTTCTCGGGACCGGCCTCATCGATCGATGGCTTCACCGACACCGACAGAGCGTCGTATCCGCCGTGGTAGCCGCCCTCAATCTTCACGATGCCATGACGCTGGGTGTACGCACGTGCAGTGCGCACCGCGTACATGGTGGCCTCGGTGCCGGAGTTCGTGAACCGCAGCAGGTCGAGACCAAATCGACGCTGGAAGCGCTCAGCGACCTCAGTGGCAGAGGGAGAAGGTGTGACAAAGAGCGTGCCTATTTCGAGGGCACGCGTGACTTCGGCTACGACGACTGAGTTGAGGTGGCCAACGAGCATGGCGCCAAACCCCATCGACAGGTCGAGCAACTGGCGGTCGTCGACATCGGTGAGCCAGGCGCCCTTGGCTGCCTTAATCGACAGGGGGTAAGGGTCCCAGTGCTGGAACGACGAGGTCACACCCAAAGGCAGTGAGTCACTCGCCCGCTTGTTATGGATACCGGATTCGACCGTCGTGGTGGTGAAACGCTGCCACTCAGCGGCTGTCAGTGCAGCGACGCGCGCGGGATCAAGTGGTATCGACGAGGTGGGCACGTGGCGCCAGGTAGCGGGGTCGTTTTCGGGCCATGTCACTGCCGTGTGTACGCGCTTGCTCTCGTCCAAAGTCATCGCTTACGCCTCTCCTGACGTCCCGGGCTGGGACGGTCTCCTCCTGTGACACTACCAATCGCCGCACCACGTTGGGCGTGCTTGCCCCCTGTTGAAGCAGCCGTCACTTGGCCGGTTCGACAGGGCTGAGTGGAACGACTGGCGCTGGAATGGGAAGGCCGCAATTGCTGCCGGCCGGCTTTCCTGCAAAGCGTTCGGTCGCCCACTGCACGAACTCCGGTCCGCTGGCAAGAACGGCCTTCTGATGGGTCACTCCCCCAAGCCACAGGGTCTGGAGGTGGACGCCCGCCTCGCACCACTGGTTATGCAACAGTGCGTTGGATGAAGCGAGCACGACCGTGTCGGCGGTTCCCTGAGCGAGGAAGACAGGCAATCCCGTGGGTGGAGCAGGCGTCTGCTCACGAATCACGGTGCTCCATGCGGCGTTCTTGTTGGGGTCACTTTGGAGGAAGGATCGACCGAGCGAGTCCTGGACAAGACCGACGATAGCTCCCTCAGTCACGCAGCGGCTCAGTAGCGAATCGAGGTTCCTGAGGCCGTAGTCGCTGACGACGGGTTCGAGCGGGAGATTTGGATAGTTGGTGTGCCACGAGTCGTAGCCGTACGGCCCTACAGCCCAGCCCACCGCCGTGTTCCACTGTTGGCCGAAGATCGCTGCGAGTTCGGCGGCCGGTGCGGCGGCGGCTGCTCCGACGAGGTGTAGTTCCGGGGCGAGCGTGGCGGCGCGAGTCGCAGTTGAGAACGAGGCATGTCCACCAGCGGACGAACCCCACACCACCCAGTCTTTGCCGGCCAAGGACCCTGTGAATTGTCGGGCGGCAAGCACGCTGTTCACCACATCGCGTGCCTCTTGATCAGCGATGAGGTAGGTCGCAGGACCGCTGACGCCGAGCCCGAGAAAGTCCGTCGCGGTGACGACCCAGCCTGCCTGCAGCGCAGGGTCCAGCCACTCGGCATCGTTGTTGGAGGACTCGCGCGAGGGCGCACAATTGGGGGCCAGACCGACGGTGCCATGTGCGTAGGCAAGTATCTTGCGGCCGCCCGCAGGCGCTGGCGCGGTGGGAATGAATACCCGACCGCTCACGGCGACGGGCTTTCCCTGGGCATCGACGCTCGTGTAAATGAATCGATAGCCGGTGCCACCGGGAACTGAGTAGCCCAGTGGCTCTGAACGGATAATTGTCCCTGGGGTTACGGGAATCGGCATCGTGACTTCATAGAAAGGATCGAGTGCAGCGGACGCCTTGTTGCTTTCGCGGGCTTGCACGAACATCACCGTCGCGAAGACAACTGCCGCGAACACAATCAGGACGATGGCGGCCACGCCGATGGAACTCAGGCAGCCGAAACGACTCTTGTGCTGGGTGACTGATTCGTCGGAAGGCCTCGACCCGGACATGATTCGACGCTAGCAGTCGCGCGTGCGGCGTGCGGTCATTACGCCCTGTCGGAGTGACGGCGCATTACCCTGCCTGTATGGAGGTCAGCGGGTTCCTGCTTCTCACCGGCCTAGGGCTTGCAGTAGCCGCAGGCCTCAACGCGTACATCCCGCTGCTCATCGCGGGATTCTTGGCCCACTTCGAGGTGATTCATCTCGCGAGCCCGTACGACCTACTCGCGTCGTGGCCAGCGCTCATCATCCTGATCGCACTGCTGGCCGTTGAGATCGTTGCTGACAAAGTTCCGGCGGTTGATTCGTTCAACGACGTGGTGCAGACACTGGTGCGACCAGCATCCGGCGCAGTGCTGTTCGCTGGCGCCATCGCGCCCAATAGCGACTGGAGTCAGGCACTCGGATTGATCGCCGGGCTCGTGACGGCGGGATCAGTCCATGCGGTCAAAAGTTCAGTGCGCCCTGTCGCAAACGTGAGTACAGGCGGCATTGCGGCTCCCGTGCTCAGCACGGTCGAGGACGTCTTCTCGGTGGTCATGTCGTTCGTTGCGATTCTGTTTCCACTGCTCGTGATCGTGATGCTCGTGGTGATGGCGTGGCTTGCCTGGAAGGCGCTGCAGCGAATACGACGGGCAACCCGTTCATCGGCGGACACTTCCGGGAAGTGACGATGCTTACCCGAAAAGCCGGTCGACTAGTTGGCTGATCAAGTCAACCCACGCTTGCTCATCAACATGCTCTGGACTGATGTCATCGACAACCTTGCCAAGTGTGTAGGCCTGAACCAGAACGGCAGCGGCCTGCGGATCGAAGTAGGTGTTCATCCATCCCTTCGACTGCGCCTCACGAAAGAGGTCAACGAGAGCCTCGGTCACACGATGCTGTTCGACTCCGAGAGCAGTTCTGAAGCGATCGCTGCTACCGGCCATGCCGGCCGAACGTGCGCGTTCGTATCTGTTCGATGCCAATTCGCGACCTTGAGTGGCCAGGGTCACCTGCTTGATTCCTTCGAAGAACTCCTCTCTCGTTTCGGACAGCGCGATGACTTCGGTAATCGCCTGAATAGAAAGGTCGACAGTGGCACTGAAGCGGAACACAAGCGCGGCTTCGATGAGATCGTTGAAGTCTTGGAAATGGTGGTAGAGCGAACCACGTGAGATACCGGAGTGGCTGAGAACCTCCTCGACATGAACCTTGTCGGGGTTGCCCCCGTCAAGGAGGGCCACAGTCGTGAGGATCAGTCGTTCACGGGTTGGATGCATGGTCTGGGGCACAGTCCCAAGAATACGGACTGCTGGTTGCGGATGTGCGTCAGACGCTAACGTTGCCCCACGTTCCGAGACGTTCTGGAGGAAGCCGTGCTATCCATATTTTGCTCACCCTCGCGTTACGTGCAGGGTCCGGACGCGAGCCGACACCTCGGCACGCAGATGCGAGCAGTCGGCCTCGAGGGCCCCGTATTTGTGCTGGCAAGCGCGCGTGTCGAGGGCCTCCTTGGAGCAACCTGGGCAGAGAGTTTCGCTGAGGTCGGCCTCGACTACGTCATCGGGCGATTCGGTGGTGAGTGCAGTGAAGATGAGATCGCTTTGGGTTTGGCTGCTGCCACGGCATGCAAGGCACGAAGTGTGGTCGGGGTTGGGGGTGGCAAAGCGTTGGATGCCGCGCGGGCAGTGGCGAGCAGACTGGGAATCTCGATCGTCAATTGCCCCACACTTGCCTCCAGCGACGCTCCGTGCAGCGCTCTGTCGGTTGTCTATGCAGCCGACGGCACCGTTGACAGTTACCAGTTCTACCCACGGAATCCGGATCTGGTGCTCGTCGACACCTCCGTCATCGCCCGGGCACCGCGACGGCTTCTGGTTTCAGGGATGGGTGACGCATTGGCTACGTGGTTCGAGGCGCGCACGGTCATCGAAGCCCGTTCACCGAACCAGGTCAAAGGGCTAACGACGGCGTCTGCCGGCGCTCTGGCCGAACTCTGCTACCGCACGTTGCTCGCTGACGGTCTCGCCGCTGCTCGATCCGTTGAAGTTCAGGCGGTGACACCGGCTCTGGAGCGGCTCGTCGAGGCTAACACCCTGCTGTCGGGCCTGGGGTTTGAATCCGGAGGGCTCGCCATCGCGCATTCAGTGCATAACGGCATCACCACGGCGCCGGGCTCGCACGCCTATCTCCACGGCGAAAAGGTGGCATTCGGTTTGCTTGTGCAACTTGTTGCCGAAGGCCGGCCCACGCACGAAATCGATGAAGTGATCGCTTTCTCAACATCAGTAGGACTCCCCACCCGACTGTCGCAGGTAGGAATGAGCGCGAACGCCATCGACGAACTGTGGATCGCGGCGAAGCGCACTGTCGAGCCCGGTGAGACAGCCCATCACGAGCCTTTCGAGGTAACAGCAGAGCTGATCTACGACGCGATGCTCGCTGCTGATCGGTACGCCGCAGGCTGATATGGCTCGACTCTTCGTTCGAGTCCCCGCGGTCGATGCCGCGTCGGCCACCCCGGCTGACCGGGATCGCGTTGTCGACGGAGTGCGGGCTTTCGCGCTCATCGTTGTCGTCGCGGGTCACGGCCTCATGGGCGTGGTGGCGTGGAGTGCCGACGGGCCGCATCTAGGCAACATCTTGTCGGCACTTCCCGCTCTCAAGGGCATCACGTGGGTCCTTCAAGTGATGCCTCTGTTGTTCTTCGCGGGTGGAGCCGCGAACGCGATCTCGTGGGATCGGCGCGGAGTCAAGAACGACACGTACGCCCAGTGGCTGTGGGCGCGAGCGGCACGCCTTTTGCGACCCGCGTGGCTATACCTCGCTGCGTGCGCGCTCATTGCCGCGATCGTGTCGCTGTTCACGACGGCGGCGTATTCCGATGCGCTCTTGAGTGTCATTACCCAGCTGTTGTGGTTTCTGGGCGTCTATTTGGTGGTCACCGCCCTCACCCCGCTGTTCACAATCCTGAGCCCCCTCCGAGCCACCTCCCTGGTGATCGGGCTGGTGCTACTCAGTGGCCTGGTTGACGTGGCGCGTTTCCATTGGGGTTGGCCGATGGCGATCGGCATCGTGAACTTCGTCATTGTGTGGTGTGTTCCGACCTATCTAGGAGCACTGCGCTCCCGGGGAATCCTCAGGCAAGTACCCGCGGTGGCCCTTGTGATCGTGGCGGTCGTGGCGCTAGGCACGTGTGCGCTTCTCATCCGCCTCGGCCCCTGGCCGCTGTCGCTCATCGGACTTCCTGATGAACCCATCGGCAACATGGCACCGCCGACTGTCATCTTGGCGCTGCATTCGGTGGTCTGGGTGTGCGTCATCACTTTGTTCAATGGGCCGCTCATCGCACTGATGCATCGGGCAGCGGTATGGCAACGGGTGGTCGGAATCAACCTGTGCGCCATGACCCTGTACTTGTGGCACCTACCGGTGTTGGTGGCCGTCACTGTCGTGCTGCACCTAGTGCATCTTGATCGGCCTGTCACATTGCGCGCTGACGACTTGCCCATCCCGGATGGGTGGGCATTCTGGTTCGGAACGCTGGGATTCCTCGCGGTCTTCGCCGTAGGCGTTTGGGCAGTGGTGCGCCTGATGTGGCCGTTTGAGCATGCGCCGTTACCGTGGTGGGACAGTCCGCCACGGAGTGTGGCGCCGCACGGGACGCTGGCGTCAGTATTGGCCCTCGTCGGCACCGTGGGAGTCGGGATCTGCACTCTGGTGATCTCGGGAACCGGTCTGGCCGGCTTTCCGACTCGCGTCGTGCAATTCGCTGGGATACCGCTTAATGCCGCCGTGGCGATTGTTCTGCTTGTGGCATCGGGGGCGCTGATTCGCTACGCCGGCTCGCCTCGTTCACGGCGCGGAGGTGGGCAGGTGCGTGGCGGGTTAGAGTCATCCGAGCCAAGTTGATTCGAGGGGGTGCAGAGGTATGTGGCCGTTCCGTGGTCGCGTCATTCCCCTCGTGTCCACGCTGACACTTGCGCTGCTCCTTGCTCTCAGCGGTTCCCCGGCTCATGCCGTCGGAAGTGTGCCGAGTGTCCCTGCGGTACCGTCTCTGGCTCCTTCGTCGACCCAACTGACCGTGAACTGGACTGCCCCAGACGACGGCGGATCACTGCTGATCGGGTACCAGGTGGAAGTCGCGACTTCCGAGGGGGGAACCTTTGCGGTGCCATCGGCTGGCACCTGCGCTGCCGTTCTCGACGCACTCGCCTTTTCGTGCACCATCACAGACCTTGTCAATGGAGCAACGTACTTCGTGCGCGTCATTGCCGTAAACGACAATGGGCCGAGCGCTGCATCCCCGGCAGCCTCTGCCAGCCCGTACACGCGCGCTGTCAAAACACCCGCGCCGATAGTGCGCGCGGGATATGAGTCGCTCGACATCACGTGGGCCGCCAGCATCAGCGACGGCGGTTCGCCCATCACCGGATACGCAGTTCTGATCCGCAAGAGCCGAACAGGCGAATGGGTCGCGCCAACCGGCGGGACGTGCACTGGCGCGTTACTCAACCGCTCCTGCCGCATCACGTCGCTGGTTGGCGGTAGCGAGTACTTCGTGCGCGTCGGCGTAGTCAATCTCGCCGGAGTCAATTTGTCACTTCCCACCCGCGGGGTTCCGTTGGTGAAAGGTGATCTCACCCTCGCTTTCGGTGGAGACGTGCACTTCAGCGGTGCAGCGAGTGCTCAGGCCGGGCCTGGCGGGCTGCGCACGCTGCCTACGATTTTCGCCGGAGCCGACTTGTCGATGGTGAACCTCGAAACGGCGATTGCCATCAGCGGCTCCCCCACGCCTAAAGAGTTCAACTTCCGCGCTGGGCCTGGGGTCCTGCGCACGCTCGCACGTGCGGGGGTTGACGTAGTAACGATCGCCAACAATCACGGTGTCGATTACGGCTCGGTGGGATTGCGCCAGACGCTTGTAGCCCGTGCCACATCACCGGTGCCGATCGTCGGCGTTGGGCGCAACACCACCGACGCCATTAAGCCTTACACGACGACGGTCAAAGGCACGAGCGTTGCGTTCTTCGGCATCGTCGGACTCGACTTGGTGTACGAAGAGAACGCAGCCGTCGCGCGCAGCTGGCCAGCGACGATCGACGGGCCGGGGCTTGCGGTGTGGCACAACCACTCGCGCGCCATTCTTTCTGCGGTGAATGCGTGGTCGCGCAAGGTTGATGTCGTGGTGGTGTACGTGCACTGGGGATACGAAATGGCAACCTGTCCTAATGCACTCCAGCGTTCGGTAGCTCGAGCGCTATCGGCAGCGGGCGCTGATGTGATTGTGGGATCGCACCCGCACGTCCTTCAAGGCGCTGGCTACATGGGCCGTGCGGTCGTGGCCTATTCACTCGGCAATTTTGCGTGGTACTCAATAGCAGGTAGAGCCAGTGCCGCACTCATGGTCAAGGTGCATGCAGGGCGTGCCAGTTCTTACTCGTGGCGACCGACGACGTACACCGAGAGCGGATTGCCGTATCTAGTGCAGGGGCAAGAGCGTCGTGACACTCTGAGTCTGATCGCACAGAGATCAACGGCGCAGTGTGTTCACTTGTCGCCGGTGTCGAGCGCTCATCTACCTTTGCTGTCGTTGCACCAGTCGACCTGCGTGTTGCCACTTACTCTCGCTGAGATGGTTCCCCACCTCGGATTTGAGTAGCGTTTCGCGTCGCGTGAAGGGTGCACCCAATGGCACACTCACTGCATGAATGACGACACCACAGAGAACCCTGTACGCGGCCTGCTTGTCGGCCGGACGTTTCGAGTCGAAGACATTGCCGGACTCGGAACCCTCGATCGAGGACATCCGGAGTTGGTCTTTGATGTCGATGGCGCGATTCACGGGCATGCGACCGTGAACCGAATTCGAGGCACGTATGAGGTGACCGGATCGACGCTCACTGTCAGAGGTCTCGCTTCAACCCGGATGGCCGGAGATGAGGGGGCCATGGCTCAAGAAGACCGACTGCTCGCCTTTCTCGACCAGCCGTTGACCGTACGGGCGGGAGAGCCGGGTACCGGATGGGTGCTGCTGGACGACGGCGCTGCTCAGACGAGGCTGGTCGATATGACCGGCGAATCACTGCGGAAATCTGGTGATGCCGGCACCACCCTCACCGTGAGTGGCACCGTCGTTTACCCCCAGCGCATGGCGTTGGTGCCCGAAGCAGTCACCACGGTGACGTTAGAGGACACCGCGTTGGCCGACGCCCGCTCCACTCAACTCGCAGTGCAACACATTGTCGGGGGGCAGGTTCCGATCCCGTTTGAACTCACGGTGCAGGCTGATGCCATTGAGGAAACCGCGCAACTGGCGGTGAGAGCGCGCATCACAGTTGATGATCAGTTGAACTGGACATCGGACACTGCCCATCTGGTTGCACGCGACCAGTCAACGCATGGTGTGATCATCACCGTCGTGCAGGTGACTAATGACGCATCGTGAATTACTTGGTCCGGTCGTGAACAATTCGCCCCGATGCCATCGTGAGTTCGACCGACGCATCGGCAATCGGAGGTGCCCCCGCAGCGAATAGGTTGTGGTCGATGATGGCGAGGTCGGCACGCAGCCCTTCCCGTATGGAACCGGAGTCGGTCTCGTCGTGGTTGACGTACGCGGTCCCAGCGGTGAATGCACTCAGGGCGTCGTGCAGACCAATGCGTTGTTCGGGGAGGAACGGCGCATTGTGTCGATTGTCGGGATCTACTCGGTTGACCGCAACCTCGATCTCCTCGAGGACGTTAGCCGTAGTCACCGACCAGTCACTTCCCATCGCCAGTACCGTTCCGTGACGCAACAGATCGCCGAACGGATACTGCATCGCTCCACGATCTTCACCGAGGAAGGGCATGGTGAGCTCAGCCATCTGCGGTTCCATCTGCGCCCAGTAGGGCTGGCAGTTAGCTGCTACATCGAGTTCGCGGAATCGTGGAATGTCACTGGGCTGAACTACCTGGATGTGCGCGAGGTGATGCCGGTTGTCGCGTGCACCGTTGATCGAGCGCGCTGCCTGCACTGCGTCAAGCGCCACTCGCACCGCCCGATCGCCGATCGTGTGCATGTGTACTTGGAAATCGAGCCGATCAAGCTCAGTGACGGCAGCCGCGAGCACGTCGGGTTCGATGAATGCCAGACCACTGTTGTCAGTGTGACCACCACATCCGTCGCAATAGGGCTGCAACAGTGCGCCTGTGTAGTTTTCGACTACACCGTCGGTCATGATTTTCACTGTCGTCGGATGAAATGAACCTGCAGCACCTGTGGCACGTTGTTCGACGAAATTGGGAATCTGCTCGACCCCTTGTGATCGCTCCCACCAGAGTGCGCCCACCACGCGCGCGGTGAGTTGACCGGAGGAGGCCAGCGCCCGGTAGGCAGCCAGCGTGTCGGGGGTCACCCATGCGTCCTGCCACGCGGTGATTCCGAACGCGTGCAGAAATTCCTGCGCATTGAGGATGGCGCGTTGCCATTCATCCGCCGACGGCAGCGGCACGAAAGTGTCATTGAGTGAGTAAGCGGCCCCCTCATGCAAAGTGCCGGAAGGTTCGCCGGTCTCGGGATCACGCTCGATACGTCCGTCACTGGGATCAGGTGTCGTGCGGTCTATGCCCGCAATCTCGAGGGCGCGACTGTTGACCCATGCACCATGCACATCGCGGTTGAAAAGGAAGACAGGACGGTCAGGCACGATCGCGTCGAGATCCTCCTTGCGCGGAGTTCCTCCAGGAAAGTACTCCATTGCCCAGCCGCCGCCGATGATCCACTCGGCGTCAGGATTGGCATCGGCGTACGCGCGGATGGCGGAGAGGTAATTCTCACGGCCTTCGATGTCGTTGAGAAAGATATTCAGTCGGTTGCGCCCACCGAACGGCGGATGAATATGCGCATCCTGAAATCCTGGCGTGACCATGCGCCCGGGCAGGTGACGGTGATCGGTTGAGGGGCCGATCAGGTCACGGACATCGTCGTCGGTGCCGACGCGCACGATGCGATCCCCTTGAATTGCTACGGCCTTCGCCCAACTGCGTGATGCGTCACCGCACCAGACATCAGCTCCAGTGATCACAACGTCCGCGAAGTTCGCCATCGTTCGTACTCCTCAACAATCGAAGGGGTTGTGTAGTGGTTAAGCGGATTGATGAACGATGTCTCCATCGACCATGGTGAGGTGCACAGGAAGATCAACTACATCAACGGGGTTGGTGAGTGCGGGATCAGCGCCCCACGCCACGAGATCGGCACGGTAGCCGACCCGCAGTTTGCCCGAGTGGTGCCCGTCACCGGTCGACTGGGCGGCATTGACGGTGTACCCGGCCAGCGTTTCAAGTCCGGTCAGAGGGCGACTGCGTCCGATCGGTCCGTGAGCGGGTCGATCCGGTGCTCGGCGCAACTGAGCCGACAAGAACCCAAGCCGTGGGTCGTACGGCGCTACTGGCCAGTCCGAACCAAGCACAACGAGAGCTCCGTCGGCCGAGAGATCACCGGAGGGCATCACGTGATTGCAGCGCGGTTGCCCCAGGCGCGTCGACCACGGATCGGACAGGTCGGGAGTGAGCCAGCGAAGATGAATAGGCTGCATCGAGGCTGTCACTCCGAGCTTCTTAAACCTCGACACGGTGGCATCTGGAACCGTCTCGATGTGTTCGATGCGGTGAAGGCGGGGACCTGCCGGCAAGGTCTCGTAGGTGTCGAGAACTTCGCGTACTGCCCGATCCCCGATGGCGTGGGTGGTCAGACGGAACCCCGCAGCATCGAATCGGCGAATCGTCGCGCGATACAACTGCGGATCGGGCCACATCGGATCGCCACCATCGCCGTGCGTGTCAGGTTCCTCGAGCCATGCGGTTCCGGTATCGATCACTCCGTCGATCATGAACTTGGCGCCGTCGCCCTGCCAGCGACGACCGTGAATGTCACGGCTACGCAACAGTTCAGTGAGTGTCTCTTCGTCGAGACTGGGGTCAACAAAATAGTGAACGTGCACTCGCAGCCCAAGCCGTCCGGAGTCTTCGAGCGCAGTAAGAATGCCCGGTGTCGTTCCGTCGGCATTCATCTGGTGAATACCGGTGATGCCAACGGAGTTCTGCGCGGCAATAGCCTCGGCGTACCAGTCGAGGCGCTCGTCATCGGTGGGTTCCGGGCGGTGGCTGAGTACCGCGAGGATGGCCTGCATTTCGCGCAATTCGCCCGTGGGAGATCCGTTGTCGTCGACCACGATGAATGAGCCATCATCGAACTCGCGCGAGCCGGTGACACCTGCCAGACGAAGCGCATGGTCATTGACGAAGCCCGTGTGTACGTCAAGTGAGTAGATGAAGACTGGACCGTCGCCTGCTGCTTCGTTGATGAGTGAGTGGTGGAAGGTTGCGCCCTCGAGAGCGGCGTATTCAAAGGCGTAGCCGACGATCCACTCCCCTGGGCCAACGCGCCGGCGTTCGGCAGCGAGCACCTCTCGGACCTCGGAAAGCGTGTCGACCCGGTCAAAGGAGGGTCCCTGACCAAACTCGGCGCCAAAGAACAAATGCTGATGCCCGTCGACGAGTCCCGGTGTCAGATGCCAGCCGTGTGCATCGATCACCTCGGTAGTTCCGTCGCACACGTCGCGAACCGCATCGGCATCGCCGATGGCGACGATGACTCCATCTTCGATGGCGAGTGCGGAAGCCCACGGCTGTTCAGGGTCCATGGTGCGGATGGAGGTATTGACGATGACCTTCTGCGCCGACATGGTTCCTCCTTGGCAAATGACCCCCGACGGTCGGACGCTAGCAGAGCCGATCCGATAGCGTTGGGGCGCGACGGAGGCGACTCCGGGAGAGGACGGGCGAGTGGACGACACCGTGTACGCCTCAGCAGTTGACACTCTGGCTGCCTTCCGAGCCCGGGAATTGTCGCCCGTCGATGTCCTTGAGGCCGTCTTCGCTCGAATAGACGAGGTAAACCCCCTCGTCAACGCCCTCACCGAGGTTCATCGTGAGTCTGCTCGTGCGGACGCGCGTGAGGCCGAACGACGCTATGCCGGAAATGGCGTTCAGCCTCGGCCCCTTGAAGGTTTACCGGTGGCGGTCAAGGAGGAGCAACCCGTTGTTGGCTGGGAGATGCGGTACGGATCTCTCCTCACTGAAGGTCTCGTGGGTGAGGCCACCCACCCGGTCGTCGAGCGACTCATGGATGCAGGAGCGGTCCTTCACGCCCGCACGACCACGCCGGAATTTAGTTGCGCCGGAATGACTCACAGCACCCTCTGGGGAGTTACCCGTAATCCGTGGAATCTTGAGCTCTCCCCCGGCGGTTCCTCCGGCGGTAGCGCCGCCGCACTTGCGGCAGGCATGGCCTTCTTGGCCACGGGATCCGATATCGGTGGCTCAATCCGAATCCCGTCATCCTTGTGTGGCCTGGTCGGCTTCAAGCCGCCCTATGGCCGCGTCCCCGCACTTCCCCCCTACAACTTCGATGCCTTTTGTCATGACGGTCCGATGGCGCGTTCAGTGGGCGACTGTGCACTGTTCGAGAACACCATCGTGGGTCCGCATCCGGCCGACCACGTGTCACTGCGTCCCGCGCTTTTCATCCCGGACGAATTGCCCGGCATCGAGGGAATGCGCATTGGAGTCGTACCGCGACTTGGTGACTTCCTCGTCGATCCAGAAGTGGTTGCGGCGACCCGTGCGTTCGGTGAGGTGCTCGCACGGGCAGGTGCCCTCGTTGAAGAAATCGCCCTCCCCATTACTCAAGGTCTGGTGAGTGATGCGGCGCTCGCCCATTACGGCGCGCTGATGGGGCCGTCTATGCAGGTGGCTGTCGACGATCCACGTCTAATGGACTACACCCGAGATTTCCTCAAACGCTCCGCTGACGGCCTCGACCGCATTGGCATCGTGCCGGGACAGCTACTTGAGGCCAAGGTTCATTCGATTCTGAGTGACGCCTTCGAGCGCTTTGACGCCTTGATTGTGTACACCTTGGGAACGCAGGGGTATGCAGCCGACTTCAGCACTGATCGCGATGTCGTCACGAT